>DASVGV010000133.1:0-23588 GCA_036379355.1 Mycobacteriales bacterium | reverse complement strand
CCCCGTCCCGGCGGCCGCCCGGACGGCGAGCGCGCCGGCCGCGCGGCCCGTCCCGAGGGAGCGCGCCGCCCCGCGCGTCCCGCGCGGCCGCCGGCCCTGGACGACGAGCAGACGGCGACCCTGACCGCGGCGTACCAGGCGGTGGTCGGCGAGTCCGGTCTCGAGCCGGCCGCCGACAAGGTCATCGAGCGCATCGCCGCCCACGACGGCTTCGAACGGGCCAGCATGGCCGGCTGGGAGGTCGCGGCGGGCGGTCACGCCGAGGAGCGCACCGCGCAGGAGTGGGAGCTGTTGCGCGCGGCTTGGCTGTCGGTACGGCTGGCGCTCCTCGAGGCGTACGCGACGTTCAAGCCGGACGCGGCCGACGCCCTGGCCCGCGAGCGCAAGCAGCAGGCGCGGCTGGCGAAGCCGCCCCGGCCGCGCCGCCGCCCCGGCCGGGGTCCGGACCGGGGCCGGGGCGGAACCCCGCGACCGGGCTCCTCGCCCCGTCCACCGTCGCCCGCGGACGTGGCGCGCCATGCCGGCGCGCACGGCGCCGGGACGGCGGAGCCCGCCGGCGCCGTCCCTGCGGACGCCGCGCTTGCGCCGACGGACGGCGACCCGGTGCCCGTGGAGGTCGTGCCCGCGCCGACGGACCGCGAGCCTGCTGCCGTGGCCGGCGACGCGGTGCAGACCGGCGTCGAGCCCTCGCCGGAGGTGAACCCCGTGATCGCCGAGACGCCGCCGCAGGGGCTGACGGCGCTCGACACCGAAGGCGCCGACCCCGAGACGGACGTGGCCCTGCCCGACAGCCCGGCGGCCGATCACGAGCAGACCACACCGGACGAGCGTCCCGAGCCCGACGCGGTCGAGGCAGCCGCACCGGAGCACGACATCGGGACGGTCGACGCCGAGCCGGGCGCAGCCGGCGAGTCGTCGACGCCGGAGCACGAGGCGTACGCCGCGCCCTCGCCGGAGGGACCTTCGTCGGAGGGGCCCTCGTCGGAGGGGGAGGGGCCTTCCCCGGTGGACGTCGACGAGGGTCAGATGGCCCTCGACCTCTAGCGGCGTGGCCTCACGAGGCCAGCCCGAAGCGGGCGGTGAAACGGCCGTCGGTCGAGTCGACCACGATCGGCAGACCGAAGCAGGCCGACAGGGTCTGCGACGTCAATGCCTTGTCGATCGGTCCGGACGCGATGACCCGGCCGGCCCGCAAGAGCAGGGCGTGCGTCGTGCCGGTCGGGATCTCCTCGACGTGATGGGTCACGAGCACGGTCGAGGGAGCCAGCGGGTCGAGGGCGAGCCGCCCGAGCCAGTGCAGCAGTGCCTCGCGCCCGGCGAGGTCGAGTCCGGCCGACGGCTCGTCGAGCAGCAGCAGCTCCGGGTCGGACATCAGGGAGCGGGCGATGAGGACGCGCTGGCGCTCGCCCACGGACAGGGTGCCGAACGCCCGGGGTGCCAGGGCGCGGCAGCCGAGCCGGGACAGCAGGTCCCGCGCCCGATCGTGGTCCACCTGGTCGTACTGCTCCGCGCCGCGCTGCACCCGCGAGTAGGCCGCGGTGAGCACGACGTCCAGCACACGCTCGTCCTCGGGGATGGGCAGCGGCGCGGCGACGCCCACCGTGTCGACGGCGGCCTCCTCCGCGGCCGCCGCCAGCAGCGTGGACTTGCCCGCGCCGTTCGGGCCGAGGACCACCCAGCGCTCACCGTCGCGCACCGTCCAGTCGACGGCATCGAGCAGGAACGAGTCGTCGGGGGCGGTGAGGGAGAGCGCACGCATCACGAGCAGGTCCACGCTGGCCCACGCTAGGAGGCCGAGTGCCCGCACCCGCGTCGCCACGCCGTACGACCCCGCGAGAGGATGACCGGATGGAGCCGAGCCGAGCGGAGCGGATCGTCGCCGCCCTGCGCGAACGCGACGTCATGGCCCACGTCGCCGGCGCCGGCGTCTACCGCGCGGGCATCCGGGTGGTGATCCCGGACGGGCGGGAGGCGCTGTGGGACACCGACGGCGCGGCCGCGCTGGAGGCACAGGTCCTGCGCGACGGGGTTCTGGTCGGCTTCGTCCCGTCGATCGAGGGCAGCGAGGACTTCGACGACGCGCAGACGGTCGCGGCCATCGCGGCGGCCGACTACGACGCCGAGTCCGACCCAGGGTCCGTCGGCGTGCCGGAGCGGCCCCCCGCCGCGGAACGGGGCGGCATCCGCGAGACGGTGCCGCGACACACCGGACGGCCGGGCGTGCTCGGCCGCCTCCTCGGTCGTCGCTGAACCTGCGACACGCCCCCCGGTGCCGGCCGGCGCCGCGGCGGGACGGTAGTGTCGCGAGCCCTCGCCCGAGCCAGAAACCCCTGGGAGCACTGCGTTTCCGTGATCTTGACGTGACGGTGCCGGCGCGGCCGCCGGCCCCGGGCCCGACCCTGCGTCGCTGGCAGCGGGCAGCTCTGCGGGCCGCGGCCGAGGCGTACGCCGAGCCGGGCCGCCGCGACTTCCTCGTCACCGCGACGCCCGGCTCCGGCAAGACGACGTTCGCCCTGGCGCTCGCCGCGCAGCTGCTCGCCGATCGGGTCGTGCAGCGCGTCGTGGTCGTCGCGCCCACCGACCACCTGCGCACGCAGTGGGCGCATGCCGCGCATGCGGCCGGGATCGCGCTGGACCCGGCGCTCACGAACGCGGTCGGGCCGGTCGGCGCGGACTTCGAGGGCTACGTCACGACGTACGCACAGGTGGCGGGCAAGCCGCTGCTGCATCGCCGGCGGGTGGAGGCGCGCAAGACGCTGGTCGTCCTCGACGAGATCCACCACGCAGGGGACGGGCTGTCGTGGGGAGCGGCCGCGTACGAGGCGTTCGAGCCGGCGACGCGGCGCGTCGCCCTGTCCGGTACGCCGTTTCGCACCAACCCGCTCGAGCGGATCCCGTTCGTGCGCTACGAGGAGGACGGCGAGGAGGTCCGCTCGATCGCCGACCACGGGTACGGCTACCGCGACGCCTTGGCGGACGGCGTGGTCCGCCCGGTGGTCTTCGCGGCGTACACCGGGACGTCGCGCTGGCGCAACAGCGCCGGCGAGGTCGTCGCGGCCGCCCTGTCCGAGCCCCTGTCGCGAGAGCAGGAGATGCGCGCCTGGCGCACGGCGCTGGACCCGGGCGGCCGGTGGGTGCCGCACGTCGTCGCGGCGCTCGACGACCGGATCTCGCACCTGCGGCAGGCCGGGATGCCCGACGCCGCCGGCCTCGTGCTCGCGTCCGACCAGGACGACGCCCGGGCATACGCGGCCATCGTCCGGCGGGTGACCGGTCACCGGCCGGCGCTCATCCTGTCCGACGACCCGCGAGCAAGTACGAAGATCGCCCGGTTCGCGGCGAGCGACGAGCGGATCGCGGTCTGCGTACGGATGATCTCGGAGGGGGTCGACATCCCGCGGGCGGCGTGCCTGGCGTGGCTGACGTCGTACCGGACCCCGCTGTTCTTCGCGCAGGCCGTCGGGCGGGTGGTCCGGTCCCGGCGCCCGGGGGAGTCGGCGACCGTGTTCCTCCCGGCGGTCCGGCCGCTGCTCGCGCTCGCGGCCGAGATGGAGGCCGAGCGGGCGCACGTCCTCGCCCCCCCGCCGCCGGGCGACGACCTGCTGGACGCGGTGACCCGCGAGGCCGACGAGCTCGCCCGCCCGGAGTGGGAGGCGCTCGCCGCGGAGGCCGAGTTCGGCCACGTGCTGCACGCCGGGCGCGCGGTGCTGGCGGCGCGCGACATCACCGACGACGAGGAGGAGTTCCTCGGCCTGCCGGGCCTCCTCTCACCCGAGCAGACCGCCGCGCTGCTCGGCCGGCGGGACGAGCACCTGCGCCGCCGGCTCGCCGCCGTACCGAGCGAGCCCGTGACGCACGACCAGACCGCCTGGCAGGCCGCGGCCGCCCTGCGGCGCGAGGTGAACGCCCTGGTGGCTCAGGTGGCCGCGCGGACCGGCGCGGGGCACGGTCGGGTGCACGCCCAGGTGCGCCGGGCGGTCCCGGGTCCGGCGTCGGCGACGGCGAGCGCAGCGGTGCTCGCCGCGCGCCGCGACCACCTGCTCGGCCTGCTGTGAGCCGCCGGCGCTAGGTCAGCTGGCGGACCAGGGCGTCGCCGCCGTCGAGCATCTGCTGGTACGCGACCCGCGCGGCGGGACCCCGGATCGCCTCGCTCATCCCCGAGGGCGCCATCGTCTCGCGGCTGCGCGCGGACGGCGTCAGGGCGACCACGCGCGTCCCTGCGCGTACCAGCGCCTGCACCTCGCGGCGCAGGTGCCGCGCGGCCCACCAGCGCACGGGCAGGTCGCGGGCCAGCTGGACGCCCTCGGCCGGCGGCGACATGGGCGCGCTCACGACGACGACGTCCAGTCCGGCGCCGGCCAGGACGTCCGCGTTGGTCGGCGCATGGGTGCTCCCGTCGACGTACCGCTCGCCGTCGAGCTCGACCGGCTCCATGTACGCCGGCACCGCGGACGAGGCAGCCACCGCTTCGGCGACCTCGACGCCGGACGACCCGTCGAACACGACGCGCTGCCCGTCCCGCTGGCGGACCGCCGCGATGCGCAGCCCGGTCGGCCAGGTGCCGTGCGGGAACAGCGTGCGGAGCGGGCCGAGGTACGGCTCCGCGCTGACGGTGCCGTCGGGCAGCAGACCGCCCAGCAGAGCGCCCAGGGGCGGGACCCTCCGCTCGGTGACGGCGCGCCGCAGGACCGACGGGTCGCTCGGGCGCAGCGACCGCCGGGCCGGCGAGTCCAGCTCGCCGACGCGCCCTGCCCGGCGCACCAGCACCTGTCCCTCCGCGGAGACCGGGTCGCCGACCGCCAGCGCGAACAGGTCCGCGCCGCTGACCCCCGCCCGGACGTACGCGGCGGCGTACGAGCCCGCGGACGTGCCGACCACCTCGTCCGCGGCCCGGGCGTCGATGCCGGTGATCTCGGCGAGGCCCCGCAGCACGCCGGTGTGCCAGCCGTACCCGACCGTGCCGCCCCCGCCGAGGACGATGCCGACGCGCACTAGCGCCGCCGCATCAGCCGAGGGCCTTGACGATGGCGTCGGTCACGTCCGGGGGTGGCTGATCGCCGTCGACGTCGTGCAGCAGGCCGCGCTCGCGGTAGCGCGCGACCAGCGGAGCGGTCTCGCGGCCGTACACCTCCAGGCGGTGGCGGATCGTCTCCTCCGAGTCGTCGGCTCCCCGTGCCCGCGCGAGCAGCCGCGCCACGAGCACGTCGTCCGGCACGCGCAGGTGCACGACGGCCTCGAGGCCGATGCCGCGCCGCTCGGCGACGGCTGCCGCGGCCTCGGACTGGGCGACGGTGCGGGGAAAGCCGTCGAGGATGTAGCCGCCGGCGCGCGCCGCGGCGTCGATCGTGTCGAGCAGCAGCTCGCGCATCACCTCGTCGGGTACGAGGTCGCCGGCGTCGAGGAACCGCTGCGCGCGGCGACCGAGCCGCGTGCCGTGGCGCAGTTCGGCGCGCAGCAGGTCGCCCGACGAGATGTGTGCGACGCCGAAGTGGTCGGCGAGGGCGACGCCCTGCGTGCCCTTGCCTGCGCCGGGCGGGGCCAGCAGCAGGAGGCGCACGGCCCGGACGCTATCGGATCGGTTCGGGCCGGGGTCCGGGTACGTCGCGCCGGGGACTGGACTGCTGGGCGGGGGCCGCCTCGTCGTCGGGCTGGACTCCGGGACGCAGCCCGAGGAACGCGACGACCGTGCTCACCGCCATGATCACTGCCATGCCGACCAGCACCGCCCGGGTCGCGTCCGCGAACGCGAGGCTCACGAAGTGCGGGATGTCCGCCACCTGGCCCGAGCCGCTGCCCTGACCGGCCTGGGCGATGGCACCGGCCTGGTGGTGGGCGGCCGCGGCGGGGACGCCCTGCGCGGTGAGCGCCGAGGCGAGGTGTGACCGGAACACGGCGATCTGGAGGCTGCCCAAGGCGGCCAGGCCCAGGCTGGCCGCGTAGTTGCGGACGGTCTGGGTGATGCCGGTGGCCTCGCCGTACGACAGGCGCCCGGCGCGGTTGACGGCGTCGGTGCTGGCCGGCCCGAGCATGAGTCCCAGGCCGAAGCCCGCGAGGATGACGTACCACCGCTGGTCGGCGAGGCGCAGGCCGGTCACGTGCTGCGACCACAGGTAGAAGCCGACGGCCCCGATCGCGCATCCGAGAACCACCGGCCGCCTGGCACCCCCTCGGTCGAGCATCCGTCCGCCGATCTGGGCGGCGATCACGAAGCCGATGAACAGGTAGAGCAGGAACAGGCCCGAGTTGGAGGACGTCTGGAGCAGCGAGATCTGGGCGTACTGGCTCGCGAACACGAAGATCGGGACGAACACGAGCATCGAGACGCCGAGGACCAGGTTCTCGACGAGGAACGGGCGCTTACGGAAGATCGACACGTCGATGACGGGCGACGCCGTGCGTAGCTCCACCCGGTAGAACACGACGAACAGCCCGAGCCCGGCGGCGATGCACAGGCCCGTGCCCGCGTTCGTCCATCCCCAGATGCTCGACTGCTGGAAGCCGAAGACGCTCAGGCCGGCCGCCGCCGCGATGAGTGCTGCGCCGCGGTAGTCCATCGGGGCCCGTCGATGCTCCGTCACCGGCTTGGACACCCAGATGAGCGCGAGCGCGATCAACGCGACCGGAATGTTGATCCAGAAGATCGCCCGCCAGGTCCACTCGGTGAGGTAGCCGCCGAGGATGGGACCGACGGCCGTCAGACCACCTGCGATACCGAAGAACATCGCGAGCGCCCGGCCGCGCTCGCGCAGCGGGAACGTGCTGACCACGATCGCGAGCGATGCCGGGTACATGATCGCGCCGCCGACGCCCTGCAGGGCCCGGAACGTCACGATCCAGGCCTCGGCGCCGGCGCCGCGCGGCGTCGCCCCGCAGAGGGCGGAGGCGGCCGCGAACAGCACGACGCCGATGACCACCATCCGGCGATGGCCGAGGGTGTCCGACAGGCGGCCGCCGAACGCGAAGAACGAGGCGAGCGCGAGCAGGTAGGCGTTCACCGCCCACTGGACGCCGCTGATGCTGAGGCCCAGCTCGGTCTGGATCTGCGGGACCGCGATCGCGACGATCGTCTGGTCGATGAACGTCATGCTGACCGCGAAGATCATCGCAGCGAGCACGAGGTTCTTCTGCGCCACGCGAGAGGACACCGGGTACCGCACCCCCAGACGGGCAAAAGAATGTTGAGGCGCGAGAACGTACGGGACGCGACCGGGTGGGACAACCCGAAGCGGCTCCACGGGCCCCGTGTCGGCTACGGGACGGCGGGCGCCACCTCGCGCAGGAACGACAGCAGCGCTGCGGTCGTCGGTTCGGGTGCCTCCTGCTGCACCCAGTGGCCGGCGTCCGGTATGCGCACGTCGGCGCGCAGGTCCGGGACGAGCGGAGGAGCCATTGCCCGGGTGGGGGTGGAGCGCAGGACCCCGTCGAGCTCGCCGGCGAGGAACATCGCCGGGCAGACCACCGGGGCGGTGCCGAACGCGGGCACCCGGTGCCAGGTCAGGTCCATCGCGCGGTAGTACGACAGCGGTCCGGTAAAGCCGTACCGGCTGAACGCGGCGACGCCCTCCTCCAGAACGCGCGGGTCGAGCCAGGGCGCCGGCCCGTCCGCGAGCTGGTCGAGGAGTGACGCGTCCTTCGGCAGCTCCCAGCGAGCCTCGGCAGGGGGGTGCCCCGACCAGGTCGCGTACGTCGCCTGGAGGGTCGCCCGCACGTCGGCAGACAGGGCGGCCTCGGCCCGGCGGTCGGGTTCGGTGAAGAACAGCATGTAGAAGAAGCGGTCGGCGAAGACCTCGGCGAGGCGTTCCAGCGGGGGCTGCTGGGAGCGCGCGGTGAACGGCACCGACAGGGCCGCCACGGCGGCCGTCCGGTCGGGGCGCAGCTCCGCGGTGGCCCACACCGACGCCGCGCCCCAGTCGTGTCCCACGAACACGGCCTGCTCGTAGCCCAGGCCCTCGGCCACGCCGGCGAGGTCGTCCGCCACCTTGTCGGCGGTGACGTCGGCCGGGTCGTCGACGGCCGGCGAGGGTCCGTAGCCGCGCAGCCACGGGGCGACGACGTGGTAGCCGGCGTCGACGAGCGGGCGGACCTGGTGGTGCCAGGAGACGGGCGTCTCGGGAAAGCCGTGGACCAGCACGACCAACGGTCCTGAGCCCTCGTCGATCCCCAGGGCCAGCTCTGGCGCGTCGGTCACGTCGGGAAGGCGTTCGGGGGAGGGGAGTTCTCCAGGATCGCCTCCCAGCTGGGGATGCTGGCACGGCCGCGCCGGCCGCTTCCTCCGGTCGCGGTCGCGGCCGGACCGTGGTCCTTGACGCTGTCGACCGCGTGCGGCGGCTCGCGCCAGCCCAGCGCCTCGGCCTGGGGGTCGAGGGCGGCCAAAGCGCCGTCGAGGAGCCGCCACGAGGCGCTGCCCCGTTCGTGGGTGACGGTCACCACCCAGTGGCCGTCGGGGTCGCGGTGGGACT
Organism: Mycobacteriales bacterium; assembly: GCA_036379355.1. Classification (GTDB taxonomy): domain Bacteria; phylum Actinomycetota; class Actinomycetes; order Mycobacteriales; family CAJCIY01; genus CAJCIY01. Next base: position 15,129 of record DASVGV010000133.1, on the reverse strand, counting down.
CCCAGGTGCCGACGAGGCCGTGTTGTTCGAGGTGCGCGTTGACGATGCGGCCGAGGGGTCCCGACACGGAGCCGTCCGGGGGTCGTGCGTACCGCGTGCGCTGCGCGAGGTCGACGGCCCGGTCGCGCTCGGCGCGGATGGGACCTTCCCAGCGGCGGATGCGCTCGGTGCTGACGCCCGCGGCGTCGGCGACCTGGTCGACGGTGGCTCCGGCGCGCAGCCGCTCCTGGATCTCGCGGGGGGTGAGCCGGCTGGTGCCGACGCTGGCCGCCTGTCGCAGTGAGTCGTGCAGGGTGCTGTCGATCGGGACCCGGTGCCCGCCGCCGTCCGGGTCGAGGAGCAGCAGGTGATCGGCGTCGATGCCCACGACGCGTAGCACGGCCATGGGCGGAGTGTTCCCCTTGATCCTGCTTGCGTCGAGCACGGCACGCCGCTTGCGGTGGGCCGAGTGGGGACGGGCACGCCGCTTGCGGTGGCCGAGTGGGGACGGCACGCCGCTTGCGGTGGGCCGAGTGGGGACGGGGGTCAGCGTTGGGCGGCGACCCAGCGCTCGACGTCGGCTGCGGATCGGGGCAGCTGGTCGGACAGGTTCTCGTGCCCGTCGCGGGTGACGAGGATGTCGTCCTCGATGCGGACGCCGATGCCGCGGAGCTCCTCGGGGACCGTGAGGTCGTCGGGCTGGAAGTACAGGCCGGGCTCGACGGTGAGCACCATCCCGCCGGCGAGGATGCCTTCGCGGTACGCCTCGGTGCGGGCCGCCGCGCAGTCGTGCACGTCGATGCCCAGCATGTGCGAGACGTTGTGCAGCGTGTAGCGCCGGTGCAGGCCGGCGTGAGAGCCGTAGGGGTCCTCGTCGAGCGCCTCGTCGGGGGCGACCCGCAGGATGCCCCAGGCGTGCAGCCCCTCGGCGAGGACGCGCATCGCCGCCCGGTTGGGCGCGAGGAACTCGGCACCGGGCCGTACGGCGTCGATGCCGGCCCGCTGCGCCGCGAGGACCAGGTCGTAGACGGCGCGCTGGTCCGGGGAGAAGCGCCCGTCGAACGGGATGGTGCGGGTGACGTCCGCGGTGTAGAGGGAGCGGGTCTCGACCCCCATGTCCATGAGCAGTAGGTCGCCGTCGCGGACGCGCCCGTCGTTGCGGCTCCAGTGCAGCGTCGTGGCGTGCGCGCCGCTCGCCACGATGGAGCTGTACCCGACGTCGTTGCCCTCGGCGCGGGCGCGCCGCCAGAACGTTCCCTCGAGCCAGCGCTCCCCGTGCTCGAGGGCTCCTGCACGCTCGCGGATCACGTCGGCGAACCCGCGGGCGGTCGCGGCGGTCGCCTCGCGGAGCTGGCCGAGCTCCCAGTCGTCCTTGAGCAGGCGCAGCTCGGCGAGGTGGCGGAGCAGCTCGGCGTCGCCGCGCGCGTCGACGGGGGAGCACCAGGCGTCGATCCGGGGGTCGACGCCGCGGACGACCACCGGGTCGGCCAGCCCGGTGAGGACCGCCTCGGCCTCGCTGAACGGGCGGCACTCGACCGCCAGCCGTGCCCCGGTCTCCGCTGGGTCGGGCCGCCGCCCGACCCACAGCTCGCCGGCGCGGCTGGCGAAGAACTCGATGGTCGTGCGGCCGGAACGTGCAGGGACGTACAGGACCGCCTCGTGACCGCCGGCAACCGGCTGGAGCACGAGCACCCCGTCGGGTTCGGTGTCGCCCGTGAGCCACGTGTAGTCGGAGGAGGCGCGAAACGCGTAGTCGGTGTCGCCGGCGCGGGCGCGCAGGATGCCGCTCGGGATCACCGCGGCACGAGGTCCCAGGAAGGGCGAGAGGGCCGCACGACGCTTGGCGGCGTACGGCGCAACGTCCTGCGGAGTGGTGTCGAGGACCGGGTCGGCGGCCCAGCCGGTCAGCAGGTCGGCGGCGAGAGCCGGGGGGACGTCGCTGTCGTGGCTGGCGCGCTGGTCCTCGGACATGGCGGCGGGACGAGGACTCGAGATCAGCGCTCCGGCGTGGAGGCGGTCGCGTCCAGGCTCGCGCGCTCGTCGTCGACGGCGATGGCGACCTTGGCCAGCGGCGCCTCGTGCTCGCCGTAGTGGTGGTTGCAGAACAGGAGCTCGCCGCCCCCGGACAGCACGACGCGGACGTACGCCTGGGCACCACACCGGTCGCAGCGGTCCGCGGCCGTGAGGCGCGGGCGGTCGGAGAGGGGGGTCAAGGTTCCGGTCACGTCGGTCACAACAGTCACTATCCCCTGCACCTTCCCGTCGATGCGCGCCGAATTCGGTGTGTCGTAGGTCTCGTCACGAGATCGTCACCCTGGGCTCGGCCGTACGGCGCAGCGCGGGGAGCCCGGTTCGCCCTCAGCCGCGGTCAGATCGTGCAGATGGCGCCGACGCACGACGGCGTCTCGTCGCCCGGATGACGGAGCCCGTCGGCGGCCGGCCTCCCTGCAGCGGCGTTCGTCGCGGTCACCCTTCGGTCAGTGGCCGCGGGCGACCCAGGCTTCGTAGTCGCCGGCCTCGGCGCCGATCGTGGTGTCGTTCCCGTGACCGGGGTGGACGACCGTGTCCGCCGGCAGCGTGAGTAGCTGCTCGCGGATGGAGTCGAGGATCGTCGGGAAGTCGCTGAAGGAGCGGCCGGTCGCCCCCGGTCCGCCCCGGAAGAGGGTGTCGCCGCTCCAGAGGGCGCCGGCGTCCGGCGCGTACAGGCAGATGCCGCCGGGGGAGTGCCCGGGCGTCGGCAGCACGTGCAGGTCGACGCCGGCGACTCGGAAGGTGTCGCCCTCGCCGAGCGAGTCGTACGGCGCGGCGCCCGGATGGATCTCGTCCCACAGCATGCGGTCGGCCGCGGCGAGGTACACCGGGGCGGTCACGAGGGCGGACAGGTCGACCGCCGCGTTGATGTGGTCGTTGTGTCCGTGGGTGCACACGATCGCGTGGACCCGGCGGTGGTCGACGACGTCCGCGATGGCCTGGGCGTCATGCGCTGCGTCGATGACCAGCAGGCCGCCGTCGTCCCCGAGGACCCAGACGTTGTTGTCGACGTCGAAGTCCTGGCCGTCCAACGAGAACGTGCCGGACGTCACCACCTTGGTCACCGAGAACGCCATGCACCCACCCTGGCAGGCTGCGAGCATGAGCGCGTACGAGGGTCCGGTGACCGAGCACGCCGTGATGCAGGTGGATCCGGCTCGCGCGGCCGAGTTCGAGGCGGTACTGACCGAGGCGGTCGGCGTGCTGACGGGCTCGCCGGGCTGCCGGTCGGCCCGGGTGAGCCGCCGGGTCGAGGCGCCGGGCGCGTACCTGCTGCTGGTGGAGTGGGACAGCCTGGCCGATCACGTGGAGGGCTTCCGCGGGTCACCTGCGTTCGGGCGCTGGCGATCGCTGGTCCGGGACTTCTGGGTGGAGCTTCCGACCGTCGAGCACTTCCGCCCGCTCGTCGTCGCCCCCTGACCGGGTCAGAGGACGACGACGCTGCGCAGGACCTCGCCGCGGTGCATCTTGTCGAAGGCGGCCTCGACGTCGTCCAGCCCGATCCGCTCACTGACGAAGGCATCGAGCGGGAACCGGCCCTGCTGCCACAGATCGATCAGCAGCGGGAAGTCGCGGCTGGGGAGGCAGTCGCCGTACCAGCTGGACTTCGTCGCACCGCCGTGTCCGAAGATGTCGCCGAGGGGGATCTCCACCGTCATCTCCGGCGTGGGTACGCCGACCAGCACCACCGTGCCGGCGAGGTCGCGGGCGTCGAAGGCGGCCCGGAAGGTTTCGGGGCGCCCGACCGCGTCGATGACCACGTCGGGGCCGAACCCGCCGGTCAGTGACCGCAGCGTCGCGACGACGTCGGCCCCGCTCGCGTCCACCGTGTCGGTGGCGCCGAACTCCCGGGCCCACGTCAGCTTGCGCGGGTCGGTGTCGACCGCGATCACCTGCCGTGCCCCCGCGTAGCGGGCACCGGCGATGGCCGCGTCGCCGACCCCGCCGCAGCCGATCACGGCGACGGTGTCCCCGTGGCGTACGGGAGCGGTGTTGACCGCTGCGCCCCAGCCGGCCATGACGCCGCAGCCGATCAAGCCGGCGGCGGCCGGGTCGCGTGAGGTGTCGACCTTGGTGCACTGACCGGCCGCGACCAGCGTCTTCTCGGCGAACGCGCCGATGCCGAGCGCGGGGGACAGCTCCGTCCCGTCGGCGAGGGTCATCGGCTGCCGCGCGTTGTGGGTGGCGAAGCAGTACCAGGGCCGCCCGCGGCGGCATGCCCGGCACTCGCCGCACACGGCCCGCCAGTTCAGGACCACCGAGTCGCCCGGCGCCAGGTCGCCGCCGCCATCGCCGACCGCCTCGACGACGCCGGCCGCCTCGTGCCCGAGCAGGTACGGGAAGTCGAGGCCGATGCCGCCCTCGCGGTAGTGCAGGTCGGTGTGGCAGACCCCGCACGCCTCGACGCGGACGAGCGCCTCGCCTGGCCCTGGGTCGGGGACCAGGACGGTCTCGATGGCGACGGGCTTGCCCTTGCCGCGGGCGACGACGCCCCGTACCTCGTGGGTCATCGCTCCTGTCTACATCACCCGGCGGCGCCGGGAGATGCGGCCAGGCCTGCCCGCGGCTACCGGGAGGTAGCCCCCGGCCGATCTGCTCTACCGTGGGTGTAACGCCCGGTAACCCGACGGGCCCGACCGCATGCGCCAGGAGCCGACATGACCGAGGGCTTCACCGCCGCCCTGACCGACGACCAGCAGACGTTGGTGAAGTGGCTGCACGAGTTCGCCGCCGACGTGATCCGGCCGGCCGCGTCCGAGTGGGACGAGCGGGAGGAGACCCCGTGGCCGATCATCCAGGAGGCGGCCAAGGCGGGCATCTACTCGGTCGAGTTCTTCGGGCAGCAATGGTTCGACGCCACCGGTCTCGGCATCGTGCTGTCGATGGAGGAGCTGTTCTGGGGCGACGCCGGCATCGCCCTGTCGATCGTCGGCACCACGCTCGCGTCGGCGGCGGTCCTCGGCAACGGCACGGGGGACCAGGTGGGCGAGTTCATCCCGCAGATGTTCGGCTCGCCCGACGACGTCAAGCTCGGCTGCCTGTGCGTATCGGAGCCGAACGCGGGGTCGGACGTGTCGTCGCTCCGCACGCGCGCCGAGTACGACGAGGCGAGCGACACCTGGGTGATCAACGGGACGAAGACCTGGGCGACCAACGGCGGCATCGCCGACGGGCACGTGGTCGTCGCCAGCGTCGACCCGTCGCTGGGGGCGCGCGGGCAGGCGTCGTTCTTCGTCCCGGCGGAGTTCAAGGGCAAGGGGCTCGCGCAGGGTCAGAAGTTCAAGAAGCACGGCATCCGTGCCTCCCACACCGCGGAAGTCGTCCTCGACGACCTGCGGCTTCCCGGCCACTTCCTGCTGGGCGGCAAGGACAAGCTCGACGAACGGCTGGCCCGGGTACGCGAGGGCAAGCCCAGCAACAGCCAGGCGGCGATGGCGACGTTCGAGGCGTCGCGCCCGTCGGTGGCCGCGCAGGCGGTCGGCATCGCCCGCGCGGCGTACGAGGTCGCGCTCGACTACGCCAAGACCCGCGAGCAGTTCGGCCGGCCGATCATCACCAACCAGGCGATCGCGTTCACCCTCGCCGACATGAAGACCCGGATCGACGCGGCGCGGCTGCTCGTGTGGCGGGCCGCCTGGATGGGGCGCAACCAGATCCCGTTCACCTCGGGTGAGGGGTCGATGTCCAAGGTCTTCGCCGGCGAGACCGCGGTGTGGGTCACCGAGCAGGCCATCCAGGTGCTGGGTGGCAACGGCTACACGCGCGAGTACCCGGTCGAGCGCATGCACCGCGACGCCAAGATCTACACGATCTTCGAGGGCACGAGCGAGATCCAGCGGCTGATCATCAGCCGAGCGATCTCGGACATGAAGATCGCTTAGACACTCGGAAGCGGCAAGCCACGTGTCCGAACCCGTCCTGGTGCACGGTCACCGCGCGTCGTTCCTGACCGCGGGACGACCGGACGGCCGCCCGGTCCTGCTGCTCGTCCACGGTCTGGCCGGCGACAAGCACACGTGGGACCCGGTGCTCGACCGGCTGGGCGAACACGCGTACGTCCTCGCGCCCGACCTGCCCGGGCACGGGGACGCGGAGGAGGCCGGCGGCGACTGCTCGATCCCCGGGTACGCCGCGTACCTGCGCGACCTGCTGCGCGTGCTCGGCGTGTCCCGCGTGACCGTCGTCGGGCACTCGCTCGGCGGCGGGATCGCCATGCAGATGACCTACCTGTTTCCCGACCTGGTGTCCCGCCTCGTGCTCGTGGACGCGGGCGGGCTCGGGCCGGAGGTCAGTCTCGCGCTCCGGGCCGCGACGTTGCCCGGCGCTGAGCTCGTGCTGCCGGTCATCTCCTCGCCGCCGGTACGGGCTCTGGCGCGCTGGACCGGTCAGGTCCTGACCGCGGTGGGGGCGCCCCCGCGCCCCGGCGTCGTCGAGCTCGGGCGGGGTGTGGGCCTGCTCGCCCGCGCGTCGTCGCGGCGATCGTTCCTGCGGACGGTGCGCACGTCGGTGTCGCTGCACGGGCAGGCGGTCGACGCGCGAGACCGCCTCTACCTCACGGCGTTGCTGCCGACGCTCGTCGTCTGGGGTGCTCGAGACGCGATCATCCCCGTCCAGCACGGGGCCGCGATGCACGAGGCCGCACCGGGCAGCGAGTTGGAGGTCCTCGAGCAGGCCGGTCACTTCCCCCACGTGGACGAGCCGGTCCGCTTCACCCGGCTGGTCGTGTCCTTCCTGGAGCGGACACACGCCGCGACGATCACCGACGCCGACGTCGCGGCGCTCCTCGGGTCGGCGTAGCGCCGCCCGTCAACCCTCGAGCGGCAGCAGCAGCCGCCGCAGCAGCGCGGCCAGGTCGCGCCGTTCGGCCTTGGCCAGCGGTTGGAGGAGGCGGTCCTCGTGCTGCACGAGCGACTCCAGGGCCGCGTCGACGCGAGCCCGACCGGCGAACGTGAGCTGTACGAGCACGCCCCGCCGGTCGTCCGGGTCGGGGCCTCGTGTCACCAGGCCGCCGGCCACGAGCCGGTCCACGCGGTGCGTCATGGTCGCGCTGGTGACAAGCGTCGCCCGCAGGAGCGCTCCGGGAGTCAGCGCGTACGGGCTGCCCGCGCGCCGCAGGGCCGAGAGGACGTCGAACTCCCACAGCTCGAGGCCGTGGCTCGCGAAGGCCTCACGCCGCTCGCGGTCGGCCAGGACGGCCAGGCGCGAGACGCGCGAGAACACCTCGAGCGGGGCGGGGTCGATGTCGGGCCGCTCCTCCCGCCACCGGCCGACCAGGGCGTCGACCTCGTCGCGCGCCGGATCGGCGGCGCGCGTTCGTGGAGGAGTCACAGGACGAGCGTAACGCCACGAGATTCTCGACGGCATGTATCTTGACATCGAGATAGATGGGGCAAGGATGGGGCGTGGGAGGGTGGAGCCCGAGCCACCCTGAGGTCGAGGAGGACCAGACGATGTCCGACAGCTTCTCCGCCAGGTCCACGCTGAACGTCGGAGACGCGTCGTACGACATCTACCGGCTGGACGCGGTCGAGGGCGCCGCGCGGCTCCCGTTCAGCCTCAAGGTGCTGCTGGAGAACCTGCTCCGGCACGAGGGTGGCGTCCACGTGAGCGCGGACGACGTCCGGGCGCTCGCCGCCTGGGACCCCCACGCGGAGCCGAGCGCCGAGATCCAGTTCACGCCGGCCCGTGTGCTGATGCAGGACTTCACCGGCGTGCCGTGCATCGTCGACCTCGCCGCGATGCGCGAGGCCATGGCGGACCTGGGCGGCGACCCCAACAAGATCAACCCGTTGTCGCCGGCCGAGTTGGTCATCGACCACTCCGTCATCGCGGACGTCTTCGGCCGGCCGGATGCCTTCGAGATCAACGCGCGCCTCGAGTTCGAGCGCAACAAGGAGCGCTACCAGTTCCTGCGGTGGGGTCAGACTGCGTTCAGCGACTTCGTGGTCGTGCCGCCGGACACCGGCATCGTCCACCAGGTGAACCTCGAGCGCCTTGCGCGCGTCGTGTTCGCGAAGGACGGCCTGGCCTACCCCGACACGCTGGTCGGAACCGACTCGCACACCACGATGATCAACGGCTTGGGCGTGCTCGGCTGGGGGGTCGGTGGCATCGAGGCCGAGGCCGCGATGCTGGGCCAGCCCGTGTCGATGCTGATCCCGCAGGTCGTCGGGTTCAAGCTCACCGGCGAGCTGCCGGTCGGCACGACCGCGACCGACATGGTGCTGACGGTCACCGAGATGCTGCGCGAGCAGGGCGTTGTCGGCAAGATCGTGGAGTTCTACGGCGAGGGCGTCGCGAACGTGGCGCTCGCGAACCGCGCCACCATCGGCAACATGAGCCCCGAGTACGGCTCGACCGCCGCCATCTTCCCCATCGATGCGGAGACCCTGTCCTACCTGCGGCTGACGGGTCGCCCGGACGCGCAGATCGCGCTGGTCGAGGCGTACGCCAAGGAACAGGGCCTGTGGCACGACCCGGCGCACGAGCCCGAGTTCAGCGAGACGCTCGAGCTCGACCTGTCGTCCGTCGTGCCGTCGCTCGCCGGACCGAAGCGGCCGCAGGACCGCATCCCGCTCGACCGCGCCAAGGCGATGTTCCGGACGGCGCTGACCGACTACGCCGGTCCCTCGAAGGGCCGGCTCGACTCCGCCAGCGAGGCGTCGTTCCCGGCGAGCGATCCGCCCGAGCACGCGACGGGGGCACGCCAGTCGGCCTCGGACCGTCCCGTCAGCAGCAACGGGAGCCAGGACGTCGGCGACCGCCCCTCGAACCCGACTCCGGCGACGCTCGCGGACGGCACCGAGGTCACTCTCGACCACGGCGCGGTCGTCATCGCGGCGATCACGTCCTGCACGAACACGTCCAACCCGTACGTCATGGTGGGCGCCGCGCTGCTCGCCAAGAGCGCCGTCGAGAAGGGGCTCGCGTCCAAGCCGTGGGTGAAGACGTCGCTCGCCCCGGGGTCGAAGGTCGTCATGGACTACTACGAGCGGGCTGGGCTCACCCCGTACCTCGAGAAGCTCGGCTTCGACCTGGTCGGATACGGCTGCACCACCTGCATCGGCAACTCCGGGCCGCTGCCCGCGGAGGTGTCGAAGGCCGTGAACGACGGTGACCTGGCGGCCACGGCCGTCCTGTCGGGCAATCGGAACTTCGAGGGCCGGATCAACCCCGACGTGAAGATGAACTACCTGGCGTCGCCCCCGTTGGTGGTCGCGTACGCGCTCGTCGGCACCATGGACATCGACATCACGACCGAGCCGCTGGGCACCGGGTCGGACGGCGAGCCGGTCTACCTGAAGGACATCTGGCCGGACGAGGCCGAGGTCGCCCGGGTGGTGGGCGCGTCGATCAGCGCCGACCAGTTCGAGGCCTCCTACTCCGACATCTTCGCCGGCGACGAACGCTGGAAGGGCCTGGAGGTGAGCTCCGGAAACACCTTCGCCTGGGACGAGGACTCGACGTACGTGCGGCGCCCGCCGTACTTCGAGGGCATGACCGCCGACCCGCCGCCGCTCCAGGACGTCGAGGGCGCCCGGGTGCTCGCGCTGCTGGGTGACTCCGTGACGACCGACCACATCAGCCCGGCCGGCAGCATCAAGCTCGACTCACCGGCCGGCCGGTACCTCACCGAGCACGGCGTCGAGCGCAAGGACTTCAACTCCTACGGGTCGCGGCGCGGCAACCACGAGGTGATGATCCGCGGCACGTTCGCCAACATCCGCCTGCGCAACCAGCTCGCACCAGGCACCCAGGGGCCCGTCACGGTCAAGCTGCCCGAGGAGGAGCAGACGACGATCTACGAGGCCGCACAGGCGTACGCGGCCGAGGGGACGCCGCTCGTCGTGCTGGCGGGCAAGGAGTACGGCTCCGGCTCGTCGCGCGACTGGGCCGCCAAGGGCACGGCCCTCCTCGGTGTGCAGGCGGTCATCGCGGAGTCGTACGAGCGCATCCACCGGTCGAACCTGATCGGCATGGGGGTGCTGCCGCTGCAGTACGCCCCCGGCGACAGTGCCGAGTCACTGGGCCTGACCGGCCACGAGACGTTCTCGGTCCGCGGGGTCGCCGACCTGCCGCGCACGCTCACGGTCGAGGCGCGCCGGGACGACGGAACGTCGATCACCTTCGAGGCGACCCTGCGCATCGACACGCCGGGGGAGAAGGAGTACTACCGCCACGGCGGGATCCTCCAGTACGTCCTGCGGTCGCTGGTCTGATGGGCGCCGTCGCCCTCGACCACATGCAGCTGGCCATGCCACGCGGGGCCGAGGACGAGGCGCGAGAGTTCTACGTCGGCCTGCTCGGACTGGTCGAGCGACCCAAGCCTCCGGTGCTCGCCGCTCGTGGTGGGTGCTGGTTCGCCCTGCCCGGCTCGGCGTCGGCCGTCGGCGAGATCCACCTCGGCGTCGAGGAGCCGTTCACTCCCGCCCGCAAGGCGCATCCCGGGCTGCTGGTCGACGACCTCGACGCGCTCCTCGCCGCGCTCGCACGGGCGGGGCTGCCGTACACCCCGGACGACAGCATCGAGGGTGTCCGTCGCGGGCACACCGCCGACCCGTTCGGCAACCGGGTCGAGCTCATCGCCGCCGGGCCGGTATCGGACCGGGCGTAGCCGGCGCGTGAGCCACGAGCTGCTGGCCCTGGCGGTCACCGTCGCGCACGAGGCGGGTGCGCTGCTGCGCGACGGCCGCGAGTCGATGTCCAGTGACATCGACACCAAGTCGTCGCCGACCGACGTCGTCACCGCGCTGGACCGGGCCTCGGAGCGGCTCATCGCGGGGCGGCTCCTCGATGCGCGGCCCGACGACGGTCTGCTGGGCGAAGAGGGTGCGGCCCGTCCGGGTACGAGCGGCGTGCGGTGGGTGATCGACCCGGTCGACGGGACCGTGAACTTCCTGTACCGCCTGCCCTCGTGGGCCGTCTCGATCGGCTGCGAGGCCGACGGGGAGGTCGTCGCGGGCGTCGTCTACGACGTGCCGCGCGACGTGACGTGGACCGCCGTGCGAGGACGCGGCGCGTTCCGCAACGGTGCGCCTGTCACCTGCTCGACGGTCGACACCTTGGCCGGTGCGCTGGTCGCCACCGGCTTCTCGTACGAGTCCGCCCGCCGGGCCCGGCAGGCGACGATCGTCGCCGACCTGCTGCCCCGGGTGCGCGACATCCGGCGGCTGGGATCCGCGGCGCTGGACCTGTGCTCGGCGGCCGCCGGCCACGTCGACGCCTACTACGAGCAGGGCGCGTACCCCTGGGATCTCGCGGCGGGCGGGTTGATCGCCGCGGAGGCCGGTTGCCGGGTCGAGGGACTCCACGGTGCGCCGGCCGGGCGTCCCCTCACCATCGCGGCTCCGCCGGCGTTGTTCGACCTGTTGCACGCTGCGCTGGCGCGGCACGCCGAGCCGCTGGCGCTGGAGTCGTGGGCCGAGGACGTGTCGTAGGTCGCTGGCACTCTCGCGCGATGGACATGCATGACGCACCGGAGGCTCCGCCCTCCGTCCACGGGCTCGCGGCGATCGCGGTCGACTGCGCCGACCCGGCCGCGCTGGCCGAGTTCTACGCCCGCCTTCTCGGCGCACCCTGGGTGGTCGACGAGGACGGCGACGCGAGCGTCTACGCGCTCGGTGGCCCGAACCTCGACTTCCTGCGCGTGCCCGAAGCCAAGACGGTGAAGAACCGCCTGCACCTCGATCTGCGGGCGCACGACCTCGACGAGGCCGTCGAGACCGCGCTCGCGCTGGGCGCGACCCGGGCTCCGGACGTCTACGACGGCGACCGTTGGGTGGTGCTGCGCGACCCCGAGGGCAACGAGTTCTGCTTCCTGCGCCAGTACGACGCGGGCGAGCTGTACTGGTCACCGGACAGCCGGCGGTCCTGACCGCGGGGTTGCACCCACGCGGTCGCGTCGCCGGCAGAACCTCGCCTCCAGCGACGGCTGCCGCGCGATCAGCCCGTCGGCACGGGCGTCAGTCCGCGTCCAGGCGGCGAAGCTCCTTGGGGTAGCGCTCGGCGTTCCAGGCGTAGAGCGCCGCTCCGGGGGCGATCATCTCGGGCTTCACGCTGTCCGGCTTGATCTTCGCCGGGACACCGAGCGCCATCGCGCCACTGGGCACCTCGAGGTTGTTCGGGCACAGCGCCGATGCGCCGACGAGCGCACCCGAACGGACGACGACGTTGTGCAGGACGACCGAGTTGGAACCGACCAGGCACCCGTCCTCGATCGTGCAGCCCTCGAGGTGGACGAGATGGCCGATCACGCAGTCGTCGCCGACCGTGGTCGGCTCGGTCGCCGTGGCGTGGATCACCGAGCCGTCCTGGATCGACGTGCGGGCGCCGACGGTGATGGTGCCGTAGTCGCCACGCAGCACGGCGCCCGGCCAGACGCTGGACTGCGGTCCGAGCCGCACGTCGCCGATCACGGTCGCCATGGGGTGCACGTACGCCGTCGGGTCGATGTCCGGGACGCGGTCACCGAGCGCGTAAATCGCCATGACGCGCACCCTACGACCGGCGATCATCGGCCGATGACCTGGTCGTTCCCGGACGCGTACGCGCCCGACACGCTCGGGTTCCTGCGTGCCGACCCGGTCACGCACACCCTGCTCCTGGGCGTGCTGGCGCAGCCGACCGTCCCGAACAGCCTCTGGGGAGAACTGCGGGACGACGCCGGCCAGGTACTCGGCGCGGCGTGGTGCACGCCCCCGTGGGGGCTGGGTGTCACCGAAGTCCCGTACGAGGCCGCCCTCGCACTCGCCGCCGAGGTGGCCGTTCGCGCGGGCGCGGGCCAGCCCGGACTGGTGAATCTCGCGGCCGTCGTCGGTCCGCGTCCGACGGCCACGCTCGTCGCCGGGCGGCTCGCACACCTGACGGGCGGCACGCTGGCGGGGAGCAGGGACGAGACGCTCTACCGCATCGACGGACCGGCCGAGATCGTGCCGGACCCCCGTGCCCGACCCAGCGGTGCGGCGCGCCCCGCGACCGAGGACGACCTTCCGCTGCTCACCGACTGGTGGCTGGCCTTCGTCGCCGAGGCCGGCACCGTCGCGCCGCCCGACCCGCCGGCCCGCGTCCGGCAGGCGGTAGCCGACCGGGCCCTGCACGTCTGGGACCGCGACGGAGTCCTTGCCATGGCGGGGGCGCGTCACACCGGCGGGGGAGTCGCCCGCATCGGGCCGGTCTACACGCCGCCCGCGTACCGGGGCGCCGGCCTGGCCACCGTCCTTACCGAGCACGCCGTACGGGCCCTGTTCACGGCCGGTGCCGCCGTCGTCACGCTCTTCGCCGACGACGCGAACCGCACGTCCAGCGGCATCTACCGGCGGATCGGGTTCCGTCCCGTGCTGTCCTGGGCGGACGTGCACCTGCGCGGCTGAAGATCCCGGCGACCGGCCGTATCCCGATCGGGGCCGGCGTCGTTCCTTGTATGTCTGTGACTGCTGTCATACGGTCCAGGGCGCATTGCACGCGAAAGCCACATTTCGGGGGAGACGGCGGCAACCGTCTTGATGGACGACGAGGTGCGAGGGATGAGGGAAGCCGGCTCGGGCGAAGACGGAACCCGCCCGCGACGGAGCATCGTGCGTCGCGCGGCCTGGCCGGCGGCGGCCCTGGTCGTCGCGGCGCTGACGTTGCCGATCGGCGCCGTCCGCGCGCACGCCGCGCCGGCGGACGACTCGAGTTTCATTCTCGGGGAGGCTCAGGGCGTCGCGCAGGCGATGCGGCTCGTGCCGACTGTGGGCAACCTGCAGGCCACGATCGCGGTGGGAACGTCCATCGCGGGCTACAGCGACACCGAGGGCAAGGCCTCGGCGCAGAACTTGGACCTTGGCGCGGTAGAGACGGCGCTCACCGGCCCGCAGTGCGACGGATCGCAGCCGACTTTCAAGTCGTCCGACTTCCCGCAGCCGCTCATCGCCGAATCGCCGGACGGCAAGCCGCAGACCGCCCACCAGGACATCACCGGCAACAACTCCACCGCCCCGGCGGACGTCGGGGTGCTCGATGTGGCCAGCACCGGCGCGCCCAATCCCGGCGGCAAGGCCTCCACGCAGGGGGGCGCGTTCTCCCTCGCCGGGCTCATCACCGTGTCCGGGCTGTCGTCCGGCGCGACCGGCGGCGTCGTCGGCGGCAATGCGCGTGACGTGACGGCGACGACGTCCGTCGGCTCGATCTCGCTCCTCGGCGGCCTCGTGCAGATCGGCAACATGCAGGAGGTTGCGCACCAGCGCACGGGCGCGGGCGCCGTGAACAGCGGCACGTTCACGGTCGGATCGCTCACCGTGGCGGGGAAGCCGATGCCGGTGACGCCGGACCAGCTGGCATCCTCGTTCGCGGCCGCGAACAAGGCGTTGGCCCCGACCGGGTTCCAGATCACTCTGCCGGCGTACAGCAAGCTCCCCGACGGCACGGCGTCTCTGACTCCGCTGTCGATCGGTGTCACCAACTCGCCGCTCGGTCACCAAGGTGTGGCACCGGTCCTGGGTGCGATCGAGCCACTGCGCGAGCAGCTCGAGAACCAGCTGCTCGCGGCGAGCTGCCAAACGGCACAGATCTTCAGCAACGGCGACATCCTGCTCGGCATCCTGGCCGGCTCCGGGTCGTTGAACGTCATGTTTGGCGGCGTGACCGCCGTGAGCGACGGAACCCAGTACGCCAGTGCCTTCGGCAACTTCGGCTATCTCAGCAGCAGTCCGGAGTCGCTCGACAGCACCGGCGGATCTCTCGGCACCGCAGGCACGTTGGGCACCCTGGGTACGACCGGCGGTTCGCTGGACGGGGCGACGACTCCGACCGCCGGCCCGGCGACGACGAACGCCGCGGCGACCTCCGTGATCGGCCGCTTCTGCGACACCACGCACGTCTTCAAGCACCCCGGATGCGTGGGCAACCACGCGCTGCCGGTCGGTATCGGGGCACTCGTGCTCGTCGTCGGGCTCGGTTACGCCGACGCCGTTCGCGGTCGGGGCGGCGGCCTCCTGCGTCGCCGAAGCAAGGCAGCTCTCGACCAGCTCAAGCTCTGAGGCCTCGCGCCCCGTACGTCGCCTGCAGCGTCCTTTCTGCAACCACCCTGGAGATCGTCATGCTCAAGCCCGCCGACCGCCGCCTGTTGAAGGGGTACGGCCC
>DASVGV010000132.1:0-21203 GCA_036379355.1 Mycobacteriales bacterium | reverse complement strand
GCCCGGACGGCTCGTCGGCGTCTCCGTCGATGCGGACGGCGAGCCCGCGTACCGGCTCGCGCTGCAGACGCGCGAGCAACACATCCGGCGGGACAAGGCGACGTCCAACATCTGCACGGCGCAGGTGTTGCTGGCCGTGATGGCGTCGATGTACGCCGTCTGGCACGGGCCCGACGGGCTGACGCGGATTGCCCGGCGGGTGCACCGGCTGGCCACGATCCTGGCTGCGGGCCTGCGCGCCGGTGGCGTCGAGGTGGTGCACGGCGCCTTCGTCGACACCCTGCGCGTGCGCGTTCCGCGGCAGGCCGACTCGGTCGTCTCGGCCGCACTCGAGCGCGGCGTGAACATCTTGCGTGTCGACGCGGACACGGTGGGCGTGGCGCTGGACGAGACGACTGTGACCAGTGACGTCGAACGGGTGTGGGCGGCGTTCGGGGTGACCGCCGACGCGGAAGCACTCGACGGCGCGGTCGGCGACGGACTGCCCGGATATGCCTTTCGTACCAGTGACTTCCTCACCCATCCTGTCTTTCACCGGCACCGTAGCGAGACCGCGATGCTGCGTTACCTGCGGGCCCTGTCGGACCGCGACTACGCGCTGGACCGAGGCATGATCCCGCTCGGCTCCTGCACGATGAAGCTCAATGCCACGACCGAGATGGAGCCGATCGGCCTGCCTGGCTTCGCGGGCCTGCACCCGTTCGCGCCGGTCGACCAGGCCGCCGGCTACCGGCAGGTGGTCGAGGACCTGTGTGGCTGGCTGGCGGCGATCACGGGGTACGACGCGGTAAGCCTGCAGCCGAACGCGGGGAGCCAGGGCGAGCTTGCTGGTCTGCTGGCGATCGCCGCGCACCACCGGCACGCCGGTCAGGACCGGCGTGACATCTGCCTCATCCCGTCCAGTGCGCACGGGACCAACGCCGCCAGCGCCGTCATGGCGGGCATGCGGGTCGTGGTGGTCGGTTGCGACGCCGACGGGAACGTCGACCTCGCCGACGTGCGAGCGAAGATCTCCGAGCACCGTGATCGGCTGGCCGCGCTGATGGTCACCTACCCCAGCACGCACGGGGTGTACGAGCGCGCGATCACCGAGATCTGCGCGGCCGTCCACGACGCGGGCGGGCAGGTCTACGTCGACGGGGCCAACCTGAACGCTCTGGTGGGCCTGGCCCGCCCCGGCCGGTTCGGGGCTGACGTCAGCCACCTCAACCTGCACAAGACGTTCTGCATCCCGCACGGCGGCGGCGGGCCGGGTATCGGGCCGGTGGCCGTCCGCGCGCATCTGGCCCCGTACCTGCCGGGCCATCCACTCGTCACCCCGAGCGCAGGACTGTCCGGCGACGGCGTCGGCGCCGTCTCGGCCGCGCCGTTCGGCAGTGCGGGAATCCTGCCGATTCCGTGGGCGTACGTGCGGCTCATGGGCGCCGACGGACTGCGGGCGGCGAGTGAGAACGCGATCGTGGCCGCCAACTACGTGGCCGCGAGACTCCGGGACGCGTTCCCGCTCCTGTATGCGGGCAACGCGGGCCTGGTCGCCCACGAGTGCATCCTCGATCTGCGCCCGGTTACCCAGCGGACCGGCATCACCGTCGACGACGTCGCCAAGCGGCTGATCGACTACGGGTTCCACGCGCCGACGATGTCGTTCCCGGTGGCCGGGACGCTGATGGTCGAGCCCACCGAGAGCGAAGACCTCGGCGAGCTGGATCGCTTCTGCGAGGCCATGATCGCGATTCGCGCGGAGATCGACGACGTGGCCGCAGGACGGTGGCCGGCGGACGACAACCCGTTGGTGAACGCGCCCCACACCGCGGCCATGATCGCGGGGGAGTGGAGCCATGCCTACGACCGGGCGACCGGTGCCTATCCGGCCGGCCCCACCGCCACGAAGTACTGGCCACCCGTGCGGCGGATCGACGGTGCCTGGGGCGACCGCAACCTGGCGTGCTCGTGCCCGCCGGTTGCGGACTACGACCGCTGACCGGGCCGGCGGCCGGCCGGCCTCACGCGGCCGGCGTCAGGCGGGGGAGCGGCCGCGAGTGCGGCCCCACCGCGTGCCCGTCCGGGAGCAGCTCGCCCGTGTCGTCGAAGCACACGACGCCGTTGCACAGCAGGCGCCAGCCCTGCTCGGAGTGGTCGGCCACCACGCGTGCCGCGTCGTGGTCGACGGCCTCGGCCGTGGGACAAGCCGGTAGGTGCTCGCACATGTTTCTGGTCTCCGCCTCGTGCTGCCGCCAGGGTGGAAGCGGCCTCGCTGTGGCCCTGGTCACACTCTCGTCCGTTCGCGGAGGTGGCTGCATGGTCAATCGGTACGTTTGTGGACAGAGCCGATCGGGCTAATCCGTACCGGTCATGTCCGGCCCTCCCGTTCCTGCGCGTCGGCCAGGGGACTGCTGTAGGGCAGCCAGGCCGCTTCGAGGACCGGCAGGCCGTTCGCGCGCAGGAGCCGGACGACCTCGGGGTCGTCGTCCACCACCAGCGCGATCGCGCGCCGGCGTCGCACGGCGCGCAGCTGCTCGATCTTGAAGGCCCGCGCCGGCCGATGGTCTCCGTCCGGCCGCATGAGCAACCTGCCCCGAGGCAGACCGTGGCGTTCGATCCAGGCCTCGGTCAGTGCGCGCGAGCGCTCGGGCCGGCCTGTCAGGTAGCAGATCTCGTCGGTACGGGCGCGCTCGCGGACGAGGTCTGCGCCGTCGTCGAGCAGCGGGTCGTTTCCGGCCGCGGCGAAGAACGCGTCCCATTGCTTGGGTGACTGGGCCAGCAGCGGCAGCCGGTGTCGTACGTCGGCGAGCACGCCATCGACGTCGAAAACCGCGAGCGGACGCACCCGGCGCAGCGTAGTGCGGATCCGTGCCGCAATCGTGACCGGTCCGATCGCCTCCGGACACGTCGCCGGATGGCATCGTCGGCGCGTGCGCACCGGACTGGTCCTGGCCCTGCGTGCACTGTGGTGGCGGCGTGGGCTGTCCGCGGCGGTCCTCGCCGTGAGTGTCGTCGTCGTGGCCACGGCCGTGGCCGGGCCGACGTACGACCGGGCGGCGAAGGAGTCGGTGCTCCAGGACGCGCTGCGCTCGTCGCCGCCCTTGGAGACCGGTTTCGAGGTCACGTCCGACCGGTCCGTGGCTGCTCTGCGGACGGACGTCTCGACCGCGCTCCAGGTGGCGCACGCGACCGCCTACGGCGCGCCGATCGAGGCGCTCGAGGCGCCGTACACGGGGCCGATCGCCTGCTCGCGGACGGTTCCGGACATCGTCAGCCCGTGCGTGGCCGAGGTCACCGGGCTGGTGGTCGCCCGATCGGGGGCTGCCGGGTACGTGACCATGACCGCCGGCCGGTTCCCTCGCCGATCCGGGGAGGTCGCCGTGAGCAGCGCCTTCCTCGCGGCGTCGCACCTGCGGGTCGGCGACCGGATAACACCGCACGGCTCGCCGGTCGTCACCGTGCGGCACAACGACGCGTACGCGTACGTGCCGCAGGTGCCGGTCTTTCCGGCGCTGACGATCGTCGGGACCTACAGCACCGATGACGAGGCGGGGTACTGGTTCCAACGCCCGTACTTTGCCGCGCTGGCGTCGGCGGCCGGGGACAGCATCCCGTACGAGGATGCGATCTTCACGGTGCCGTCGACGCTGGCCGACCTGGCGCACGAGTCGGTGATCGACGTTCCGCTGGAGGTTCACCGGGTCCGGGTGGGCTCGGCCGCTCGCGCGGACGAAGCCGCTCAGCAGCTGCGGCAGTTTCTGGCCCCCGATCTGATCGTGACGCAGCTGCCCGCGGTGCTCGCCCAGGCGTCGGCCAACGAGAACGCGCTGGACACCCCAGTCCTGTTGATCGTCCTGCAGTTGCTGCTGCTCTGCTGCCTGGTCCTGTTCGGCGCGGTCCGCGTGGCGGCCGACGCGCGCGGCCCGGAGATCGCGCTCGCCAAGCTGCGCCAGTTCCCGCCTCGCTCCGTCCTCGTGTTCGGGCTCGCCGAGCCCTTGTTGCTGGTACCGCTGGCATTCCCCCTCGGCCTCGGCCTGGGATGGCTCACGACACTGGCATTGGCCCGAGGGCAGCTGCTGGCCGGCACGCCCGTGGCGCTCCCGTGGCTCGGCGTGGGCGCGGGAGCGGTCGCGGTCGCCGCGGCGGCGTTCGCGACGATCACCGTCGGCGTGGGCATCGTGCTGCGCCCGGCGGGTGCCCAATGGCGCCGGGCGAACCACCGGCCGACGCCGCGACGATGGTGGATCGACGTCCTCGTCCTGGCCGGCGCCGTCGGCGGTCTGGTGGCGCTGGCCCTCACCGGCGGGCTGAACCAGACCGACAACACCTCATCGGCCTCGTCGATCTCCCTGGCCGCGCCCGCGCTCCTCGCCCTCGCCGTCGCGATGATCGGCTCGCGGCTGCTGCCGTGGTTGTGCCGCCGCCTGTTCGGCCGAACCGCACGGGGCGGGTTCGCCGGCTTCCTGGCCGTACGCCAGATCGCACGGCGCCCGACCACGCTCGTCGTGACCGTGCTCCTGGCCGTGGCACTGGCCCTCGCGACGTTCGCCGTGTCGGCGTACACGGTCGCACAGGCGAACCGGCACGAGGTGGCCGCGACGGAGGTCGGCGCGGCCGAGGTGGTGCACGTGGAAACCCCGCCGGGCACGGACCTGGGCACCCTCGTCGACCAGGCGGATCCCTCGGGGCGGCAGGCGATGGCCGTGACCACGTCGCCGTCGCTGGCACCGGATCGTCGGCTCCTCATCGGCGTGCAGCCCAGTCGTCTCGCTGCCGTCGCGACCTGGCGAGGGGACTTCGCCGGCGGCCTGTCGCTCGCCGACGTCGCACATGCGCTGACCGTTCCCGGCCTGCACCCGGTCACCGTCACCGGTTCCCAGCTGGCCATCGACGCGACCGTGTCGGGCCTGAGCGGGGCACCGGTGCTGCGACTGTCGGCCACGGTGGTCGAGGGCGGCAGCATCTACCAGCTGACCGGCCCACCGCTCCCGGCATCGGGCACGGTACGTGCCGTACTCACCCTGCCTTCGTGCGAACGCGGCTGCCGGCTGAGCGCCCTCGGCATTGCCCGCGACGACCTGCAGACGACCGACCTGAGCGGCGCGCTGGTGGTGACGTCCCTGCAGCAGAAGGGAACTGCCGGATGGCAGGACGTTCCGGGCGCGCTGGCGGGAGGCGCGAGTGGGTGGCGTGCGGTAGTTCCCGACACGGCGGGCTACCGGTCGACGCTGACCGGTGCACGCACGTTGGACTTCCGGTTCCACCTGCCGTACCAGCAGCCGCCGGAGATCGTCGTACACGACGTGCCGACAGCACTGCCGGTGGCCGCCACGGGTGGCGTTCCGGTCGGGAGCACGCTGGAGGCCGGGGGACTGGACGAGCAGGAACTCCCGGTACGCACGGTGGTCGCGGCGACGTACCTGCCGCAGGCGCAGAACAACGGGTTCCTGGTCGATCGCGCCCTCGCGATCCGGTCGGCCGTGCAGCTGGCGCAGGCACAGCAGGAGGTATGGCTCGCGAGCGACGCCGACCCGGCGATCCTGCGCCGGCTGCAGGCGGCGGGCGTGGTGCTCGGGCAGACCGAGACGACCGCCGCCACGGAAGCCGCCTTCAGCCGGCAGGGTCCGCCGCTCGCCCTGTCCTTGTTCCGCATCGGCGCCGTCGTGGCGGCGATTCTCGCCTTGGGTGGCACGGTGCTGACGCTGGCGCTCGCGGCGCGGCGGCGCGGGTTCGAGCTGGCCGCGCTGCTGGCCCAGGGCGTCACGCGGCGTTCGCTCTTTCGGTCCATCGCCGCGGAGCAAGGGGTGCTGCTCGGGTACGGAGCGGTCCTCGGGGTGGGGGCGGGCCTGCTCGGCGCGGTGATGGCGCTGCCGTCCGTCCCCGAGTTCGTCACGGCGCCGATCGCCCCGCAGCTGCGGTACGCGCCGCCGTACCTGCTCGTCGTCGCGATCGTCGTTGCTCTGGGGGTGCTCATCGCCGCCGCGGTGCTTGCCGGGAGCGCGGCGCTCGTCCGGTCGGTCGATGCGGATCGGCTGCGGGAGTATGCGCCGTGACCGGCGATCTGGCGGTGAGCGTGCGCGACCTGCACGTGCGCTATCCGCAGGACGGCGGCTCGGTGCACGCGCTGCGCGGTGTGAGCCTCTCGGTTGCCGCGGGGGAGAGCGTTGCGGTGATCGGACCGTCGGGGTCGGGCAAGTCCAGCCTCGTTGCGGTGCTGGCCGGCCTCTCGGACCGCTCCGCGGGAGAGGTCGAGATCCTGGGCCTGCCCCGAGATCGCTTGCACCGCAAGGATCATCGAGCCGTCGGTGTGATGCTGCAGAGCCCGTCGCGCAACCTGTTCGCCCTCGCCACGGCCGCCGAGAACCTGTTGCTGGCTCTGCGTGCCGTTCGGGTCACTGGCGCCCCCGCTCGCGCGCGTACGGCTGAGCTGCTCGACGCGGTGGGTCTGGGGGAGCGGCGCGGCAGCAAGGTCCGGGCCCTGTCCGGCGGCGAGCAGCAGCGCCTGGCGCTGGCGGTGGCACTGGCCGGGAGGCCGCGCCTGCTGCTGGCCGACGAGCCGACCAGCCAGCTGGACCGCGCGACGGGCACGCAGGTGGCGCGGCTGCTGCAGGAGGCGCACCGCCGCGACGGGATGGCCCTGCTGGTGGTGACCCACGACGACGCGGTGGCCGACCTGTTCGACCGGACCGTGGTCATCCGGGACGGGCTGCTGTCGGGAGCCCGCGGATGAGCGAGGGGCAGCCACTGGACCTCGGCACGATGCGCGTCGCCGGCGGTCTGCCGGGAGAAGCACCTCAGGTCCCGGAGGCCGAGAGTGGCTGGGCGGGCCGGGCGCCGGGTGGGTCCTTGGACGGGGAGGGGCTCGTCGTACGACGTGGTGGTGTCGAGATCCTGCGGGGCGTGGATGCGCACGCGCTGCCCGGGCGGCCTCTGGCGCTTACCGGCCCGTCCGGCTCGGGCAAGAGCACGTTGCTGGCGGTCCTGGGCGGCCTGCTGGCCCCCGATGCGGGTCAGGTGCTGTTCGAGGGGCGGCGGGTCGTGGCGGGCGACCCGGACGTGCGCCGTGACCTGGGCGTCGTCCTCCAGGGCTACGGCCTGGTCGGCCTGCTCACGGCGCGCGAGAACGTCGAGATCGGGCTGCGGGTGCAGGGGCTGGCGCCCGAGCAGATCGCCGACGACGCCGAACGTGCGCTGCATCTGGTCGGTCTCGGCGACCGTGGCGATCACCTGGTCGAAGACCTGTCGGGTGGGCAGCAGCAGCGGGTCGCGCTGGCGCGGGTGTTGGCACCGAGGCCGCCGGCGGTACTCGCCGACGAGCCCACCGCGGAGCTCGACCACGAGACCCGGGATGCGGTCCTCGGGCTGCTCCTCGACTATGCGACCGGAAGTCCCGAACGCATCTTGATCATCGCCACGCACGACCCGGATGTCGCGGCGCGCTGCGCCGACCACGTGCGCCTGCTCGACGGGCGCGTCGGGCCTAGCTAGCGGAGGAGACCAGCCGCGCCCCCCAGGTGGCGACGGAGGTCTCGCCCGGAGCGAGGCGGATCACCCCGGTACCGCTGCGGAACGCGTCCGGAGGGCAGGTCATCGGCTCGGTCCCCAGACCACGGCGGCGCCGTTCGGGGCTCAACGTGTCCGCGGTGTAGACCTCCACGATCGGGTACGCCTCGTCCACCCAGGTCTCGACCGCGGTGCCGTCCGGACGCGTCAGGCGCACGGTGGCGCGACCGCGCTCGTCGCGGTGCAGGTCGGTGAAGGCGAAGTCGACGGCGAGATCGCCCAGCCGCTTGCCGGCGCGGAAGTCGTACGCGGTGCCCTCGACCGGCTCCGACCCCGTCGGCAGCTGCCGGTCGTCGTCGGTCGTGATCCGCGTGTCTGCCGGCACCAGCAAGGTGCACGCGTCGACGAGCCCGTCGCCGGGCGAGAGGTACGGGTGCTGCCCGCACCCGTACGGGCACGGGCGCGTGCCGACGTTCGTCGCCGTCGTCGTCACCACCAGGCCGTCGTCGGCCAGCCGGTAGTCGACGACGACGTCGAGTCCGAACGGATACCCCTGGAGCGGATGCAGCACCGCACCCATCGCCACCCGGTCGGCCTCGTGCGCGCGGACGGTCCAGGGCCGCCAGCGCAGGAAGCCGTGGATCGCGTTGTGCTTCTCCGGCTCGGTCAGGGCGACCTGGTGGGCCGTGCCGTCGAACTCGTACTGGCCGTCGCCGAGCCGGTTCGGCCAGGGGATGAGCGGGGTGCCGTGCGCGCCGTCGCACATGGCGTCGACGTCGTACGGGTGCAGCACGTCCCGGTCGCCGACCCGGTAGCTCCGCACGCCGCCACCGACCTCGACGATCGTCGCGTGCTGGTCGCCGCGGCTGATCTCGAACTGCTGTCCGGACGGGGGCAACGTCACGAGCGGGTCCTCTCTGCGTCATGTGGCCGGTCGGGGGAGCCGACCGACCCATGCTCTCGCACCCCGCTCGTTCTCGCGTAATGACATAATGCACATTATCGGCGATACTCCCGAGTGGAGCCGAGAGGGCAGTCACCGTCCGGGTCGCAGCCGCAGCGGTGCCCCGATCGCGCGCCCGGACCGGACGTCGGCGACGGCGCGGTCGGTCCAGGCGACCAGCGCCGGGACGTCCAGCCCGTACGCACCGGGATCGGGATGTTCACCGAGGACCGCCGCGCCGCGGGACAGCACCGTGATCGCGCCACGTGGGTTTCCGCGGGCGGCGTGCGTGAGACCGACCGCCAGCTGGGCCAGGCCGCGCCACAGGTCCCGCTCGCCGGACCCGGCGGCCTTCCACGCGTCCTCCAGGACCTCGTGTGCCTGGAACACCAGCCCCGCGTCCAGCAAGCGCTGCGCTTCGGTCAGGGTCTGGTCCGGAGTCCGCCGGACGCCCGTCACGAGCGGCGGCACGCCCGGTGAGCCGTACGGCAACGGCCGGCCCAACCGGTCGCGAGGTCGGACATTTCGGACCCGACCCGCGCGCCGGTCGCCGGGCGCCTCGCGGTCCGGAGCCACCGCCGCAGTATGACCTGCGCGTGAGACGTTGCTGAACGGGGAATCCTCCGGTGAACCGCCTCGTTTCACCCTGCGTACCACTCATGTCAGCCGAGGCGGCGGCCGAGATCGACATCGCTGCCTGTGTAGCACCAGCCCGAGGAGGACCCCATGGCCGATCGCGTTCTGCGAGGTAGCCGTCTGGGCTCCGTGTCGTACGAGAACGAGCGTTCGCAGGCACCCGCGCCGCGCGTCCGCGTGGCGTTCGACTGCCTGCGCGGTCACCACTTCGAGATTCCGTTCGCCGAGGAGGCAGACCTACCAGCGCGGTGGGACTGCCCGACGTGCGGCTCCCCCAGCGAGGCGACCAACGCGGTCCCGCCGGAGCCGAAGCCGACGAAGCCCGTCCGCACCCACTGGGACATGCTGCTCGAGCGGCGCAGCACTGCCGAGCTGCAGATCCTGCTCGACGAGCGCCTCGCCGAGGTGCGCGGCGACGGGGGCTCGACCCGAACCCGCCGCCGGTCCGCCTGACCGCAGTCCTCCGACGCCGCGCCGACCCGATGGTCAGCGCGGCGTCGTGCTGTCCGGACCGTCGTCGAGGGAACCCTCGATGACGTCATGGCCGCCGGCTGGCGGGGGGCGGCGCCTGTCCCGGCGGCCGGGACGCACCCGCACGCCGCGGCGAAGGACGCGCGCGGCCAGCCGGCGCCCGACCACCCGCCGCAGCAGCCGGCGGCTCGGCCGGAACACCATGGCGAGGCCCAGCGCGTCGGTGACGAAGCCGGGCAGGACCAGCAGCACCGATCCGGCCAGCGCGACCGCGCTGTCCGCGACGGTCGCGTCCGACGGGGTCTCGCCGGTGCGTCGAGCCTCTCCCAGTCGCCGGAACGCGCTCACCGCGGTCCGGCGGGCGAGCGACCCGCCTACGACCGACGTGGCGAACAGGAGCAGCACGGCGATCGACCAGGACGTGGCGTGCGCGACCGCGACGAAGGCGACGATCTCCGCGACGATCAGCGCCGCGACCAGGGGCCCGATCACCGGTGCGGCCCGCTCATCGTCCGCGCAGGCGGCGGGTCCGCTCGGCGATCCCCCATCGGGTGACGCTGACGAGTGCCTCGGCGACGATCGCGCGGCTCATCTTGGAATAGCCCGTCTCGCGCTCCACGAACGTGATCGGGACCTCGACCACGCGGAAACCGGCTCGGAGGGCGTTCCACGCGAGGTCCACCTGGAAGCAGTACCCCTGCGAGGCGACGGCGGCGAGGTCGATCTTCTCCAGCACCTCGCGCCGGTACGCGCGGTAGCCGCCGGTCATGTCCCCCAGCGGCACGTCGAGCATCGCCCGGGTGAACAGGTTGCCCGCACGCGACAGCAGCAAGCGCGACCGCGGCCAGTTGCGCACCTCGCCGCCCGCCACCCAGCGGCTGCCCAGGACCAGGTCCGCCCCGCGCAGCGCGGCCAGCAGCCGCGGCAGCTCCTCGGGCTGGTGGCTGCCGTCCGCATCCATCTCGACGATCACGTCGTAGCCGGCGGCAAGGGCCCAGCCGAAGCCGGCGACGTACGCCGTGCCGAGCCCGGCCTTGCCGGGGCGGTGCTGGACATGGACGGCCGGGTCGTCCACGGCGAGCGCGTCGGCGACCTGGCCCGTCCCGTCGGGGCTGGCGTCGTCGAGGACGAGGACGTCCGCTTCGGGAACCGCTGTACGCAGGCGCTGCACCGTGCGCGGCAGCGTCTCGCGCTCGTCGTACGTGGGGATGCACACGAGCACCCGCCCGAGCGGGCGCTCGCCCGTGTCCGTCACCGGTCGCCCTGCCCTCCGCCGGCCCGGACCCCGCGTCCGCGGCTGTGGCGACCAGTCTGCCCGACCAACCTGGCCGACCCCGCCCGGATACCGGTCCCCGGCCGCCGGTGTCGTGCCGGTCCCGTGGGGGCGCCTGACCCGGGCGCCCTTCGGACCGACGTCCGTGCCGGCTGGCGACCGGCGTGGAGCCGTTGTCTACTGGGCGCCCGGGTCGGCCCCGGACCGTGTCCTTCGGCGCACGGCGCGAGGGGTCCCTCCCGGCTGCAACCCGCGGTCCCGAGCCTGGCACCGGCGTGCGCGGGCGGGCCTGGGGACACGGCCGATCACACCCGTACGCGCCGGCTCGGGAGGGGCCGTATCGAGAGCCTCGCTACCGTCCAACCGAACGACGCGCGGGAGGTTACCGGGCGTCACCGCGGTGGTGTCAACCCTTCGCTGACCTGGTCGTTTGGGTGTTCGTGCAGGTCAGCGACGGGACCTCGACGTGACGTGGATCACGTCGGATCGGCGTGTCGCCGCGGACACGCCGGACGGGCCCACCGCTCCCCCGCAGCCGTCCGGACGAAACCGGAAATCATCCGGCCACATCCACTCTGTACGGGATATCCTCCGGTACGCTTGAAGGCATGAGCAGCACCGCTGTCCTCCCCCGCTCGGCCGTGGACCCCCAGGCTGTACGCACGTCCTTGAGCCGCCATCTGCTGGTCGACGGCTACGACCTGGTCCTCGACCTCGCGCGGTCGCAGGGGTCGTGGCTCGTGGACGCCCGCGACGGGCGCCGCTACCTGGACATGTTCACGTTCTTCGCCTCCGGCGCCCTGGGCATGAACCATCCCGCTCTGACCGAGAACCCCGACCTGCGCGGTGACCTCGAGCGGGCGGCGCGGACGAAGGTGTCCAACTCCGACGTGTACACGGTCGAGATGGCCCGGTTCGTCGACACGTTCGCCCGTGTCCTCGGCGTACCCGACCTGCCGCACCTGTTCTTCATCGAGGGCGGCGGCCCTGCCGTCGAGAACGCGCTCAAGGTCGCGTTCGACTGGAAGTCGCGCCGCAACGAGGCCGCGGGTCGCGATCCCGCTCTGGGCACGAAGGTGCTGCACCTGCGGCACGCGTTCCACGGGCGTACCGGCTACACCCTCTCGCTCACCAACACCGAGCCGATCAAGACGGCTCGGTTCCCCCAGTTCGACTGGCCGCGTATCGACTCCCCCGCCGTGGCCTTCCCACTCGAGGAGCACCTGGCCGACGTCGAGCGGGCCGAGGCCACCTCCCTCGCGCAGGCGCGCGCCGCGTTCGAGACGCACCCGCACGACATCGCCTGCTTCATCGCCGAACCCATCCAGGGTGAGGGCGGCGATCGGCATCTGCGGCCGGAGTACCTCCAGGCGATGCAGGACCTCTGCCACACGTAC
Organism: Mycobacteriales bacterium; assembly: GCA_036379355.1. GTDB lineage: Bacteria > Actinomycetota > Actinomycetes > Mycobacteriales > CAJCIY01 > CAJCIY01. The sequence goes on along the minus strand of DASVGV010000132.1, from coordinate 8,998 downwards.
GACGCGCTGTTCGTCCTGGACGAGGTGCAGACCGGCTGCGGCCTCACGGGGTCTACCTGGGCTTTCCAGCAGCTGGGCCTCGAGCCGGACGTCGTCGCGTTCGGGAAGAAGACGCAGGTCTGCGGCGTCATGGCCGGGCGCCGCGTCGACCTCGTCCGGGACAACGTCTTCGCGGTCTCGTCTCGCCTCAACTCCACCTGGGGCGGCAACCTCGCCGACATGGTCCGTGCCCGCGGCATCCTCGAGGTCATCGAGGCCGAGCGGCTCGTCGCGGCCGCCGCGGCCCGCGGCGCGCACCTGCAGGACGGGCTCCGAAATCTTGAACGCGAGTTCCCCGACCTGGTGAGCAACGCGCGCGGCCGCGGCCTGATGTGCGCATTCAGCCTGCCGTCCGGCGCGGTGCGGGACGAGGTGCTGCGCCGGTGCCGGGAGGACGAGTCGCTGTTCCTCCTGGGTTGCGGGCGCGACTCGGTGCGCTGGCGCCCCGCCCTCACGGTCACGGACGAGGAGCTCGTCCTGGCGCTGGACAAGGTTCGCTCCGTCCTGCAGTCGCTCTGACGAGATCCCCTGGGTAGGAAGGCCTTTCGTGACTCGAGTCATCTCCTCGCTGCTCGACGGCAGCTCGGCACAGGACGCGCGCGGCGGCACGTTCGTCTCGACGAACCCGGCCCGGCTGAGTGAGGTCGTCGCCGAGGTACGGCTCGGCGACGCCGCCACGTTCGTCGACGCGGCGCGCCGAGCGAGGGCTGCGCAGCCGGGCTGGGCGAGCGTGCCGGCGCCGGTTCGGGGACGGGTCGTGGCGCAGGTCGGCCGGCTGGTGGAGGCCAACAAGGAGGCCCTCGCACAACTGGTCACCGACGAGGTCGGCAAGCCCCTTCCCGAGTCGCTCGGCGAGGTCCAAGAGATCATCGACACCTGCGACTTCTTCCTCGGCGAGGGGCGGCGGCTCTACGGGCAGACCGTGCCCAGCGAGATGCGCGACAAGAACTTGTTCACGTTCCGGGTCCCGGTCGGCGTCGCCGCCGTCATTACCGCGGGGAACTTCCCGGTGGCGGTGCCGTCCTGGTACCTGGTGCCCGCGCTGCTGACCGGCAACGCGGTGGTCTGGAAGCCGGCGGAGTATGCCGCGGCGCTCGGCGACGCGTTGGCCCGGATCTTCCATGCCGGTGGGGTGCCGGCCGGTGTGCTCCAGATGGTGCAGGCGGACGGGGCGCAGACGTACGCCGGCCTGGAGCGGGCCCTGGACCTGGGCCTGGTGGACAAGGTCGGGTTCACCGGCTCGTCCGCGGTGGGCCGGGAGATCGGCGCTCTTTGTGGCCGGCACCTGCAGCAACCGTGCCTCGAGCTCGGCGGCAAGAACCCCCTCGTGGTCATGCCCGATGCGCACCTCGACCTCGCCGTGGAGGGGGCGCTGTTCTCCGGGTTCGGCACGGCCGGACAGCGCTGCACCTCGCTCGGCACGGTGCTCGTGCACGAGTCCGTGCACGACGAGTTCCTCCACCGCTTTGCCGCTGCCGTGGAGTCCGCCCCGATCGGAGACCCGAACGAGAAGGTTCTCTACGGGCCGATGCTGGGCGAGAAGTTCGCCGCCCAGTTCGAGACGTACCTCGAGACCCTGATCCAGCCGCACCACGTCGTGCTCGGATCCACCGGTCGCGGGCGCATCACGGCGCGCAACCCCCGCGGTGGGTTCGTCGGAGACCCGGAGGCAGGGCTGTTCATGCATCCGACGATCGTCGACGGGGTACGGCGCACCGATGCGATCTACCGGACCGAGACGTTCGGTCCGATGGTCGGTGTCATGACGTTCTCGACGTTCGACGAGATGGTCGAGCTCGCGAACGGCCACGGGTACGGGCTGTCGGCCGCGATCTACTCGGACGATCCGAAGACCGTGTTCAGGTTTCGCGCGGACGTGTCCGCCGGAATGGTGTCGGTGAACAACTCGACCTCGGGTGCGGAGGCGCACCTTCCCTTCGGCGGCAACGGAAACTCGGGAAACGGGGCCCGCCAGAGCGGCGTCTGGGTGCTGGACCAGTTCACCCGCTGGCAGTCGATGAACTGGGACTACTCGGGACAGCTGCAGAAGGCGCAGATGGACACCGACGTGCTTCCGAACGACACCGGCTTCCGCCTCTAGCGACGGCGGTACCAGCGCGGACTGGTCGTCGGCGGTGGATCGAGCGCAGCACGCACGACCAGCATGCTCGGGTGCGTGTCCGAGATGTGCTCGGCCAGAGCGGTTTCGAACGCGTCGCCGAACCCGTCGACCGTCGTCGCGCCGATGCCGAAGCTGGCTGCCAGCGCGGCGAAGTCGGGCGTGACCAGATCTGTGCCGAACAGCTGCTGGCCGGCGCGCTTCTGGTCGTAGCGCAGCATTCCGTAGCCTCCGTCGTCGACGAGGACGATGGTGAGCGGCAGCCGCTCCTGAGCGACCGTGGCGAGCTCGCCGGCGGCGAACAGGAACCCGCCGTCGCCGCAGAGGCAGACGACCGGACCGTCGACGGCGCCGAGTGCCGCGGCGGTGGCGGTGCCGATGCTCGCGGGGAGCGCGAAGCCGAGCGTGCCCCACCCGACCGGGTACGCGAGCCGGCGCGGACCGCCGACCCGGCCGAGGGCGGCGTACCAGTAGCCGGGGATGCACATGTCCGCCACGACCACGCTCTCGTCGGGTAGCACGTCTGCCATCGCATCGAGGAACGAGAACGCTTGCGGCTGCTCGGCTTCCAGCCGCTCACGAGCCTGCCGGCGCCGTCGCCGCAGCTCTTCCGTGACAGGAGAACCGTCACGCTCGGGCAGTCTGGGGACCAGCTCGGCGAGGACCCTCGCCGCGTCGCCCGCGAGCGTGACGTCCGGCTCGTAGGCCTTGGCAGCGTCCACCCGGTCGATGTTGATCGCCACCAGTCGAGGTGGCGCCGGCTGCGCCCAGTTCTGGGTCATCATGCCGTCGAAGTCGGTGCCGATCGCTATCACCAGGTCCGCGCCGTCCCACAGCTCGCCGCACTCGGGCAGGTGCGGCGGGAGCCCTACAGCGAGCGGATGGTCCGGCCCGAGGAGTCCGCGTGCCATGTACGTCGTGACGACGGGCGCGCTGATCCGCTCCGCCAGCGCCGCGACCTCCGCGGCGGCACCCACCGCTCCCCCGCCCGCCCAGACCAGCGGCCGCTGCGCGGCCTGGATCATGTCGGCCGCGGAGGCCAGGTCTCGGGGTGACACCGGTCCGCTCGATCGGAGCGAACTCCAGCCGGCCCAGTCGTCGAAGTCCATCTCGACGCCCAGCAGGTCGCAGGGGACTTGTAGGTAGGTCGGGCGCGGGGCTTCGCGTCTGGCGCCCACGAGCGCGTCGCCGAGTGTCTGACGCAGGTCGTAGGGGCTGGTCACGACGTGAACCGCACGGGTGAGCGGGCGGAACAGGTTCTCCTGGCCGACGGTCTCGTGCAGGGCGCCGCGGTAGACGCCGGGTCGGCGGACCGTCGTGGCGATGTCGGTCGCGATCACGAGGATCGGCGAGCGGGACGCCCAGGCTTCCCCGACCGCCCCCAGCGTGTTGGCCGCACCCGGGCCGGTCGTCGTGAGGGCGACGCCGAGCCGTCCCGTGGCCCGGGCGTATCCGTCCGCGGCATAGGCTGCGGCCTGCTCGTGCCGTACGCCGACAAGGCGAATGCTGCTGCGCGACAAGGACTCCCAGAGAGCAAGGTTGTGTACTCCCGGCAGGCCGAAGACCACGTCGACGCCCGCGAAGCCGAGGCCGGCGACGATCGTGTCGGCGCCGTTCACGCCACCACTCCCCTGCCGCGCAGGTCGTCGATCGCGGTGGCGGAGAAGCCGAGGCCCGCGAGGACCTCGTCGGTGTCGGCGCCGATCGCCGGCGGTCCCGTACGGACGGACGGGCGGACCCCGTCGACGAGGAAAGGCGAGGCGACCAGGCGTACCGGAGTGCCGTCGTGCTGGGACTCGACGACGAGACCGGCGGCCGCCACGTGCGGGTCCGCGAGCGCGTCCGCCACCGTGTTGACGGGAGCGGACGGGACTCCGGCCCGCACGAGCTCGGCCGCCCAGTCGGCAGCGGGGCGCGCGACGAGCAGCGACACCAGCAGCGGCAACAGCACCGCGCGGTTCTCCACGCGATCCCGGTTGGTCGCAAACCGGGGGTCCGTCGCCAGGTCGGGCCGGCCGAGTACGCGGGTGAAGGCCTGGAACTGCCCGTCGTTCGCAGCGCCGATGACGAGAGGTACGTCGGCCGTCGGCAGCGGGCCGTACGGCACGACCGACGGGTGCTCGTTGCCCATCCGCATGGGGTCGATCCCGCCGTTCAGGGCCGCCGCCGACTGGTTGACGAGAGCCGCGATCATGCTCTCCAGCAAGGGAACCTCGATGGTCGGAGCGGCACCTCCGCGGGCTCGCGCCGCCACACCCGCAACAGCCGCGACCGCCGCGTGCAGTCCGGTGACGACGTCTGCGATGGCGACTCCCACCTTGGTCGCCGGGCCGTCCGCGGCGCCGGTGATGTGCATGAGGCCCGAGCGGGCCTGGGCCATGACGTCGTATCCCGGGTTCTCGCCGTCGATCCCGTTGCTGCTGGCCCCCCGGACCGACACCCACGTGGACCGGGACTCGTCGCGGACTGCGTCCAGCCCCATCTTGCGCAGGTGCCGCGGCAGGAAGTTCTCCAGGACGACGTCGGCGCCATCGGCCAACCGCTTCACGACCGCCAGGCCCTCGGGCTGGCTCAGGTCGACTGCCAGGGCGCGGCGGTTCCGGTTCACGGACAGGAAGTACGTCGCGTCGGGTCCGTGGAACGGCGGCCCCCAGTGGCGCGTGTCGTCCCCGACCGCCGGGCGCTCGACCTTGATGACGTCTGCGCCCAGGTCGGACAGGACCATCGCGGCGTAGGGCCCGGCGAGGACGCGGGACAGGTCCAGGACGCGGACGCCGCTCAGGGGCCCGGGGTGCGGTGGCGCGTCCGGCCAGGACGCCGTCATGCCGGTTCCTGCGGAATCGCCGGCGGGCGGCCTTCGAACGGCGTGGTCAGCACGACCGTCGTACGGGTGGCCATGCCGCACCGCGTGCGGATCTCGGCCAGCAACTGCTCCAGCCCCGGCGGCCCCGCCACGCGGGCGAGCAGCAGGTAGCTCTCGGTGCCGGCCACCGAGTGGCAGGACTCGACCTCGGCGAGGTCGGCGACCTGAGCCGGCACGTCGTCAGGCGCGGCCGGGTCCAGGGGCGTGAGCGCCACGAACGCGGTCAGTGGCAGGCCGACCAGGTCGTGGTCGATCCGCGCGGTGTAGCCGGTGATGACCCCCCGTTCCTCCAGCCGCCGTACCCGCTGATGGGCCGCGGACACGGACAGGCCGGTCGCCCGGGCCAGTGCGGTGTACGACATCCGCCCGTCGGACGACAGCAGCGACACGATCTGGCGGTCGGTCTGCTCCAGCACGCCTTGGAGGGTACGAGAGACGCACGCAGGGCCGGGGCGGGGATCTCCCGACCCGGCCCTGCGGTCTCGACTCAGCGGGGCGGCACCTGGTGAATGGTGCCGTCCGCGTCCCTGACGTACTGGACCGCCGTTCCGATCTCCACCGGCAACGGTGTCGACGTCACGGGCTGGCCCGCCGGGGGCTGCCGGTGGTGCGACTGGGTCGCCACCGCCGGCGCGCCGACGGCAACGACGACCGCCCCCGCGAGGGCGGCGCCGACGACCAGACGGCGTGTGCTGATGCCGGACATTGCTGCTCCCGTTCGCCTGGTCGACGAACGAGCCGGTCTCGCCATTCACTCCCCGCGCGGCCTAGGCGACCGATCTTCCTCCGTGCCCGTACGGGTCGGTGAGGGTCGCGCGGATCACTGCGTCTCGCTCATCCCGGCCGGTTGGCCGGGACCTCACGTACTTCGTCCGGGGAGTCCCAGGACTGAAGGGCCCGTACGGGGCAGCCGCCGGCTCCTGCCGGCACCGGCGCCGATGCCATGGCACGCTGCGCGACGTGACGCTCATGCTGCTCGACGGGGCCTCGATGTGGTTTCGCGCCTTCTATGGCGTGCCCGCCTCGGTGACGGCCCCGGACGGCACGCCGGTGAACGCGGTCCGCGGCTTTCTCGACCACGTCGCCCGCCTCATCACGACCCACCGCCCGCGCCAGCTCGTCTGCTGCCTGGACCACGACTGGCGGCCGCAGTTCCGCGTGGACGCCCTGCCGTCGTACAAGGCGCACCGCGTGGTCGAGGGCAACGACACGGACACGCCCGACGAGCTCGCACCGCAGGTCGAGGTCATCCTGGCGGTCCTCGACGCGGTGGGAATCTGTGTCGCGGGCTCGTCCGGCTTCGAGGCCGACGACGTCATCGGAACGCTCGCGGCGCAGGCGCAGTCCGACGTTCTCGTGGTCACCGGGGACCGCGACCTGTTCCAGCTGATCGATCAGCGGACCCGCGTGGTCTACACGGTGACGAAGGACGCGGTCCTCGACGAGGACTTCGTACGGCGCAAGTACGGTCTGCCGTCGGCCGCGGCATACGCCGACTTCGCCCTGCTGCGAGGCGATCCCAGTGACGGACTGCCCGGCGTGCCTGGTGTCGGGGAGAAGACCGCGGCCGCCCTGATCACGAAGTACGGCAGCATCGACGGGCTTCTCGCGGCGCTGGACGGCGGCGCGGACGTGACGGGTGGCGCCAAGGTGGCCGCCGCCCGCGCCTACGTCGAGGCGGCAGGGCCGGTCGTCCGTGTGGTGCGCGACTGCCCCCTTCCCCCGCTGAAGGCGGCGCTGCCTGCGAGCCCTGACGACCCCGATGGCCTGGTCGCTCTGGCCGACCGCTGGGGCATTCGGTCCTCGGCGAGTCGCCTGGTCACGGCCCTGACGTCCGCTACCACTGGGTAGCCTGACCAGGTGCGGCCGTTCTCTCTCGCCCACCGTGACGCGGACGTCGCCGACGCCGCGACCGGTGTCGACGTGCTGGTCGTCGGCATGGGCGCCACCGGCGCAGGGGTGGCTCTGGACGCCGCATCCCGGGGGCTGACCGTGGCCGTCATCGACAAGGGTGACCTCGCCAGCGGAACCTCGTCGAAGAGCTCCAAACTCGTGCACGGTGGACTGCGCTACCTCGAGAACTACGAGTTCTCGCTCGTCCGAGAGGGTGTCCTCGAGCGCCAGCAGCTCATGCGCCTCGCCCCCCATCTGGTCCGGCCGATGGACTTCGTCTATCCCGTCTGGCCCGACACGGCCAAGCGGCGGCTGCTCGGTCTCGGGCTGACGACGTACGACGTGTTCGCGGGCGTCCGCAACGTGCGGCGGCACGAGAAGGTCGATGCGGTCGAGGCGATCACGCTGGCGCCGGCGCTGGCGCGAAGCGGTCTGGACTACGCCTACGTCTACGGCGACTGCGCCACCGACGACGCCCGCCTGGTGCTCGCGGTCGTCCAGGCCGCCCGTTCGTTCGGGGCGATCGCGCTGACGTACACCGAGGCCACCGAACTGCTGGTCGCCCCGGACGGGGCAGTGCGGGGCGCCGCCGTCCGCGACGACATCTCGGGCCAGGCGTACGAGATCCGCGCCCGTCACGTCGTGAACGCGACGGGCATCTGGGTCGACACGCTGCTGGGCCAGGCCGGACAGGACGAGCCGCTGGTCGTGCCGAGCAAGGGTGTGCATCTGGTCGTCGACCACCACCGCCTCCCGCTGACCGGCGCCTCCGTGCTGCTGCCGTCGCGTGCCGGCGACGGGCGGTCGATGTTCGCGATTCCCTGGGGGCGCCAGACGATCCTGGGGACGACGGACACCGAGTACGGGGGACCGCTGGACGAGATCTCCGTGGACGCCGCCGATCTCGGCTACGTGCTGCGGGCCGGCAACGACGTGTTCGACATGGGGCTCACGGAGGACGACGTGCTCGGCGCGTGGGCCGGTGCGCGGCCGCTCCTGCGCGGCGAGGGCGCGTCGATGTCGGACCTCTCCCGTCGCCACACGTTGATCGCCTCCCCCGGCGGGCTGGTCACGATCACGGGCGGCAAGCTCACCACGTACCGGCGGATGGCCGCCGAGGTGGTCGACCTGCTGGTGGCCCGCGACGGGCGTTCGGCGCCGTGCCGGACCGACGACATTCCGCTCGGCGGGACCGGGCGGCTCTACGACGAGGTCCTCGCCGACGTCACCGCCGCCGCGGAGGCGCTCGGACTCGACGAAGAGGTCGCGGTGAGCCTCACCCGCCAGCAGGGCGAGAAGGCGGCCTCGGTTCTGTCGATCGTTGCGGAGGATCCGGCGGCCGGCAGGCAGCTGTCCCCCGCCGCGGACCATCTGATGGCCGAGGTGGTGCAGGCCGCCCGCCACGAGGGTGCGGCCTGTCTCGACGACGTGTTCTCGCGGCGGATGCGGCTGTCCCTGCGGGCGCGCGACGCCGGCCTGCCGTCCGCGGCAGCGGCCGCGTCCGTGCTCGCGGCCGAGATCGGGCGCGACGCCGCGTGGGCCGCGGGGCAGGTGCCGGCGTACGTGGCCGCAGTGGCCGCCGAGCGCGGCGTGCTCGGTGCCGCCCTTCCGTTGCCCGCCTGACCGTTCCCCGGTCGGTGCGAGGCCGGACACTCAGCCGTACGCGACGACGCCGCGGCGGACGAGAGCAGCCGCCTGGGTCGCGACGGCGGCGACCGGTGTGCCGTCCGCTCCGGCGATCTGACCCAGCAGGTCGACGAGCTGCTTGCACCACCGCACGAAGTCGCCAGGCAGCACCTCGCCGTCGTCGAGGACGGTCTCCAGCGACGCGCCGGACGCCCACCGGTGCATCGACCAGGCGAGACCGGCATCCGGCCGGCGCAGCGTGTCGAGCCGGTGCCGCGCCTCGACCTCGCCCAGATCGGCCCAGGTACGGAGGGTCTTGTCGAGCGCGGCGCGGCACGGGGCGGGCGGGGCGTGCGACGGCGCCTCGTCACGTCGGGGCTCGTAGACCAGCGCCGACACGACCCCGGCGAGGGCGGCCGCGTCGAGGCCCTCCCAGTGGCCGGCACGCAGGCACTCGG
>DASVGV010000131.1:0-42330 GCA_036379355.1 Mycobacteriales bacterium | reverse complement strand
GAGCCGGCTGACCGAGAGCGACTCGGGCATCTCGATCAACTCGGGACAGATCGGCATCGCAGCCGCGATCTATGTCATCGGAGCGTGCGTCGGGGCGCTGTTCTTCGGACAGCTGACCGACCGGTTCGGCCGCAAGAAGCTGTTCATGCTCACGCTGGCGGTCTACATCGTGGCCACGGTCGCGACCGCCTTCACCTTCGCTCCCTGGTTCTTCTACCTCGCCCGCTTCTTCACCGGCGCCGGCATCGGCGGCGAGTACTCGGCCATCAACTCCGCGATCGACGAGCTCATCCCCGCCCGGGTCCGCGGCCGCGTCGACCTGATCATCAACGGCTCGTACTGGGTCGGGTCCGCCGGTGGGTCCGCGGCTGCGCTGTTCTTCCTCGACAAGGGACTCATCCCGGCGGACATCGGCTGGCGGCTGGCGTTCGGTGTCGGCGCCGTCCTCGGCCTGTTCATCATGCTGGTGCGCCGCAACGTTCCGGAGAGCCCGCGCTGGCTGTTCATCCACGGCCGCGAGGAGGAGGCCGAACGGATCGTCGACGACATCGAGACCGACATCGAGCGCGAGTCCGGTGAGACGCTCCCCGAGCCCGACGAGACGCTGACCGTCCGCCAGCGCGAGTCCATCCCGTTCCGCACGATCGCGCGCACGGCGTTCTCGCTCTATCCCCGCCGCGCGGTGCTCGGCCTCGCCCTGTTCGTGGGCCAGGCATTCCTCTACAACGGCGTGACGTTCAACCTCGGCACGCTCTACACCACGTTCTTCAAGGTCTCGTCCGGCTTCGTGCCGGTCTTCATCATCGTGTACGCCGTGGCGAACTTCGCCGGGCCGATGACCCTTGGCCGGCTGTTCGACACGGTCGGCCGCAAGGTCATGATCACTTCGACGTACGTCGGGTCCGCCGTCGCTGCCGTGGTGCTCGCCGCCCTCTTCGGCGCGCATGTCATCGAGTCGCCGTGGTTCTTCGAGGCGCTCATCATCGTCACCTTCTTCCTGGCCTCGTCCGGTGCGAGCGCGGCGTACCTCACCGTCAGCGAGATCTTCCCGATGGAGACGCGGGCGCTCGCGATCGCGTTCTTCTACGCCGTCGGCACCGGCCTCGGCGGCATCATCGGTCCCCTGCTGTTCGGTCAGCTCATCAACTCCGACAGCCGCGGCGAGGTCGCGATCGCGTTCTACATCGGGGCCGCGGTCATGGCGCTCGGCGGCCTGTTCGAGCTGCTGTACGGGGTCAACGCGGAGAACCGCTCGCTCGAGGACATCGCCCAGCCACTCACCGCGACCGACGCCGACGGCAAGTCCGGCTCGCGGGCCGACTCCGACGACCGCGCCACCAACGCGGACGGCGACGCCGGGCGCACCCGCGACCCGCGGGAGGAGCGCCGGCGCCGCATCGCGGCCCGTCGCCGGGCCCAACGGCAGCGAGAAGCCAGCGGTCTGCGCCGGTTCCGGCCCGGCCCGGGCGCGTCGCACGCCTCGCCGGGCATGGCCGTGTCCTGGCCGGTCGAGGCCGACGTCTTCGACGCTCAGATCCAGGCACTCGTGCACACGCTCGCCGAGCACGGCACGACCGGACGGCGGCAGCTGGCCGGTCTCGTGCACGCCCGAGCCTGGGGGCCGGGCGCGTTCGCGGCGGCGCTGCGGCTCGCGATCACCAGCGGTGAGGTCGCGGTCGTCCGGCCCGGCCAGTACGCCGTCGGAGACAACGCGTTCGTGGAGGAGGCATCGTGAGTGCGACAACGGCCGGGGTCGATGCGCTGAGCACCAGCGTCTACACCGTCCCGACGGACCAGCCGGAAGCCGACGGCACCCTCGCATGGTCGTCCACGACCCTCGTGGTGGCCGAGGTCCGTGCCGGCGGCACGACCGGCCTCGGCTACACGTACGCGCCCGCGGCCTGCAAGACGGTCATCGACGACATGTTGGCCGACGTCGTCGTCGGCCGGTCCGCACTGGACGTCGCCGGCAGCTGGGCCGCGATGGTCCGCACGATCCGCAACGCCGGTCGGCCCGGGGTGGTGTCGTGCGCGATCAGTGCCGTGGACACGGCGCTCTGGGACCTGAAGGGCCGGCTGCTGGGCCTTCCGGTGTGCCGACTGCTCGGCGCCGCGCACGCCGACGTGCCGATCTACGGCAGCGGCGGCTTCACGACGTACGACGACGAGGCCGCGCGAACCCAGCTCGAGCGGTGGGTCGGCGACTGGGGCATCCCCCGCGTGAAGATCAAGATTGGCGAGTCCTGGGGTCAGGACGTCCCCCGCGACCTTCGCCGGATCGCCTTTGCCCGCTCCGTCATCGGCCCGGACGTCGAGCTCTACGTCGACGCCAACGGCGGCTACACCCGCAAGCAGGCCGTCCGGGTGGCGCACGCGATGGCCGACCAGGACGTGCGGTGGTTCGAGGAGCCGGTCTCCTCCGACGACCTGGACGGCTTGCGGGAGGTACGCGACCAGGTCCGGCCCGATGTCACCGCCGGCGAGTACGGCTACGACCTCGTCTACTTCGCGCGCATGGTGCAGGCGCAGGCCGTGGACTGCCTCCAGGTGGACGTCACGCGCTGCGGCGGGATCACCGAGTGGCTCCGCGCGGCAGCGGTCGCCGCAGCCGCGGGCATCGAGGTCTCCGGACACTGCGCGCCGAACCTGCACGCGCACGTCGCCGCGGCGGTGCCGAACCTGCGCCATCTCGAGTACTTCCACGACCACCACCGCATCGAAGGCATGCTGTTCGACGGTGCGCTCGACCCGCGCGACGGCGCCCTGCGACCCGACCAGGGGCGCGCCGGGCTGGGGCTGGAGCTCAAGCGGGCCGACGCCGAGCAGTACCGGACCGGCTGACCCGTGCGCCCAGCGAACGCCACCGGGCGAGCGACCCCGGACGTGCAGGACCAGTTGCGAGCGGCGCGCAGCCAGTTGTTGGGTGGACGCGGGCCGGGAGCGTCTGCCGACGAGATCGCGGCCCACAGCCGGCTCAAGGCGGTGCAGGGCGCGGTTCCGGCAGTCCACCGGCTGGCGGCGACCCAACGGGACGCGGCCCTGCGCAGAGGCGACCCGGTCGGTGCCGTCGAGGGAGTGCACATCACGCAGGTCGCACCGCCGGTCCGAACCACCCCGTCGCACCCGCCGGCGACCCTCCTGCGAAGGCTGCTGCGGCGCCGCTAGATGCCGGCCGCGTTGGCGTAGTACTGCTGGTCCTCACGCCATCCGCCCTGACCCTGGCCGATGTCCTTGACGTCAGAGACGAACTCGATGGCCTTCACCCACTTGACCATCTTGAAGCCGAGCTGGGTCTCGATCCGGACCCGGACCGGCGCGCCGTGCTCGAGCGGCAGCGGGGCGCCGTTCATCTCGAGAGCCAGGATCGTCTGCGGGTTCTCAGCCAGATAGAGCGGTATCGACCCGTAGAAGTAGCCGTACCGACCCTCGCCCTCGGTCAGCCCCTTGTCGTCGAAGGCGTAGAACACCACATGTCTGGCTTCGGGCGTCGGCCGGACCAGCTCGAGGATGCGGGCCAGCGGCACACCGCCCCACTCCGCCACGGCGGTCCAGCCCTGGATGCAGTTGTGCTTGGTGATCTGCTCGCTGGTCCCCAGCTCACGAAGGTCGGCGAGCGACAGCGACACCGGATGCTCGACGAGGCCTCCGATCGGCAGGCGGTAGTCGACGAAGCCGTCCGCCGCGAGCCGCTGGAACGCCGGGTCCGGCGGCGGGTAGCCGTTGACGCGGAAGAACGGCGAGATGTCGCTCCAGCCGAACCGCTCACGCGAGGTGAAGGTGCGCGACAGCATCGCCTCGAACGGGTTGACGACGAACCCCAGGAGCCGCTGGGTCGCGCGCCGGTGCCGCAGCGAGAACACGGTGATGGCGACGTGGAAGATCCCGATGAGGAACAGGCCGGTGAGCCCGATCGCGAGCGCGAGCGTCGGCCTGCTCCGGTCACCGGCGAGCACGATCTTGGTGAACTCGTCCGGGACGCCGTGGATGATCACCATGAAGACGTGGACGGTCACGAACGCGGCGAACAGGCACAGCCCGATGAAGTGCAGGCTGCGCGCGCGCTGCTTGCCGCCGAACAGCTTTCCGTACCAAGGAAATCGCGCCAGAACCGCGGGTGACATGGCCGCGCCGGTCGCGATCTGGAGCGGCGCGAGGACGAAGATCACGAGGAAGTACGCCAGCTTCTGCGCGGGCTCGAAGGGCTGGCCGGGGATCTTGGCCGGGATGTGGAACTGGAGGTACGTGCCTACTGCCTTGATCGAGTCCGGGACGATCGACCAGTGGGTGGGGATCAGGTAGTGCCAGTAGCCGCTGGCGAACACCATGGACACGTAGACAGCGCCGGTGAGGACCCAGAACTGGACCGACAGGAAGTGCCAGTGCCGCCCGAGGCCGAGGTTCTTGCGACCGGGCAGCGCCAGCCACGGCGACCAGGCCTCCTCCTCGTCCAGCGAGGTCCACGGAGTACGGGAGTCCGCCGCGAACATCTTGCGGGAGAAGCGCGCCCACTCCCGGCCCGGCGGACAGTCGTCGTACCAGTAGAGCTTCGGGAACGCCGAGAGCACCTCCACGCCGCTGCGGAACAGCAGCAGCATGAAGAAGATGTTGAGGAAGTGGGTGACCACGACCCACCACGGAAAGAAGTCGGGCTCCACGCGGGCACTCTCAAGGGGTTGGTCAGGACGTCAGGTGGTCGGCCACCCGCGCCGCCAGCGCCATGATCGTGAGGGCCGGGTTGGCCGACCCTTGCGTCGGCATGACGCTGCCGTCGCAGACATAGAGGTTGTCGACGCCGAAGACGCGCTGGTTGCGGTCGACGACACCGTCCTCGGCCCGCTCGGCCATGCGCGCCCCGCCGACCAGGTGCGCGTACCGCTTGATCGTCATGACCTCGCTCGCACCCGCGCCACGCAGGATGTCCTCCATCACCTCGGTCGCGGCGTCGACGAGCATCCGGTCGTTGTCGCACTGGCTGTACGTGAACCGCGCCACCGGCAGGCCGTGCCGGTCGTTCTCGTCGGCGAGGGTGACCCGGTTTTCGGGCAACGGCAGGAACTCGCAGAGCGCGCCCATGGTGGCCCAGTGGATGTAGTCGCGCATGTACTCGCGCAGCGTCTCGCCCCAGTGGCCCTGCGCGGCCACGTGCTCGGACCAGGTGATCGGCAGCGGGCTCACGGTCTGGATCGACCAGCCCCGCCGGTACGGCTTGGTCGGATCGGTCTCGTAGAAGTGCTCGCTGGACACCTCCGGCGGCGGCGCCTTGTACATGCGGACCTCGTCGTCGAACCGGCCGGCGGTCTGCGGCGCCCCCTGGACCATGAGGTAGCGACCGACCTGGTCGTGGCCGTTGCCGACGCCGTTCGGCCACCGCTTGGAGGTCGACAGGAGCAGCAGGCGGGGAGTCTCGATCGAGTACCCCGCCACGGCGACCATCCGGGCGCGCTGGCGGTGCTCGACCCCGTCGTGCACGTACGTGACACCGGTCGCGAGCCCGGTGCGGTCGTCGACCAGCACTCGGGAGACGTGGCAGTCGGGCCGGATCTCGGCGCCGTGTGCCAGCGCGTCCGGGATGTGCGTGATGAGGGGGCTCGCCTTGGCGTTGACCTTGCATCCCTGCAGGCAGAAGCCGCGGTAGATGCAGTGCGGCCGGTTCCCGAACCGGCCGTTGGTGATCGCGACCGGTCCGACCCGGGTGGGTACACCCACCGCCGCCGCACCGCGCAGGAACACCTCCCCGTTGCCGCCGACCGGATGGGCGTGGTGCGGGTAGCGGTGCGGGTCGCCCCAGGGCCAGTCCTCGCCGGACACCGGGAGCTCGGCTTCGATCGTCTCGTAGTAGGTGCGCAGGTCCTCGTACGCGATCGGCCAGTCGGCGCCGACGCCGTCGGCGGACTGAGTGTGGAAGTCGGACGGGTGGAAGCGCGGCGTGTAGCCGGCGTAGTGGACCATGGACCCCCCGACGCCACGGCCCGAGTTGTTCGAGCCGAGCGGCACCGGGTCGGAGCCGCCGATCTGCCGGGGCTCGGTCCAGTACAGGCGGTGGCTGGCCCGCTCGTCGCTGACCCAGTCGGCGTCCGGGTCCCAGAACGGACCGGCGTCCAACGTCACCACCGACCAGCCCGCCCGGGCGAGCCGCTGGGTCAGCACGCTGCCGCCGGCGCCGGCGCCGACGACCACGAGATCGACCTCCTGGTCCTCGTCGAAGCGGCGCATGTCCCGCCGGAGCCCGTGGTTGGTGCGCGACCCGTCGTTGGGGATCAGCCACGCCGACTCGTTCCGCCCGCGGACGTCCTCGTCTCGGAAGCCCTGGCGGCTCACGAGCCGTGCGCCAGGTCGTCGTGGGCGCGCCGCGCCTTCTCGACACGGGTCGCGAACGGCACCGGGTCGACGTCGTCGTGGTCGGTCACTTCCCAGCCCTCCCGGCCGGGCGGTCCGATGTGCCGGGCCTTGTAGCCCCGCGGGTACGCAGGGCCCCCGAACCCGATCTCGTTCCAGGACCAGGGGTGGGAGTAGAAGGCCGCGCAGGCGTACCGGGTCCACAGGCTCCAGACCTGGGCGGCCGGCATGCCGTGCCAGGGATCGGATCCGAGATCTTGTACGTGCTGGACGATCCGTACCTGCTCGTCGACCGGTGCGGTGGCGAAGGATGCGGCTCCGCCCGCCGCCGCGTCCTCGTCGAGACACCGCAACGTGTCGCGCCACGCCTGGCCGTCCTCGGGCAGGTCGTCGTAGTGCCACCCGTCGGTCTCGCCGGCGGCGAGCCGGCCGTCGACGAGCGCGACCACCGGGATCTTCGGTTCGCCGTCCTGGGCGAGCAGCAGGTCGCACAGCGCTCCGGCGCAGGCGTTCTCGTCCATGGTGAAGAACGACAGGTCGGTGACCGGCGCCAGCCGGTCCAGGACGACTCCGGCGGTCACGTCGTCCCACCGCTCGACCTCCTCCAGGACGTCGTAGCCCGGGAATCGGCCGCGGTGCTGGGGGGTGACGGCAACCTGGTCGGGACTGCGGTACGGCATCAGGCCCCCACCGCCGGGTCTTCCTCGCGCCGCAGCACGGCGGCCAGCAGGCCCATGCCCCCGACGAGCGCGGCCAGCCCGGGGGCGAACAGCGGCGGTCCCATCTCCAGGTTGTAGGCCGCGAGCTTCCACCCGCCGGGCTTCTGCGCGATGCCCCGCGCGTGCAGGTAGGTGCCCTGCACGCCGTTCGCCACGACCAGCGCGGACGCGAGCGGCAGCACCGTCTTCGCCGCGCGCCGCGAGAACACCGCCGCCACGCCGGCCGGCACGAGTGTCGGCATCAGCACGATCGGCCACCACATGACCCGGTTGCCGAAACTGGCCGAGTCGTGCTCGGTGTAGATCTCGGCGGTGGTGATGGCCGCGCCGGCGGCGGTGAGCGCCGCCAGACTGCGCTCGAACCGCCCGGTCCGCACGTCACGCAGGAGCCGGTCGATCCCGATCTCGGCCCGCTTCTCCTTCCGGAGCAGCCGCCGGCCCGACCTCACTGACCCTCCTTGGTGCCAGGCAGGTACTCCTGCACCTTCTGCTTGAGCCCTTCCTTGGCGAAGTGCCACCGTTCGGTGTCGCCGTGCATGAACGCGAGGCCCACCGACTTGGCCTGCTCGAAGGTGCTGTGCGGGGGGATCGGCGGCACGTCGGGGTCGCAGCGGATGTCCAGCACGCTGGGCCGGTCGGCCGCGAGCGCCTGCTCCCACGCCGGTCCGACGCCCTCCGGACTGTCCACGTTGATGCCGTTCAGGCCGAGGCTGCGGGCGAAACCGCCGTAGTCGACGTCCGGAAGCACCTGCGAGGCATCGAACCGCGGCGAGTCCTCCATCGCCCGCATCTCCCAGCTCACCTGGTTGAGGTCGTCGTTGTGCAGGACGGCGACGATGAGGCGCGGGTCGGACCACTGCTGCCAGTAGTGCTTGACGGTGATCAGCTCGGCCAGCCCGTTCATCTGCATCGCACCGTCGCCGACGATCGCGATGGCCGGACGGTCCGGATGGGCCCACTTCGCCCCGATGACGTACGGGACACCGGGGCCCATCGTGGCCAGGGTCCCCGACAGCGAACCCCGGACCCGGCCGCGGATCTTCAGGTGCCGGGCGTACCAGTTCGCGGCGCTGCCGGAGTCGGACGCAACGATCGCGTCCTCGGGCAGCCGCAGCGAGAGCTCGTGCACGATCCGCATCGGGTTGACCGGATCGGCGCTGGTCATCGCGCGCCGCTCGGCGGTCTTCCACCAGCCGGCGACGTTGCGCTCGACCTCCTCCCGCCACGACCGGTCGTCCTTGTGCTTGAGCAGCGGGATCAGGGCCCGCAGCGTCGCCTTCGCATCGCCGACCAGGTTGATCTCGTACGGGTAGCGCATGCCGATCCACTTGCCGTCGCGGTCGATCTGGACGGCGCGGGCCTGGTCGAGCTTCGGCATGAACTGGGTGTACGGGAAGTTCGAGCCGACCGTCAGGAGCGTGTCGCAGCCCATCATCAGCTCGTAGCTCGCGGTCGTGCCCAGCAGACCGATCGCCCCGGTCACGTAGGGCAGCTCGTCCGAGAGGACGTCCTTGCCCAGCAAGGCCTTCGCGACCCCGGCGCCGAGTAGCTCGGCGACCTCCTGCACCTCGGCCGCGGCCGACCGAGCGCCCTGCCCGACGAGCATCGCGACCTTCTCCCCCGCGTTCAGCAGGTCGGCTGCTGCCTGCACCGCGGCGGGGTCGGGCGCCGGCGTGGCCGGCGCCAGCCCGAGACTGGACGGCACCTCCTTGAACGCATGCCCCGGCGGCTCGTACGGCAGCTCCAGCACGTCCGAGGGGAAGATGAGGCACGTCGGCGCGTGCTCGGTCATCGCGATCCGGATGGCCCGGTCGAGGATGTTCGGCAGCTGCTCGGGCACCGTGCACATCTGCACGTAGTCGCTGCAGACGTCCTTGAACAGCGACAGCAGGTCGACCTCCTGCTGGTACGACCCGCCCATGGCGCTGCGCTCGGTCTGGCCGACGATCGCGACCACCGGCACGTGGTCGAGCTTCGCGTCGTACAGGCCGTTGAGCAGGTGGATGGCGCCCGGACCGCTGGTGGCCGCGCAGACGCCGACCTTCCCCGAGAACTTGGCGAAGCCGACCGCTTCGAAGGCCGACATCTCCTCGTGCCGCGACTGTACGAACTGCGGCTTGTCGCCGGCCCGGCCCCAGGCGGCGAGCAAACCGTTGATCCCGTCCCCGGGAAACGCGAAGACCTGCTCGACCTCCCAGGCGCGGAGCCGGGCAAGCAGGTAGTCGGCGACGGTGTCAGCCATGGGCAACTCCTCGGGAGCGGGTGGGAAGTATCGCTAGGCGACATACCCGGCCCCGGAACGGTCACACGCGGCCGGGGATGCGATCGGCGTGCCGGGGAACAGCGTCGGCATGCTGGAGGCGATCTCGGCCCGGGTGCTGCCGGGCGCGGCTCGTTCCAGCGCGACCCGGCACGCCCTGCTGTGGTCGCTGTTCGCCGTCTACGCCCTCGACCGGGCCGACCGGACCCTCGTGGGCGCCGTCGCTCCCTCGCTGAAGCACGCGTTCTCCCTCAGCAACGTGCAGATCGGCGAGCTCGGTACGGCGTACACGATCGTGTCGGCGCTGGCGAC
This sequence comes from Mycobacteriales bacterium, assembly GCA_036379355.1. Lineage (GTDB taxonomy): Bacteria > Actinomycetota > Actinomycetes > Mycobacteriales > CAJCIY01 > CAJCIY01. The sequence continues at coordinate 32,703 of DASVGV010000131.1, read as the reverse complement.
CGTCCCCGCGGGCGCGCTCACCGACCGCCTTCCCCGGACGCGTCTGCTCGCCGTCGCACTGGTCCTGTGGGCGGTCGCGATGATCTCGACCGGTGCCGCGGTGACGTTCGGCCTACTGCTCGCCAGCCGCGCCTTCCTCGGCATCGTCCAGGCGGCAGCCGGTCCCGCCGTACCGTCCCTCACCGGCGACATCGTCGAGGCCGCGCAGCGGTCGCGGGCGATGGCCGTGGTCGACAGCGGTCAGCTGGTCGGGATCGGTGTCGGGTACGTCGTCGCGGGTGTGGCGTCGGCCCTGCTCGGGTGGCGCTGGGCGTTCCTCGCCCTCGCGCCTCCCGCGCTGCTGCTGGCCGTCTCGCTGTGGCACGGCCGGGAACCGGACCGCTCCGTACGCGGCGACCGCACCGAGACGTTCTCGCTGTGGCGCGCGGCCGGCGTGGTGCTCCGCATCCGGACGAACGTGCTCGCGATCTTCGCGTCCGGGATCGGCCAGTACTTCTTCGCCGGCCTGTCCACGTTCGCGGTCGTGTACGTGACCGAGCAGTACCGCGTCTCGCAGGCCGAGGCCGACCTCGGTCTGCCGGCCGTCGCGCTGGCGGCGCTCGGCGGCCTGTTCGGCGGGGCGTGGCTCGCCGACCGGCTGCGCGACCGCTGGCATCACACCGCGCGCCTCTGGGTCGCGGGCATCTCCTACGTCCTGGCGGCGGCGTTCGCGGTGCCCGCGATCATGACCCGGTCGATCTGGCTCGCCGTTCCCGCGATCATGGCAGGGGTCGGCTTCCTGAACGCGGCCACGCCGACGTTGGACGCGCTCCGGCTCGACGTCGTCCGGCCGGACCTGCGCGGCCGCTCCGAGGCGATCCGGACGCTGGTGCTGACCGGGTTCGAGGGCAGTGCCCCGCTCGTGTTCGGCATCCTCGCCGACCACCTGGCCGGCGGCGGGCGCCTCGGACTCGAGTACGCGTTCCTGCTGACGCTGCCGACCGTCGCCTTCAGCGGCGTGCTGGTCATCGCCGCCGTGCCCTTCTACCACAAGGAGCAGCAGCGCGAGGCGGCGAACGATCTTCAGGCGGGGACGCCGGACTGAGATGGCCGAGAGGCGACGAGGTGCACGCGGTGCAGGACCGGCAGGCTGGCGAGGACGGCAACGCCGATGATCAGCCACAGCACCCCGTACCCCCGGGTGCCGTCGAACAGGTTGCCGGCGGTGAGCTCGACGGCGCAGCCCACGGCGAGGGGGCCGAGCAACCCGCCGATGCCGCGGCTCAGACCGAACAGCCCTGACGCCGCGCCGTGGTCGACCTCGCCCTCGAGCAGCAGCATGAGCACGGCGTACGGCAGCGTCATCACGGTCGCCGCTCCGGCCGCCACCACCGGGATCAGCACGAGCAGCCACGAGGCGTGCAGGAACGCGGGGACGAGCAGGCCGCCGCCGTACACCGCGAGCGCGACGGTGAGGACCCGGATGTGCCCGATGCGGTCGGCGAGCCGCCCGGAGATCGGCGCGGCGACGAACCCGACCGCGGCGAGCGGGAAGATCACCGCCGACACGAACGACGTGGACCGGCCCAGTCCGATCACGAAGAACAGCACGACGAACGCCCGCAGCGCGGCGAGTGCGAAGTTCCACAGCGCGTTCGCGACCAGCAGCGCCCCGACGCCGTCCTGCCGGAACAGGGTCCACTGCCGGTGCAGCGTCTCCCGCCAGCCGTCGGCGGACGTGCGCAGCGGACGGTCGCGGCGGTCCCCGAGACCGCGCGCGAGCACCAGCGTCGTGATCCCGACGAGCGCGGCCGCGAGCAGGAACGGCAACGGCGTCCACACCGCGAGCAGAAAGCCGCCGCCGATGGTGGCCAGGGCGCTCCCGACGAGGCGCCAGGTGCTCTCCGCCCCGCGCGAACGGCCCGTCTCGTCGCGGGGTACGAGGTCGGGATACAGCGCCCAGTACGGCGCGAGGTAGGCGTAGTAGCCGATGTAGAACACCGCGACCGAGATGCCGACGACGACCACGCCCCCGAACGCGCCGAGCACCACGAGCGCCACCATCGCGATCACCGCGGAGCCGGCGAGGAACCGCAGGCGGTGCCCGACATGTGTGCTGGTCCGGTCGGTCCAGGCGCCGACCAGCGTCGGCAGGAACAGCGCGAAGAACCCCTCCCCGCCGACCAGCACGCCGACCTGCACCGGCGACGCGGAGGAGATCACGCGGACCGGCAGGTACATCGACACGATCGTCACCGCGAAGGTCAGGCCGAGGGCAGGCACGCCGAGCAGCGCGAGGAAAGCGCGGTCGGACCCCGCCTGCGTGCGTGCGACGCTGCGGTCCGCCTCTCCCGGCCGGGCGCTGCCGGCGGTCGAGGTCACCCCGCCATTGTCGCCGACGCCCCGAGCGCCGACCCTCGGGTCAGGCCGAGCCTGGGAGCTCGCCCAGCACGACGTGCACGGTCTTGCTGCCGCCGGCGCGCTGGACCACGACCGGAACGTGCTGGCCCACCGCCAGGTTCGCGAGGACCGCCGTGAGCTCCTGGGCCGAGGTCACCGACACCCCGTTCACGGCGGTGATGACGTCCCCTGCCTGGATTCCTGCCTTCGCGGCCGCACCGCCGGGGTCGACCGAGACGACACCGGCCCCCAGGTCGGCTCCCGTCTGATCCACGACGGTGGTGACCTCGATGCCCAAGGCGGCCCGGCCGGAGTTGACGACCTTGCCGTCCTTGATCAGCTGCGGCGCGATGAGCGTCACGGTGTTGGACGGGATGGCAAACCCGATGCCGGGCGCGGCACCACCCTCCTGCTGGTCGGTGGCCGCCAGGGTGGGGATACCGATCACCCGGCCCTGCATGTCGACCAGCGCGCCGCCGCTGTTGCCGGGGTTGATCGCCGCCGACGTCTGGATGGTGTCCGGCAACGTCGCCCCGGGCGAGTCTGCGCTGGTCGGCTCGGTCAGGGTCCGCCCGACGGCGGACACGATGCCATTCGTCACGCTGCTGGCGAAGCCGAGCGGGTTCCCCATCGCCAGCACGATCTCGCCCAGCTGCACGTGGGCCGAGTCGGCGAAGTGGGCCGGCCGCAGGTTCTTGACGCCGCTCACCTTGATCACGGCGAGGTCCCCGGCCGGGTAGGTGCCCACGAGCGTGCCGGGGACGGGCTTGGCGCTGCTCGCGAACTGCACCTGGAAGGTCGTCGCGTTGCCGACCACGTGGTCGTTGGTCACGATGTCGCCCTGGCCGTCGTAGACGATGCCGGAGCCGAGGCCGACATCGGTCCTGATCTCGACGATCGACGGCAGGACGGCCTTGATCACCGACTCGTACTGCTGCTGGAGCCCGGCCGCGGCACCCGGCGAGACGACCGGTGCGGACGCCGCCGGCGAGGGACTGGCCGAGGCCGTCGTGGAACCGGCTGCACTCGCGTTGCTGCAGGCGGTCACCCCTGCGACGAGAACACCCACCGCCACGATCCCCGCTATCCGTTCGGACCGCCGCCAGCCGTCGCGCATCTGCCCTCCAGCCCTAGGCTTTTCGCCTCCTCCTGATGGCTTCCCGGCGTCAGCGCGAGCACGCCTGAGGGTCCGCTGAAGGTTGCGGCGGACTGTCTGCACCGGTCGGGTTCAATGAGCTGGTGACCGCGAACTCCACGCCCCGCCCGGGCCGGGACGCACCCGCCGTCGACGGCTATCTCACCGAGACCCTGTCGATCGGCGACGAGGTGCTCACCGCCGCCCTGCGAGCCAGCGCCGATGCCGGCCTCCCCGACATCGCCGTCAGCCCCACGCAGGGTCGCCTGCTCCAGCTTCTCGTCGAGGTGCTCGGCGTCCAACAGGTGCTCGAGGTCGGGACCCTGGGTGGCTACAGCACGATCTGCCTGGCCCGCGGCGGTGCACGGGTGACGACCCTCGAGCTCGAGCCGCGCCACGCCGAGGTCGCGACGGGCAACGTGGCCCGCGCCGGGCTGGCCGACCGCGTCGAGATCCTGCTCGGGCCGGCCGCGGACACGCTCACCCGGCTGGTCGCCGACGGGGCCGGCCCGTACGACCTGGTGTTCGTCGACGCGGACAAGCGCAACAACGCTGCGTACGTCCGCGCCGCGCTCGACCTCTCCCGGCCCGGGACGCTGATCATCGTGGACAACGTGATTCGCGGCGGCCAGGTGACGGACGAGGCGAGCACCGACCCGAACGTCGTCGGCACCCGACAGGTGCTGGCGCTGCTGGGTTCCGAGCCCCGCCTCGCCTCGGCGACTGCACTCCAGACCGTCGGTCACAAGGGCTGGGACGGCTTCGCCCTCGCGCGGGTGCGCTGACCCCGCTTCGCCGCCGCGCCGGTCGTACTGGCACGATCGACCCCAAGCCCCGAGCGATGGAGGAGACCCTGACATGAGTGGCATCTGCGACGGCCGCGTCGCCGTCATCACCGGCGCCGGCGGCGGCATCGGCCGGGCGCACGCGCTCGCCTTCGCCGCCGAGGGCGCGAAGGTCGTCGTCAACGACCTGGGCGGCTCGCGCGACGGCACAGGCTCGGACGCGGGACCGGCCCAGAAGGTCGTCGACGAGATCAAGGCGGCCGGCGGAGAGGCGATCGCCAACACCGACGACATCTCGACGTTCGCCGGGGCCAAGAACCTCATCGACCAGGCCGTCGACACCTTCGGGCGGCTGGACACGCTCGTGAACAACGCGGGCATCCTCCGCGACAAGATGATGGTGAACATGGAGGAGTCCCAGTGGGACGCCGTCATCCAGGTGCACCTCAAGGGCACGTTCGGCCCGGCTCACCACGCGGCCGCCTACTGGCGGGACAAGTCGAAGGCCGGTGACCAGCCGGACGCCCGGATCATCAACACCACGTCCCCCTCCGGCCTGTTCGGCAACGTCGGCCAGGCCAACTACGGCGCGGCCAAGGCCGGCATCGCCGCTTTCACGCTCATCACGGCGACCGAGCTCGCCCGGTACGGCGTGACGTGCAACGCCATCGCGCCCGTCGCCCTGACCCGCATGACCGAGGACCTCGGCGGCTTCTCCGGCATGGAGGTCAAGGAGGGCGAGTGGAACCCCTTCGGCCCCGAGAACATCTCGCCGCTGGTGGTCTGGCTCGGCAGCAAGGAGAGCGCGTCGATCACCGGCCGGGTGTTCATGGTCACCGGCGGGCAGATCACCGTCGTCGAGGGCTGGGTCGGCGGCCCGAAGGTCGACGCCGGCCGCAAGTGGGAGCCGGGTGAGCTGTCCGAGGTCGTGCCCGACCTGGTGGCCAAGGCGGCGCCGAACGCCAACATGGGCGGCACGCGGGGCTGACCGCCGTCTGCGTCAGAGCCACGGCGAGCCCCGGCAACGCCTGGCTCTGACGCAACGGCAAGAAGCCTCCGGCGGCAGCCGGGACACGGTCGCCGAACGTCGCGACGAAGGTCACCACGCGTAGACTCGACAGACGAAATCCTGGCCCTTCCTGCGCCGTTGGATCTGGATGGACCAGGTTGACGATTCCGACGAGCGAGCGCAGTGAAGAGGCGATTCCACCCGTGACCACGCACACGGACCAGGCAGACTTCGGCATGAACGAATGGCTGGTGAACGAGAAGTACCAGGCATTCCTCGCCGATCCTGACTCCGTCGACCCGGTGTGGCGGGAGTTCTTCGCCGACCGCGCTCCCGCCGCTGCGCCGCCGAACGGAACGGAAGCGACCGCGACGCCGCCCGCTCCGGCGCCCGCACCGAACGGCGCGGCCGCGCCGGCGCCGCGCCCGTCACCCCCGGCGGCCGACCCTGCTCCGGCCTCGACGCCGACCGCGCCCGCGTCCGCCTCCAGGTCTGCCCCGACCGGTCCGGCGGCCCCGGCCGAGGGCGGCGCGGCCGCGTTGCTGCGGGGCGCGGCCGCCCGCACCGTGACGAACATGGAGACGTCGCTGCACGTCCCCACCGCGACCAGCGTCCGCTCCGTTCCCGCGCGCCTGCTCGCCGACAACCGCAACGTGATCAACCGGCACCTCGCCCGCGGGCGAGGCGGGAAGGTGTCGTTCACCCATCTGATCGGCTACGCGCTGGTCAAGGCACTGGCCGACGTCCCGGTGATGAACACCTCGTTCGCGGTCGTCGACGGCAAGCCGGCGGTCGTCACCCCCGACCACGTCGGCCTCGGCCTCGCGATCGACCTGCAGAGCGGGGACAAGCGCAGCCTCGTGGTCGCAGCGATCCGCGACGCGGAGACCCTCGACTTCGTCGCCTTCCACGCCGCGTACGAGGACATCGTGCGCCGCGCCCGGGCGGGCAAGCTGACCGCCGACGACTTCCAGGGCACCACGATCAGCCTGACCAACCCCGGCGGTATCGGCACCGAGCACTCCATCCCCCGGCTCATGCAGGGACAGGGCACGATCATCGGGGTCGGCGCGATGGAGTTCCCCGCTGAGTACTCCGGCGCCTCCGACGAGACCATCAACCAGCTCGGGGTCAGCAAGACCATCACGCTGACCTCGACATACGACCACCGGGTGATCCAGGGCGCCCAGTCGGGCGAGTTCCTGCGGCGCATCCACGAACTGCTGCTCGGTGCCGACGGGTTCTACGACGAGGTGTTCGCCTCGCTGCGCATCCCGTACGTGCCGATCCGCTGGGCGACCGATATCCCGCACAACCGGGACGGTGAGCTCGACAAGGGCGCTCGGGTCGCCGAAGTGATCCACGCCTACCGGGTGCGCGGTCATCTCATGGCCGACACGGACCCGCTCGAGTTCAAGGTCCGTACCCACCCTGACCTCGACATCGTCGAGCACGGCTTGACGCTGTGGGACCTGGACCGGCAGTTCGCCGTCGGCGGTTTCGCCGGCCACGACCGCCTGTCGCTGCGCGACGTGCTGGGGGTGCTGCGCGACGCGTACTGCCGCACCGTCGGCGTCGAGTACATGCACATCCAGGACAACGAGCAGCGGGCCTGGATCCAGCAGCACGTGGAGCACGGCCACGAACGGCTCGGCAGCGAGGGCCAGCTGCACGTGCTGGAGCGGCTCAATGCGGCGGAGGCCTTCGAGGCCTTCCTGCAGACCAAGTTCGTCGGCCAGAAGCGCTTCTCGCTCGAGGGCGCCGAGTCGACGATCCCCTTCCTCGACGAGCTGCTGCAGGCGGCCGCGGGCGACGGCCTCGACGAGGTCGTGATCGGTATGCCGCACCGCGGCCGGCTGAACGTGCTCGCGAACATCGTCGGCAAGTCGTACGCCCAGATCTTCCGCGAGTTCGAAGGGCACATCGACCCGGGCAGCGTCTACGGCTCCGGCGACGTGAAGTACCACCTCGGCACCACCGGCAGCTTCACCGCCCGGGACGGCGGCCAGGTGACGGTGTCGATGACGGCCAACCCGTCGCACCTCGAGGCCGTCGACCCGGTCCTCGAAGGGATCGTCCGCGCCAAGCAGGACAAGATCGACAAGGGCGAGGACGGGTTCACGGTCCTGCCCGTGCTGCTGCACGGGGACGCCGCCTTCGCGGGTCAGGGCGTGGTCGCGGAGACGCTCCAGATGGGGCAGCTGCGCGGCTACCGCACCGGAGGGACGGTGCACCTCGTGGTGAACAACCAGGTCGGGTTCACCACCGCGCCCGCCGAAGCACGGTCGTCGGTCTACTGCACCGATGTCGCCCGCATGGTCCAGGCGCCGATCTTCCACGTGAACGGCGACGACCCGGAAGCCGTCGTACGGGTCGCGCGGCTCGCATACGAGTTCCGGCGCGCGTTCAAGAAGGACGTCGTCATCGACCTCGTCTGCTACCGCCGGCGCGGGCACCAGGAGGTCGACGAGCCGTCGTTCACCCAGCCACTGATGTACCGCACGATCGAGAGCAAGCGCAGCGTCCGCAAGCTGTACATGGAGGCGCTCATCGGCCGCGGCGACATCACGCTCGAGCAGGCCGAGGAGGCCCTGCGCAACTACTCCGAGCACCTGCAGGAGGTGTTCAAGCAGACGCACGACGCGCACGACGGCGACGAGGGGCTCGGCCGGCCGGAGCCGCCGCCGATGCCGCACGACGTCGACACCGCGGTGTCCGTCGACGTCCTCAAGGCCGTCGCCGCGACCCAGACGGCGGTCCCCCAGGGCTTCACCGTGCATCCGAAGCTGCTGCACATCCTGGCCGCGCGGCCGACCTCGGTGGAGCAGGGCGGCATCGACTGGGCGACGGCCGAGACGCTCGCTTTCGGCTCGCTGCTGCTCGACGGCCACCCGGTGCGCCTGGCCGGCCAGGACACGCGGCGCGGCACGTTCGGCCAGCGGCACTCGGTGATCGTCGACCATGAGAACGGCCAGGAGTACACGCCCCTGCGGCACCTGGACGGCGCGGCCCCGTTCCACGTCTACGACTCGCTGCTGTCGGAGTTCGCGGCGATGGGCTTCGAGTACGGCTACGCGTTCGAGCGTCCCGAGGCACTGGTGATCTGGGAGGCCCAGTTCGGCGACTTCGCCAACGGCGCCCAGTCGATCGTCGACGAGTTCATCTCCTCGTCCGAGGTGAAGTGGGGCCAGCGGTCCGGTGTCGTGCTGCTGCTCCCACACGGCTACGAGGGGCAGGGGCCGGACCACTCGTCGGCCCGCATTGAGCGCTACCTGCTGCTGTGCGCCGAGGAGAACATGACGCTGGCGATGCCGTCGACCCCCGCGTCGTACTTCCACCTGCTGCGCCGGCACGTGCTGGGGGGCGCGCACCGCCCGCTGATCGTGTTCACGCCGAAGTCGATGTTGCGCCTCAAGGCGGCCGCGTCCGCGCCGGCGGACTTCACCGACGCGACGTTCCAGCCGGTGATCCCCGACGTCCGCGAACCCGACCCGGACAAGGTGCGCCGGGTGCTGATCTGTTCGGGCAAGGTCTACTGGGATCTCGACAAGGCGCGGACCACAGGGCAGTACGACGACGTCGCGATCGTTCGCGTCGAGCAGCTGTATCCCACCCCGGAAGACGCGATCATCGAGCTGGTCGAGTCGTACCCGCATGCCACCGACGTCGTCTGGGTGCAGGAGGAACCGGCCAACCAGGGCGCGTGGGGCCACATGGCCCTCGCGCTGCACGCACGCATCGGCCTGCGGCGGGTCTCCCGGCCGGCCTCGGCCTCACCGGCGACCGGGTCCGCCTCGCGGAGCGAGGCCGAGGCCAAGGCCTTCGTGGCGGCCGCGTTCGAGGGGCTGCGCGAGGAGCAGGACGCCTAGGCCGTGTACGCGACCGACAAGGGTCTGGAAGAGCTCGCCGACCGCCGCGGCGAGGAGGTGGTGTCCTACTCCTGGCTGGCCGACCGCATGCGCGACTTCGTCGACACCCACCCGGAGTTCGAGAACGCCGTGGACCGGCTCGCCACCTACCTGGCGCGTACCGACGACGAGTGGGACGACGAGGTCTGACCGGACCCCGGCCGCTCACGAGGTGAGCCGCGCCTAGCGCCCGGCCGCCTCGAGGACGGACACGACGCTCGGCACGCCCGTGACGTCGCCGGCACGGAAGGCCGCCGCTCGGGCGACCGGGGAGTCGATCACGGTCCGGAGTGCCTGCGGCAGCGCGGGCCGGCTGGGGTGGTGCAGCGGCCAACCCAGGGGGCGGCGCCGGGAGTGGCGCACGCGCATCCCTGCGCGGATGCGCGCGACGCGGGCGGCGACCTCCTTCTGGTCCCCCGGGCCCGGCACCAGCACGAGGGGCACACCAGCTCGCAGCGAGGCGACCACCATCCCGTGCCCACCCGAGGAGACCGTGGCCGCGGCCGCGTTCAGCAACGGCGCGAGGCGGCCGGGCCCGGCGGCCACCCAGCCGGGTAGGTCGCGCGTGTCCGGCCCGAACCGCGGCGAGACCACCCGCCAGCCGCCGGGCCGGCTGGGCCCCAGGGCCGCGACCACGCTGGACAGGAGATCCGTTGGGGCCGCGGTGGGCGAGGCGGGTGACCGGGACGAGGCCGTGCTCCCGACAACGAGAACCAGCGGACCGTCTCCCGGCGGAGGGGCGAGGTCGACGTCGGCCGGCTCCCACGTGGGAGGGACGACGACGGTGGTGCCGGCGGGCCAGTCGGGCCGGGCGGGCTCCAAGGCCGGCAGGGTCGCCACCATCCGATGGACGGGGGGCACGTCCACCAGTCCTGCCGCCGCGAGCGCGGTGCGCTTCTGCTGCTCGCCCAGTGCGAGGGATGCCGCCGTGCGCGCGGCATAGCGACGGTCACGCCGTGGCCGCGGCGTCCAGCCGGTGCCGAACGGCGGCAGTGCGACGGAGGGGTCCGGCAGGGGGTGCGGGATCAGCTCCACCCACGGCAGGTCGAGCAGGCCCGCCGTCACGCCGCCGACCCGCGTCAGGGTGTCGGCGACGATGAGGTCGAGCCGCAGGCTACGGAGACCAGCCGCCAGCGGGCCGGCCATCTCCACCGGCCGGACGTACAGCCGGTGCGCGATGTCGGCGTCGCGCGGGGTCGGCCCGATGAGCGGCAGCGGGAGAAACGGCAGGCCGTCACGCCCGAGTGCTGCGGCCCACCGCTCGCTCGTGACGACGACCGGCTCGTGACCGGCATCCCGCAGCTGGGCCGCCGTACCGGCGACCGGGATCAGGTGGCCCGGGTCGGGCCCCGTCACCAGGGCGACCCGCACCGGGCTCAGACCGTGAGGACGAGCTTGCCGAACGTCTCGCCGGCCGCCATCTGTTCGAACGCGGCCCGGGCGTCGGACAGCGGACGGACGGTGTCGATGAGCGGCTTGGTGCCGGTGCGCTCGAGCAGGGCCAACATGTCCGCGAGTTCGTCGCGCGTGCCCATCGTGGAGCCCACGACCGACAGCTGGAGGAAGAACACCCGGTTCAGGTCGGCCGGCGGGTTCGGTCCGCTCGTCGCGCCCGAGACCACCACGGTCCCGCCGGGCCGCAGCGAACGCAGCGAGTGCGACCAGGTGGCCTCGCCGACGGTCTCGAGGACCGCGTCGCACTTCTCGGGCACGCGCTCGCCCGGGGCTAGCGCCGCGTCGGCCCCCAGCTCGAGCGACCGCTGCCGCTTCGCGCCGTCGCGCGACGTCACATAGACCGTGTGGCCCAACGCTTTGCCCAGCATGATCGCTGCCGTGGCGACGCCGCCGCCCGCCCCCTGGACCAGCACCGTGCCAGGACCGGTGAGGCCGGACCGCGTGACGAGCATCCGGTATGCGGTGAGCCACGCCGTCGGCAGGCAGGCGGCCTCCTCGAACGACAGGTCGGCGGGCTTGGGGACGAGGTTGCGGGCTGGGACGACGACCTGCTCGGCGAGCGTCCCGTCGTGCAGCTCGGACAGCAGGGTCCGCTTCGGGTCGAGCGTCTCGTCGCCACCGGGACCCGGGTCGCCGACCACCGCGTGGACGACCACCTCGTTGTCGTCGTCGTCGACGCCCGCGCCGTCGCAGCCGAGGACCATCGGCAGCCGGTCGGCCGGCAACCCGACGCCTTGCAAGGACCACAGGTCGTGGTGGTTCAGCGCGCACGCCTTCAGGGTCACCCGCGCCCACCCGTCCGGTACGTCGGGCGCCGGGCGGTCGCCGACGGCGAGGCCGGTCAGCGGGTCGGATCCGGACTGCGAGACACAGGTGACCGCGAGCATGCCAGCGACCCTACGGCGGCGGCCCGGGCAGGCCCGACGCGGGCCGGTCGGACGACACCCGGTCAGACCCGGGCGACGCCCTCGTCGCGCGCGACCTGCGCCACCGCGGCCGCGACGGCACGCCCCACCCGCTCGTCGAACACCGACGGGATCACGTAGTCGGGGCGCACGTCATCGCCGACCACGTCCGCCAGGGCGTCGGCGGCCGCGATCTTCATGCCCTCGGTGACGCGCGAGGCGCGTACCTCGAGGGCACCCTTGAACACCCCGGGGAAGGCCAGGACGTTGTTGATCTGGTTGGGGTAGTCGCTGCGGCCCGTCGCCACCACCGCGGCCGTCTTGAGCGCCTCCTCGGGGTCGACCTCGGGCGTCGGGTTGGCCATCGCGAAGACGAGCGCGTCCGGCGCCATCGTCGCCACGGCGCCCTCGGGCAGCCGGCCGGCGGACAGGCCGAGGAACACGTCCGCGCCCGCGAGAGCGTCCACCAGCGCACCGCTCCGGGCCGCCTTGTTGGTCATCGCGGCGACCTGCGCCTTGTGGCCGGTCAGGTCCACCCGGCCCGGCCCGAGCAGCCCCTTGGAGTCCGCGACCGCGATGTCACCGATGCCGGCGTCGACGAGAAGCCGCGTCACCGCGAGCCCGGCCGCCCCGGCGCCACTCACGACCGCCCGCAGGTCGCGGAGCGTCCGGCCCGTGCAGCGGGCAGCGTTCTCCAGCGCCGCGAGGACGACGATCGCCGTTCCGTGCTGGTCGTCGTGGAACACCGGGATGTCCAGCGCCGCCTGCAACCGCTCCTCGATCTCGAAGCAGCGCGGCGCGGAGATGTCCTCGAGGTTGACGCCGCCGAAGGCGGGCGCAAGCCGCACGACCGTCTCCACCAGGGCGTCGACGTCCGTGCAGTCCAGCGCCAGCGGAACCGCGTCGACCCCCCCGAACTCCTTGAACAGCAGGGCTTTCCCCTCCATGACCGGCATCGAGGCGGCCGGCCCGATGTCGCCCAGACCGAGAACGGCCGTCCCATCGGTGACGATGGCGACGGTGTGGCCCTTCCACGTGTAGTCGTACGCCGCCTCGGGCTCCGCCGCGACCTTGAGGCAGACCTCGGCCACGCCCGGCGTGTAGGCAAGCGACAGATCGTCCCGGTCGCGCAGCGGCACGGTCGAGCACACCTCGATCTTTCCGCCGCGATGCAGCGCGAACACGGGTGCCTCGGTCATGGGTCTCCTCGTGCGGGTGGGGCCGGGGGCGCAAGCGTGACATACGGTGCCCGCCCGCCCTTGCCGCGGCCGTTAGTCTGGGCAGCCATGCAGGTCGACGAACTGGCATTCGGCGCGTTCACCGTGAGCCCGGTACTGCGCGGCGACGACCGAGGTCATTTCGCCGAGACCTTCCGCGCCGACGTCTTCGAGAAGCAGACCGGTCACCCGCTGCACGTGGCCCAGGTCAACACGAGCGTGTCCCGCCGCGGTGTCATCCGCGGCGTGCACTACGCCCTGGTCCCCCCGGGCCAGGCGAAGTACGTCTCCTGCCTCGCCGGGCGGCTGCTCGACGTCGTCATCGACATCCGCGTCGGATCGCCGACGTTCGGCCGGTCGGCTGCGGTCGAGCTGGACGCCGAGACCCACAACGCCGTCTACATCCCGGAAGGGCTCGGGCACGCGTTCGTCGCCCTGTCGGAGTGGGCCACCGTGAACTACCTGTGCTCGACGCCGTACAACCCTGACCGCGAGTTCGGCGTCCATCCGCTCGACCCCGCGCTCGACCTGCCGTTCGGCGCGATCGACCGGCCGATCCTCTCCGACCGGGACGCCGCGGCGCCGACGCTGGCGGAAGCCGCCGACCTCGGCCGGCTGCCGACGTACGACGAGGCCGTCGCCTTCGTGAACTCGCTCTGATGCGCATCCGGGCGGCTGTCCCGGACGACGTGCCCGTGCTGCTCGGGCTGATCGCCGACCTCGCCGAGTACGAGCACGCCCGCACCGAAGCCGTTGCGACCGAGGATCTGCTGCGCGGCGCCCTCTTCGGGCCCGACCCGGTCGCGCGCTGCGAGGTCGCCGAAGACGACAGCACCGTCATCGGGCTTGCCCTGTGGTACCGCAGCTTCTCCACGTGGACCGGCCGGACCGGTCTGTACCTCGAGGACCTGTACGTCCGCCCCGAGCACCGGGGCAGGGGTGTCGGCCGTGCGCTGCTGGCGCGGCTGGCCCGCATCTGCATCGACCGGGGGTGGTCGCGGCTCGAGTGGTCGGTGCTGGACTGGAACGAGCCGGCCCTGGGCTTCTACCGGTCGATCGGCGCGGACCCGCTCGATGAGTGGACCGTCCACCGCCTCACCGGCAGCGCGCTGCACGCCCTCGCGACGCGGACCTGACCCGGTCGCGCTCACCCCCATTCATAACGGACAATGGTGGGCGACCGGCGGCGCGCCTCGGCAGCGCCCGACATCGTGACGCCCGAACAGCGACGGAGGAAGCGTGACCATCACGGAGAACGGCGCGCCCGGGGGCCCGGCGCCGAAGGACGAGGTCGTCGTCCGGCTCCCCGCCGAGGGCGCGTACCTCTCGGTCCTGCGCATGGTGACCGCCGGGCTGGCCGCGCGGCTCGACTTCACCGTCGACGAGATCGAGGATCTCAAGATCGCCGTCGACGAGGCCTGCGCGATGCTGCTGGCCGGCGCGATGCCGGGCGCCGAGCTGAACGTGGCCTTCACCGTCGGCGACGAGGTGCTGCACGTGGGGGTGACCGTGCCGACGGTCACCGGCGAGGAGCCGTCGCGGGACACGTTCTCGTGGACAGTGCTGACGGCGCTCGCGGGCGACGTGGACTCGTCCGCGGATGCCGACCAGGCCGTGACCATCAGCCTGCACAAGCGGCGCGGACAGGCCGCGTGAGCGACATCACGCACGAGGCGCCCACGTCGGTCGTGACGCCCGACTCCGCAGCGCCCGCCGAGCTCACCGTCGAGGTGGAGCAGATCGTCGCCGACACTCGCAGCCAGGAGCGCGCCGCCGACCGCGCCCGGGCCAAGGAGCTTTTCGCGCGGCTGCACGCGTGCGACCCGGAGTCCGACGAGCACCGGGCGGTCCGCGACGAGCTGGTCGAGATGCACCTGCCGCTGGTCGAGTACCTCGCCCGCCGGTTCCGCAACCGCGGCGAGCCGTACGACGACCTCGTGCAGGTCGCGACGATCGGCCTGATCAAGAGTGTCGACCGGTTCGACAGCGACCGGGGCGTGGAGTTCTCGACGTACGCCACCCCCACGGTCGTCGGCGAGATCAAGCGCCACTTCCGGGACAAGGGCTGGACGATCCGGGTGCCGCGGCGGCTGCAGGAGCTCAAGCTCGCGCTCGCGCGGGCCACCAGCGAGCTGGCACAGAGCAACGGGCGGTCGCCCACCGTCGCCGAGCTGGCCGCCTACCTCGAGCTGTCCGAGGAGGAGGTGCTCGAAGGGATGGAGTCCGCGCATGCGTACTCGGCGGTCAGCCTGGACGCACCGGGCGGCGACGATGCGGACGCTCCGTCGGTGGCGGACTCACTCGGCGTACAGGACACCGCCCTCGAGGGCGTCGAGTACCGCGAGTCGCTCAAGCCGCTCCTGGAGGCACTGCCGACCCGCGAGAAGCGGATCTTGATGCTGCGGTTCTTCGGGAACCAGACCCAGAGTCAGATCGCGGCTGAGCTCGGGATCTCGCAGATGCACGTCTCGCGCCTGCTGGCCCGGACCCTGGCCCAGCTGCGGACCGGCCTGATGGTCGAGGAGTAGCGCTCGCGCTACGACCCAGGTGACGGAGTAGCGCTCGCGCTAGGTACGGGCCCGCTCGCCGAGGAGGATGGCGAGGGCGGCGACGAGGGCGGGAACGCCGACGGCGACGGCGATGAGCGGACGGTGGTCGGACGCGAGCTGGCCCGCGATGCCGACCGCGATGAGCTCGAGCAGGAGGATGGGCGCGCGCAGGCGCCGGTGACGCGTCGGCAGGCCGATGAGGGCGGCGACGGCGAGGGCGGCGACGACCTCGGAGATGACGAAGCCGGCGCCCAGTGACGTCGTCGACGTCGCGGCGAGCACGACCGCCGCCACCGCGAGCCCGACCAGGGCCAGCGCCTGAATGCGGACGATCCAGACGGCTACCGTCGACACGCGGTCGACGGTAGCGGCCCCGTAGAGTGGACCGATGCGCGCGTTGCTGGTCGTCAACCCCATGGCGACCGGGACGACGCCCCGCTCGCGCGACGTACTGGCATCGGCCCTCGGCGCCGACCTGAAGGTCGAGGTCGTCGAGACGCGGGCGCGCGGCCACGCCACCGACCTCGCCGCCCGGGCAGCCGAGGACGGCGTCGACTACGTGGTGGCGCTCGGCGGCGACGGCACGCTCAACGAGGTGGTCAACGGCCTGCTCGCCGGCGGACGGCTGGGCGAGGACGTGCCGGTCCTCGGCATCGTGCCCGGCGGGTGCGCCAACGTGCTGGCCCGCTCGCTCGGCCTGCCGACCGACCCGGTCGAGGGCACCGCCGAGCTGCTGGCCGGCGTACGGACCGGGCGCACCCGCACGATCGGGCTGGGCCGGGCCGACGAGCGCTGGTTCACGTTCTGCGCGGGCCTCGGCATCGACGCGGCGACCGTGCAGCGCGTGGAGCGCAGGCGCCGACGCGGCACCCAGGTCACCCCGTGGCGCTACGCCCGTTCGGCCCTGGTCGAGTACGTCTTCCACCTGAGCCACCGCACCCCGCCCCTGACCGTCAGCGCACCCGGCCACGACGAGGTCGACGTGTTCCTCGGGCTGGTGTGCAACACGGCGCCCTGGACCTACCTCGGGGACCGGCCGGTGGACCCGTGCCCGGAAGCCTCCTTCGAGTCCGGCCTCGACCTGTTCGGGCTGACGGCCATGCACGCGCTGCCGACGTTGCGGATCCTCGCCCAGCTGTTCGGGGACGGCCCGCACGGCAGACGTGTCGTCGCCTGGCACGACCTCGAGGCGCTCACCGTCCGGGCGCACGAGCCGACGGCGCTGCAGGTCGACGGCGACTACCTCGGTGAGGCGAGCGAGGTGAGGTTCTCGTCCGTGCCGCAGGCGCTGCGCGTGGTCGACGGGGCCCCGCCGGCGGGGCCGGACGAGGGCTAGTCGGGGCGGCGCAGAGCAGCGACGACCGCTGCCGGGTCGTCACAGATCAGCCCGTCGACGCCGAGCCGGGCCAGCCGCCGGGCCGCGATCGCCGACGTCACGGTCCAGGTGACGACGCGCAGGCCGGCCTCGTGGGCGGCCGCCACGCCGCGGCGGGTCACCGCCGACCAGTGCGGGTGCACCTCCGCGTGGCCGTGCTCACGGGCGTGGGTGACGCCGGCCCGCATGGACATGCCGAACGGCGTCAGGAAGGCGGTCGGCGGCCCGTCGAGCTCGCGCACGGCGTCGAGCGAGAACCAGTCGAACGACGACACCACGATGTCGTCCGCGCCGTCTGCGCGCCGGGCGGCCAGCAGGGCCACCAGGGCGCGTGCCGCGGCCGAGCGGGGGGCGTCGAAGTCCGGGTCACCCGCGACGTTCTTCACCTCGCAGATGACGCGCCCGCCGCGGCCGGCATCCAGGATCTCCACCGCGCTGGGAGCCGCGCCCCGGGGGTAGTCGTGGCTCACGACGAGCGCATGGTCGTGGAGCCGGATGTCGATCTCCACTCCGTCGGCGCCGGCCCCGACCGCCGCCCCCACGGACGCGACGGTGTTCTCCGGGCCCGGCCGCACGCTGCCCCGATGTCCGTAGATCGACGGGACGGAGGGGGGGTCCGCCACGGCCCAGCGACCCTCCTAGATCGGGACGAACCCAGGCACGGCGGGCCGTCCTCGCGACCCCGGGCATGACAAGCGTCACACCGGCGTTGACACGGTTGCAACCTGCTCAGGGCGGTGAGAGGCTGATCACCAGGGTTCAGCGCTGCCGGGCAGGGCGCACTGCGGTGTCCCGCCGACACGGCGAGGCACCTCGTACGACCACGGTGCACGATCAGTATGACCCCCCGTTCCCGGCCCCTCGTGGGCGGGGTCCGATGACCGCAGACGGCACAGCGGGCTCGCGCCCACCCCGTTCTGGAGATGTAGACGACGGAAAGGTTGTGTCCGCATGGACTGGCGCCACGAAGCGGCCTGCCGTGACGAGGACCCGGAGCTGTTCTTCCCGATCGGCACCACCGGCCCGGCGTACGACCAGACCGAGGCGGCCAAGGCGGTCTGTCGCCGCTGCTCCGTGACCGAGGCCTGCCTGCAGTGGGCGATGGAGACCGGCCAGGACGCAGGCGTCTGGGGTGGCCTGTCCGAGGATGAGCGGCGCGCGCTCAAGCGCCGCAACGCTCGCGCGCGGGCGCGCGCCAGCGCCTGACCGATGGCCCGTGAGGTCTACGGGCGTCCCGTCACCCGCGCCACCGAGCCGCTGCCACACTGGCGCCAGGTCTGGCCCCTGCGGATCGCAGGGCTCATCGGCCTCGCGCTCCTGATCTACCTCATCGTGCTGCTGCTGGTCCACATCCGCATCGCCGGCGGCTGATCAGCCCGGGCCGAGCGGCATCTCGACCAGCTGGGCGGCCGGGATCGCGACGACCGCCTCCGTGCCCTGCGGGGTCCGCGGGCGCAGCACGATCGTGCCCCGCATCTCCCCCACCACCAACGCGCGGACGATCTGGAGCCCGAGCCGGGTCGAGCCCTCGAGCTCGAAGTCCGCGGGCAGGCCCGCCCCGTCGTCGGCGACGACGACCTCCATCCCCGCGCTGCCCCGGTCGACGCGCACCTCCAGGCTGCCGCCCTCGCCCGCGTACGCGTGCTCGACCGCGTTGGACAGCAGCTCCGAGAGCACGAGCGCGAGCGGGGTGGCCACGGTCGCGGGCAGGTCCCCGAACGAACCGGTGCGCCGGACGGTCGCGCGGCGGCCGGTCGCGGCCAGTTCCAGGACGCTGGCCGCGACCTGGTCGGCCACTGCGTCGAATCCGACAATCTCGTCGAGGGTCTGCGACAGCGTCTCGTGCACCAGCGCGATCGAGGTCACCCGGCGGACCGACTCCACCAGCGCCAGCCGCGCCTCCTCCGCGTCCGTACGCCGCGCCTGGAGCCGAAGGAGGGCGGCGACGGTCTGCAGGTTGTTCTTCACCCGGTGGTGGATCTCGCGGATCGTCGCGTCCTTCGACAGCAACGCCCGCTCCCGGCGGCGTACCTCCGTGACGTCCCGCAGGAGAACGGCGGCGCCGCGCAGCTCGTCGCCCGGCAGGATCGGCACGGCGCGCAGGGACAGCTCGGTGCCACTCGTCCCCTCCACGTCCCCCGACTCGGGCCGCCGCGTGGCGAGCGTCCGCCAGATCGGTGCCCCGACCACGCCGAGGTTCTCGTGCGCCACCCGCAGCCGCTCGCCGGTGAGGTTCCCCGACAAGCCGAGACGCCGGTACGCGGACAGCGCGTTCGGGCTCGCGAACACGACCGTGCCTCCGGCGTCGAGGCGCAGGAACCCGTCGCCGACCCGCGGCGGCTCGGCCTGCTGCTCGGTCTGCCGCGGGAACGGGAAGCGCCCCTCGGCGACCATCTGGAGCAGGTCCCCTGCCGTGGCGAGGTAGGTCAGCTCCAGCTGAGACGGCGTCCGTACGGCCGAGAGGTTCGTGTCGCGGGTGACCACGGCGACCGGGAGGCCGCCGTGGTGCACCGGCAGCGCTTCCTGGCGCAGCGGCGTACCGCCGGCCCAGATCGGCTCGCCCTCGCGGACGAACCGCTGCTCGCGCCACGCCGACTCGACCGCGGCCAGCTCGCCCGACGCGATCCGCCGGCCGACCTGGTCGCTCTCGTGCGCGGTCGCCGCTGTCACCGGGCGGACGTGGGCGACGCAGACGAAGTCGCGGTTCGTGCTGCGGACCCACAGCGACAGGTCGGCGAACGACAGGTCCGACAGCAGCTGCCAGTCGGCGACCAGTGCGCGCAGGTGGTCGACCGACCCGTCCGGCAGGTCGGTGTGGGCCCGGATCAGCTCCGCGAGCGTCGCCACCGGTCAGGACGCCGCGGCCCGGGGCCGCCGGACCAGTCCTTCCTGCACGACCGACACGAGCAGCTCGCCGTGCCGGCTGAAGATCCGTCCGGTCGCGAGGCCGCGGCCGCCACCGGCCGCCGGCGAGTGCTGCGCGTACAACAGCCACTGGTCGGCGCGGAACGGACGGTGGAACCACATCGCGTGGTCGAGGCTCGCCCCGCTGACGGTGTCGCGCCAGAACGACATGTCGTGCGGCAGCAGGACGCTGTCGAGGAGGGTCATGTCGCTCGCGTACGTCAACGCGCACACGTGCACGAGCGGGTCGTCGGGCAGGGCGCCGGCCTTGATCCAGACGCCGCTCCCGGCGGTGACCGGCTCGCCGTCGCCGCGCGGAACGAACGGCGGGCGGCCGACGTACCGCCGCTCGATCAGCATCGGCCGGGCCAGGTGGTCGGCGAGCAGCTCCGGGTACGGCGCGAGCAGGTCGGCCATGGTCGGCAGGTCGTCGGGGTCCGGGACGTCCGGCATCGCGTCCTGGTGCTCGACCCCCTCCTCGGCAACCTGGAACGACGCCGACAGATGGAAGATCGCGCGGCCGTGCTGGACTGCGACCACGCGGCGCGTCGTGAACGAGCGTCCGTCCCGGATCCGGTCGACCTGGTAGACGACCGGCACGCTGGGGTCGCCGGCGACGAGGAAGTACGCGTGCAGGGAGTGCACCGTCCGGTCCGGCGGGACCGTCCGTCCCGCGGCCACGAGGGCCTGGCCCGCGACCTGCCCGCCGAAGATCCGCTGCTGGCCGGTGTGCGGCGACAGGCCGCGGTAGATGTTGTCCTCGATCTGCTCGAGGTCGAGCAGCAAAACCAGGTCGGCGCCGGTGTCCGGCAGCTGGTCGGTGCTCACCCGCCCGATCCTGGCAGAGTCCCCCGGCGGACCGCGCCGGGCCGTGATCAGGCCACGAGCCCCAGGCGGCGGAGAGCGACGGTCAGGTCGTGCGGCGCCGACGAGACGGTCATCGCGTCCTCGAGCGTGACCACGCCGTCGCGGATGAGCGTGATCAGGTGCTGGTCGAACGTCTGCATGCCGTAGTACGCGCCGTCCGCGATCAACGCGGTCATGGTGTTGGTCTTGTCCGGGTCGACGATCGCCTCGGCCAGCCGGCCGGTGTTGAGCATGATCTCCATCGCGACGCAGCGCCCCTGTCCGTCGGCGCGGGGCACGAGGCGCTGGCAGACGATGCCGCGCAGGGCGCCGGCCAGCGACATCCGGATCTGCTTCTGCTCGTGCGGGGCGAAGAAGTCGATGATGCGGGCGACCGTCTCCTGTGCGTCGGTCGTATGCAGGGTCGACATGACCAGGTGACCGGTCTCGGCGGCGGTCAGCGCGGCCTGCACGGTCTCCTGGTCGCGCATCTCGCCGACAAGAATCACGTCGGGGTCCTGGCGCATGGCGGCCCGCAGGGCCGAGTTGAAGTCGCTGGTGTCGACCCGTACCTCGCGCTGGTTGACCATGGCGCGCTTGTCGAAGTGCATGACCTCGATCGGGTCCTCGATCGTGACGATGTGCACGTCGCGCTGCTCGTTGATCGTGTCGACCATGCCGGCCAGCGTCGTGGTCTTTCCCGAGCCGGTGGGCCCGGTGACGAGGATGAGACCGCGCGGCTCGAGAGCGAGCGTGCCCAGCACGGGGGGGACGCCCAGATCGGCCAGCGGAATCGCGCCGACGCTGACCCGCCGGAAGACGACGCCGCACGAGCCGCGCGCCCGGAAGGCGTTGACCCGGAAGCGGCCGATGCCCTCGACGCTGTACGCGAAGTCGGCCTCGTTCGTCCGGCGGAACTCGTCGACCAGGTCGGCGCGGAGAACCTCGGTCACGATGGACTCGGTGTCGACCGCTGTCAGGTCCGGCGTCTGGAGCCGGCGCAGCACCCCGTCGATGCGGACGCGCGGCGGC
Organism: Mycobacteriales bacterium; assembly: GCA_036379355.1. Taxonomy (GTDB): domain Bacteria; phylum Actinomycetota; class Actinomycetes; order Mycobacteriales; family CAJCIY01; genus CAJCIY01. The sequence goes on along the minus strand of DASVGV010000131.1, from coordinate 11,204 downwards.
GAGCCGACCTTGCAGTGCAGGTCGGAGCCCCCCGAGTCCACGAGAGCGCGCAGGTAGCTGTTGATCTGGCTCGCCACAGTGGCTGCATCGGCCCCGCGGGGGCGCCGCTTGAGGCGCGGGGCGCCAAACCGGCCGGCGCCGCTAGTCGATGACCCCGATCAGGTCACCCTCCTGGACCACCTGTCCCTCGGTCACGGCGAGGCGCGAGAGCGTCCCGCCGGACTCCGCGAGGACCGGGATCTCCATCTTCATCGACTCGAGGATGACGATCGTGTCGCCCTCGCTGACCGCGTCGCCCTCGGCGGCCACGACCTTCCAGACGTTCGCCACCATCTCCGCGCGCAGCTCGGCCACTCGTCCTCCCTCGGGCTTCGTCCGACGGGGCGACCCTAGTCGCCCCTTTCGGGCCCGCGGCTAGGACCGCATCCGCTCGATGATCCCGGTGTCGTAGTCGCCGCTGACGAACTCCGGCTCGGCGAGCAGCTCGGCGAAGAACGGCAGGTTCACCTTGGGCCCGTCGACGACGAACGCGGCGACCGCCGCGCGCAGCCGCGCGAGGGCCTCCGCCCGGTCGGTTCCGTACGCGCAGAGCTTGGCGAGCAGCGGGTCGTAGTACGGCGTGACCGTGTCGCCGTCGTGATAGCCCGCGTCCACCCGGATGCCGTCGCCGGACGGCTCCACCCAGCGGGTGATGGTCCCGGGGCCGGGCAGGAACCGCTGCGGGTCCTCGGCGTACACCCGCAGCTCGATCGCGTGGCCGGTCGGGACCGGCGGCGCCGCCGGGTCGAACCCCGGCGGGTCGCCGGCGGCGACGCGGAGCTGCTCGGCCACCAGATCGAGACCGGTGACCAGCTCGGTGACCGCGTGCTCGACCTGCAGGCGGGTGTTCATCTCGAGGAAGAAGAAGTCCTGCCGGCCCGGGTCCACCAGGCACTCGACGGTGCCCGCACCCTCGTAGCCGACGGCCTGGCCGGCGGCGACGGCCGCCGCGAACATCCGCGCGCGCAGATCGGAGCCCACTCCCGGCGACGGCGTCTCCTCGGCGACCTTCTGGTGCCGCCGCTGCACCGAGCAGTCCCGCTCCCCCAGCGCCAGCACGGTGCCGTCGGCCAGGCCCAGCACCTGCACCTCGACGTGCCGGGCCCCCCGGACGTACCGCTCGAGCAGGATCTCCGGCGACCCGAAGAACCGCTCGGCTCGGCTGCGCGCCGTCTCGAACGCCGCCCGCAGGCCGGGCTCGTCCTCGGCCACACCCATGCCGATCCCCCCGCCGCCGGCCGACGCCTTCACCATGAGCGGGTAACCGAGGTCGCGCGCGGCGACGACCGCGGCGTCGGCGTCGAGCACCGGCTCGCGGGTCCCGGCGGCCACGGGCACGCCGGCGGCGCTCATCAGGTTGCGCGCGTTGACCTTGTCGCTCATCGCGGTGATGCACGCCGGCGACGGGCCCACCCAGCCGCGGCCGCTGTCGAGCACCGCCTGCGCGAAGCCGGCGTTCTCGGACAGGAACCCGTACCCGGGATGGATCGCCTGCGCACCCGTCCGGTCCGCCGCCTCGAGGACCTTGGCCACGTCGAGGTACGACTCCGCGGGCGCGGCGCCGCCGAGCAGCACCGCCTCGTCGGCCTCGGCCACGTGCAGCGCACCGGCATCGGCCTCGCTGTGCACCGCCACCGCACGGATGCCCATCACGTGCAGGGTGCGGATGATGCGCCGGGCGATCTCGCCGCGGTTGGCCACCAGCACGACGTCGAACACCCCGACCGTCCTCCTTCGCGCGCCGCCGCGGCCGGAAGCCGGCCCACGCGGCCAGACTGTGCCACATGCTGTTCGTGCTGATCGCGGTGGTCGGCGGTCTGCTGATCGGTTGGGCCCTGGGCGGGTCGTTATCCCGCCTGGAGACCGCGCGGCTGCGGTACGTGCCCGTGCTGCTGCTGGCGGTGGCGCTGCAGGTGGCGGCAGCGTTCGCCCTGGGCGGCTGGGCGTACGCCGCGGTCCTCGTGGTCAGCCTGCTGCTGGCCCTCGGCTGGCTGGCGTTCAACGGCCGGCTGGCCGGGCGGCTGCTGCTCGCGGTCGGCCTGGCAGCCAACGCCCTCGTGATCGTGGCCAACGGCGCCATGCCGGTGGAGCTGTCCGCGGCCGCGCGCGCGGGCGTTGCGACGGGGCCGCTGTACGACGACCCGCGGCACGCCGTCGCGGACGGCTCGACGCGGCTGGCGCTCCTCGACGACCGGATCCCGCTGCCGCTGCCGTGGCAGCCCCAGGTCCTGTCAGCCGGCGACGTCCTGGTCGCGGCGGGCGCGGGCCTGATGGTGGCGCAGGCCATGCGCCGCCGGGTCCGCGGCCAGGGCGCGGTGCTGCCACCCCCGCCCGGTGGACCAGCAGTCAGCACCGGTGTGCCGCCGCCGCCACCGGGGCGCCCTCAGATGAGGAGCGACTGACCCCACTTACCCGCCGGGGGCGACGCCGCGAACAGCGCGCTCGACGTGGCCCCACCGGACAAGCGGCCCGGTGGGGCGCAGGTCAGCCCTCGATCTCGACCGACGCCGAGGTCACCGTCGTCGACGTGCCGTCCGACACCACGGTGGTGCTGCGCAGAGCGACCAGTACGCGCTCGCGAAGGTCCACCGGCGTCTCCTCGTGCCCGCAGCAGCGGGCCACCAGCGCCTTGACCTCCTTCTCGATGCCGTACTTGCGCAGGCAGGGCGTGCAGTCGTCGAGATGTCCCTGGATCACCGCGCGACTGTGCTTGGTCGGCTCGCCGTCCAGGAAGGTCCACAACTCGGCCAGGACCTCCCGGCACTCCACGTCGTCGTGGTGTCCCATGACTAGCCCTCCGACCCCGTGCGGACGAGCCCGCGCTCGACGGCGTACTCGCGGAGCTGCTTTTTCAGGCCCTGACGACCTCGGTGCAGGCGGCTCATCACGGTCCCGATCGGCGTGCCCATGATCTCCGCGATCTCCTTGTACGAGAACCCCTCGACGTCGGCGTAGTAGACCGCCATCCGGAAGTCCTCGGGCAGGTTCTGGAGCGCTTCCTTGACGTCCGAGTCCGGCAGGTGGTCGAGGGCGTCCATCTCGGCGCTGCGCAGCCCCTGCGACGTGTGCGCCTCCGCGGCGGCCAGCTGCCAGTCCTCGATCTGCTCGGTCGGGTTCTGCTGCGGCTGGCGCTGCTTCTTGCGGTAGGAGTTGATGAACGTGTTGGTCAGGATGCGGTAGAGCCAGGCCTTCAGGTTGGTGCCCGGCCGGAACTGGTGGAAGGCGGCGTACGCCTTCACGAACGTCTCCTGCACCAGGTCCTCGGCGTCGGCCGGGTTCCGGGTCATGCGCATGGCCGCGGCGTAGAGCTGGTCGAGGAACGGCAGGGCGTCGCGCTCGAACCGCTCGCGCCGCTCGCCCTCGGTCTCGGTCGCCCGGGGATCGGACGTGTCGGACTCGAGCGCGTCGGCGCGCTCGGTCGCGTCCGGCGACTGGGCCGTGTCGTGCTGGGTGGTCTCGACGAGAAGCTCCTTCGGGAACGTGCGCGGGCGGGAACGGCGATCGGCCGGTCCGGCACCCCTCGATCCTACGGGCTCGCGTCCGGGCGCCGGCCCCGCCGCGGCGCGACCGCGACCGCGCTTCCGTCCGGTGCGCAGGGTCGACGTGCTCACGTCTTGCGCCAACCGCCGGTGGCCGAGCGCTGTTCCCGACCCGTACCCGGCGGGTGCTCAGGCCTGGGCGAGCGTGCGGGCCAGCCAGCCGATCGTGCCGAGCGCAGCGGGCAGTGTCGGCGCGTGGGCCATGCCGGCGACGGTGCGCGTCCGCACGCCGCGCAGCCGCGTCGGCCGGCCGAACGGGTCGCGCTCGCCCTGCACGACGAGGACCGGGCAGGTGCGGGCACCCAGCCGCAGCTCGTCGCCCCGGTCAGGCCGCGGCGGTGTCCCCGGCGGGCGCCACGGGAAGCCGAGCGCGACGATCGCCCGCGTGCCGGCGGCCGCCGCCGTCCGGCAGGCCACGCGCGCGCCGCTGGACCGGCCCACTACGCCGAGCGGGCACCCCGGCGCGAGGGCGTGCAGAGCGGGCAGCGCCTCCACGAGCGCGGCGTCGAGGAACCGGGCCCGGTCCGGCGCCCGGCGGCCGGCCACGCGGTACGGCTGGTCGAAGCGGACGGCCGTGAGTCCGGCGGCCGCGAGCGCGTCGGCGAGTTCCGGGTACGGCGCGGCCGCGGTGTCCGTCCCGGCACCGTGCAGCAGCACGACGAGCGCCGCGGGTGCGGCGGCGTGATGGACCGTGGCCCGCGCGGGCCCGCGGCCGGTGTCGAGGTCGAGGATCGTCGGCATCCGCCGACGGTAGGTCGCTCAGACGGACGCGGCGGCCAGCGGGTGGGACTGCCGCCAGACCGCGCGCATGACCCGGCGCTCCGAGGTCGTCGTGCCGCCCCAGACACCGTCGATCTCCGCGCGGCTCAGGGCCTCGGCCAGGCACTGGCCGGCCACCGGGCACCGCCCGCAGACCCGCCGGGCCGGCTCGAGCCCCTCGGGCGCCACGGGGAAGAACAGGTCCGGGTCTGGTGCGGCGATGCACAGCGCGTCCTCGCGCCAGTCGGGATACGAGGTGGCGGTCGCCGCCAGGCGGAACCGGTGATCGCTCTCGACCCGGTGGATCAGCTCGGGGGTCAGCACGACCTTGCGCACGGGACCAGCTCCTCCCGGCGCCTGTCGGATGCCCCCTGCACCCTGCGGACCACGCGCCGACGTTGTCGTCGCGGGCGCAGTACCCCGGTTCGTCCCGTTCACACCGTGCCGGGTACCACCAACTCGGGACCGTTGTGGCGCACGTCGTTGACGAGCGTGGAAACCGGCGTGGCCGCGATCGCCGCGCCCACCGCCGGCGGCAGCGCGCCGAGGAGCTCGTCGCCGGGCACGGCCGGGTCGAGCCAGCGCTCCCACAGGTCGGGCGGCACCATGAGCGGCGCCCGGTCGTGGATCTCGCCCTGCTCGTCGGCCGCCTGCGTCGTGATCACCGTGGATGTCCACAGCGGCCGCCCTTCGGCGTCCTTCCAGATCTCGTACAGGCCGGCCATGACGAGCAGGCCGCCGTCCGCGGGATGTAGGTAGTAGGGCTGCTTGGGATTCTTGGCCGACGGGCGACCCTCGGCGGGCGGCTTCCACTCGTAGTAGCCGTCGGCGGGCAACAGGCAGCGCCGGCGCGCGAATGCGGCCCGGAACGCGGGCTTGGCAGCGACCGTCTCGACCCGGGCGTTGATAAGGCGGTTGCCGATGCGCGGGTCGCGGGCCCACGACGGCACCAGCCCCCAGCGCAGCGCCACCAGCCGGCGCCGGTCGTCGCGGACGACTGCCGCCGGCACGTCCTTGGTCGGGGCGACGTTGTAGTCCGGCTCGACGAGGCGCTCGCCGGTCTCGTCGGCGGCGCCCAGCAGCGTGGCGAGGTCCGCGGTCGACCGCGCCGAGGCGTACCTGCCGCACATACCGCAAACCCTAGGTGCGAGCCCGCGGGGCTTCTACGCTCTGTCGCGTGCCGCTCCAGCAGACCGAGCCGTGGGCCGCGCCGGTCGCGGACGGGCCGGTGCGCGCCACCGTCCGGCTGCCGGGCTCGAAGTCGCTGACCAACCGGGCACTCGTGCTGGCGGCGCAGGCCACCGGGCCGAGCACGGTCAGGGCACCGCTCCGCGCGCGCGACACCCTGCTGATGGCCGGGGCGCTGCGCGTTCTGGGTTGCCGGGTGGAAGGCGACGACGACTGGCGCGTCGTGCCAGGGCCGCTGGCGCGCACACCGGGCGAGGTCGACTGCGGCCTCGCCGGGACCGTCGCCCGGTTCGTCCCACCGCTCGCCGCGCTCGGCACGGCGCCGATCCGGTTCGACGGCGACGCGAGGATGCGCGAGCGGCCGATGGCCCCGCTGCTGTCGGCTCTGAGCCGGCTCGGGGCGCGGATCGAGGGCACGGCGGTGCCCATGACCGTGACCGGCCCGGCCCGCGGGGGGCAGGTCGTGATCGACGCGTCGTCCTCCTCGCAGCTGCTGTCCGGGCTGCTGCTGGTGGGGGCGTCCCTTCCCGCGGGTCTCGACGTCCGCCACGAGGGGCCGCCACCGGTCTCCGCCCATCACATCGCCATGACCGTGACGATGCTGCGCGACGCCGGTGTCGAGGTCGACGTCGCCACGGACCGCTGGGTGGTCGAGGCCGGTCCGGTGCGTCCGGTGGACCGGACAGTCGAGCCGGATCTGTCCAGCGCGTCGGCGTTCCTCGCCGCGGCCGTCGCCACCGGCGGCACGGTCACCATCCCGGCATGGCCGGCCGCCACGTCACAGCCGGGTGCCGTCCTGCCGGAGCTGCTGACCGCCATGGGAGCGTCGTACGAGATCGGGCCAGAGGGCCTGGTGCTGAAGGGATCCGGCACGATCCACGGGATCGAGGCCAACCTGCGTGACGCGCCCGAGCTGGCGCTGACACTGGCGGCGCTCGCCGTCCTCGCCGACTCGCCGTCGCGGCTGACCGGCATCGCGCACATCCGGCTCCAGGAGACCGATCGGATCGCCGCCATCGCCACGGAGCTCGGCCGGCTGGGTGCGCGGATCGAGGAGTTGCCCGACGGGCTGGCCGTCACCCCTGCCGCGCTGCACGGCGACGAGGTGCTCGATCCCCGCGCGGACCATCGCCTGGCCATGGCGTACGCGGTCGTGGGGCTGGCCCTTCCCGGCGTGCGGATCCTCGACATCGCGACCACGGCCAAGACCGTGCCGGACTTCCCCGCGCTGTGGGCCGGGCTGGCCGGGTCGTGAGCCCGCGGGAGCTGGACGAGGACGACGTCCGGGTGCGGCCCGGCAAAGGCTCCCGGCCGCGCACCCGGCGGCGCCCCGACTTCGCCGACGCCGTCCCCGCGATGGTGGTCGCGGTCGACCGGGGCCGCTGGACCTGCCGGCTCGGCGCGGACGGCTCCGGCGTCGAGCTCACCGCGACCCGCGGCGGCGGGCTCCGACGCACCCCGGTCGTCGTGGGTGACCGGGTGCGCGTCGAGGGGGACACCTCGGGGCGCACCGAGGCCCTCGTACGGATCGTGTCCCTGGACGAGCGGAGGTCGCTGCTGGCGCGGACCGCCGACGACAACGAGGGCACCGAGAAGCCGGTCGTCGCGAACGCGGACCAGCTCGCGGTCGTGGTGTCCCTGACGACCCCCCCGCCGCAGCCCCGGCTGGTCGACCGGTGCCTCGTGGCTGCGTACGCCGGCGGGCTGGTTCCGCTGCTGCTGCTGACGAAGGCCGACCAGCCGGGCGCGGACGACACGGAGCTGCGCGGGGTGTACGCACCCCTCGGTGTGCCGGTCGTGACCGTCGCCCGGGGCCGCCCGCTGGACGACGTGGTCGGCGCCCTCGCGGGCCGCACGACGGTGCTGTTCGGGTCCAGTGGCGTCGGCAAGTCGACGCTGGTCAACCGCCTGACCGCGTCGGAGCAGAGCACCGGAGGGCTGAGCGGTGTCGGCAAGGGACGGCACACGACGTCGGCCGCGCAGGCGCTCGCGCTTCCCGGTGGCGGATGGGTGGTCGACACACCCGGGGTCCGGTCGTTCGGACTGGGCGGCGTGACCGCGCGCACCGTGATCGCCGCCTTCCCCGACCTCGCGGAGGCGGCCGAGCACTGCCCGCCCGGGTGCGACCACCGGTCCCCAGGCTGCTACCTCGACGAGGCCGGGGCGGACCCGGCCCGGCTGGCCTCGCTCCGACGGCTGCTGGCCGGCATCGCCTGAACCGCAAGGGGTCTACGTTCGCACCATGACTGACACGGCATGGCTCGACGCCACCGCCCAGGCCGACCTGGTTCGCAGCGGCCAGGTCTCGGCGGCCGAGCTCGTCGACGCGGCGATCGAACGCATCGAGCGCCTGAACCCGACCCTCAACGCGGTCATCCACCCGCTGTTCGACCGGGCGCGCGACCAGGTGAAGGCGGGCCTCGGGGACGGGCCGTTCGCCGGAGTTCCCTTCCTGCTCAAGGACTTTGCGGCCGAGCTGGCCGGCACGCCGTTCCACGAGGGCACTTCCCTGGCCGGTGACTACGTGTCGACCACGACCCAGCTGCTGACCGAGCGGTTCCTGGCGGCCGGCTTCGTCGTGTGCGGGAAGACGAACACGCCCGAGTTCGCGATCCTGCCGACCACCGAGCCGCGGCGGTACGGCGCCAGCCGCAACCCCTGGGACACCGGCCGGACGACGGGCGGCTCCTCCGGGGGCTCGGCCGCGGCAGTGGCCGCCGGCATGGTGCCGGTCGCCCACGCGAACGACGGCGGCGGGTCGATCCGCATCCCCGCCTCCTGCTGCGGCCTCGTCGGGCTGAAGCCGACGCGCGGGCGGGTGTCGATGGCCCCCCAGTACGGCGACGTCATGAGCGGTCTCGTGGCCGAGCACGTCGTGACCCGCTCCGTACGGGACTCGGCGGCGGTGCTGGACATCGTCGCCGCACCCGTCCCCGGAGAACCGTACGTCGCGCCCGCACCACGCGGCCCGTCGTTCCTCGCCGCCACCCGCTCCGCACCGGGACGCCTGCGCATCGGCCTGGTGACCGACAGCCCCAACGGCGCGCCCGTCGACCCGGCCTGCGTCGCTGCTGCCCGGGACGCCGCCGAGCTGTGCGAGTCGCTCGGCCACCTCGTCGAGCCCGCCACGCTCGACGGCGCCGCCGACGTCGTCCCGCACTTCATCAACGTGTGGGCCGCCGGGAACGCCTGGATCATGGCCGACTGGGAGGCCCGCATCGGGCGCGCGGCGACCGAGGCGGACGTCGAGCCGCTGACCTGGGCGCTGGTCGAGATGGGCCGGGGCCTGTCCAGCCCGCAGTACCTCACGGCGCTCCAGGAGCTCCAGCGCGCCAGCCGGGTGATGGCCGCGCAGCTGACCGACCTGGACGTGCTGCTGACGCCGACGCTGGCCGAGCCGCCGCCCCCGCTGGGCACGTTCGACTCCCCGCCCGGCAGCCCGCTCGACGGCCTGTTCCGCGCCGCGAGCTTCGTCCCGTTCACGCCGCCGTTCAACGTCTCCGGTCAGCCCGCGATCTCGCTGCCCCTGCACTGGTCGGACGCCGGCCTGCCCATCGGGGTACAGGTGGCCGGCCGGTACGGGGACGAGGAGACGCTGCTGTCGCTGGCCGCGCAGCTCGAGCAGGCACGGCCGTGGTCCGAACGCCGGCCGCCCGTGTCGGCCTGAGCGGTCGCCCCACCTCCCGATCCGCTGCCGCCCTCAGTCCGCCTCGGCGCCGAGGACGCCGGCGGCGAGAAGCGCGTCGATCCGTTCGGCCGGCACGCCCAGGTCGGCGAGGACGGTGAGGGTGTGCTCGCCGGGCTCGGGTGCCGGTCCACGGACGGACGCGTCGGAGACGGACATCGTGAACGGCGCCGCCACGGTCTCGAACGTCCCGGCCCGCGGATGCTCGACCCGGGCGAACATGCCGTTCGCCCGGGCCTGCTCGTCCTCGACCAGCTCGGGCAGGGTCGCAACCTTGGCCCACACGATGCCCAGGGAGTGCAGCCGGGGCGCCCAGTGCGCGTACGGCTGGGAGCCGAACAGTCGGTCGAACTCGTCGATCAGCTCGACGCGCCGGTCGAAGCGGTTGCGCAGGGTGGCGTACCGGGGGTCCTCGGCGAGGTCAGGTCGGTCGAGCGCGCGGCAGAACCGCGGCCACACGCCCTGGTCGGCAGCAGACAGGTTGACCCAGGCGTCGTCGGCGCAGCGGTAGGTCGTGTTCATCGGCCCCACCGCGCCGACCCGGCCCCGCCGGGTCGGCTGACGCCGGTCCGCCAGCGCGGTCGCCACGTCGCTGCCGATGCTCCAGACCGCGCTGCGCAGCAGCGCGGTCTCGACGACCTGGCCCGCGCCGGTGCGGTCCCGGGCCCGCAGCGCGGCCAGGACGGCAGCGAGCAGGGCCAGGCCGGTCGGGTGGTCTCCCTGTCCGGCGGGGAACTTCGGCGGCGGCTCGCCCGGCTCGCCGACGAGGCTCATGATCCCCGACCGGGCGAAGAACGCCGTCTGGTCGAAGCCGACGAGATCGGCGTCCGGACCCTGGCTGCCGTACCCGGTGAGCAGCGCGTAGACCAGCCGTGGGTTCACCGCGTGCAGCGCCTCGGCGGTGAGGCCGTACCGCTCGCGCCGCCCCGGCAGCAGGTTGGTCACGAACACGTCCGCGCTCCGTACCAGGTCCCGGACGAGGTCGGCGCCGCGGGGATCGGTGAGATCGACGGTCACCGAGCGCTTCCCGCGGTTGTCCAGCTGGAACGGGTGGTCCACGGCCGGTGCCCCGGCGGCCGGCTTCGCCTGGCGCAGCTTGCCGCGCATCGCGTCACCGCCCGGCGGCTCGACCTTCACGACGCGGGCGCCCAGGTCGGCCAGCAGCGCCGCGCAGCTAGGTGCGGCCACCCAGTTGGCGACCTCGAGGACGGTGATGTCGTCCAGCGGTCCGACCCCGGTCACGACAACCGCCGCAGCACGGTGAGGAGGGCGGGGAAGGTGAAGCCGTCCTTGATCTCGCCCGCGTCGATGGCGCGGGCCACCTCGGCGATCGGCACCCACGCGATCCGCTCCGCCTCGTGCGTGTCGGACGGCGCGCCGACCTGCTCGGCACCGGTCGCCAGGAAGGCGTGGAACCGGGAGTCGGCGACGCCGTCGAGCGGCGTCCAGACCGCCAGCGGCTCCAGTCCGTCCGGTCGCCAGCCGGACTCCTCGACGCACTCGCGCACCGCCGCCTCCTCGGGCGTCTCGCCGTCCTCGACCTTGCCGGCCGGGATCTCCCAGCCGGTCTCGCGGGTGATGAACCGGTGTCGCCACAGCATGAGCACCCGATCGTCGACCACGACGGCGACCCCCGCGGCGGGCCGCAGCCGCACCGTGTGGTGGTCGCGCACGCGGTGGCCGTCCGGCGCCGTCACGTCCGCCTGGCCGACCCGGATCCACGGGCTGTCGTAGACCACGCGCTCGCTCGCGACGGTCCATCCCGACGGGTGGCTGGTCACCCGCAGGACCTTAGGCAGCCGGACGTGGCCGGCGACTGGGCGGACGACCTCGATCTCGCGCTCGAGCTCTGCGACGAGGCAGATGCCCTGTCCTCGCAGCGGTTTCGGGCGCTCGACCTCAGGGTGGAGACCAAGCCGGACCGGACCCCGGTGACCGACGCGGACCGGGGGGTCGAGGAGCTCGTCCGGACTCGCCTGGCCGCGTCCCGCCCC
>DASVGV010000130.1:0-2866 GCA_036379355.1 Mycobacteriales bacterium | reverse complement strand
GTTCCGGGGCTATTCCATGACCCGATTCACGGATCGCGGCCCGGGCGACCGGGCGGCGGTTCAGAGCTTCTCGAGGGGGGCGTAGCGCAGCAGGAGGCGCTTCTCGCCGTACGAACCACCGAAGTCGACCGTGGCCTGGGCCTTGTCCCCGGCGCCGCTCGTGGCCACCACCGTGCCGAGGCCGAAGGTGTCGTGACTGACCTTGTCCCCGACCTCGAGGTCGGGGACCGGCCGCAGCCCGACTCCCGGCGTACGCCCCCGGGCAATCGCCCGTGCAGCAACCATCTGTGACGCCGACGACCGCGACGGTGTGCTGCCGTAGTTCCCCTGCCAGTCGACGAGGTCGGTCGGCACCTCCTCGAGGAAGCGCGACGCGGGGTTCATCTGCGGCGTCCCCCACCCGCTGCGCACGGTCGCGCGGGTCAGGTAGAGCCGCTGCTGCGCGCGCGTGATGCCGACGTACGCGAGGCGACGCTCCTCCTGCATCTCGGCCGGGTCGCCGAGCGACCGCAGGTGGGGGAAGACCCCGTCCTCCATCCCGGTCACGAAGACGACCGGGAACTCCAGTCCCTTCGCGGCGTGCAAGGTCATCAGGGTGACGACGCCGCCGTCGGAGTCGGGGATGTCGTCGGTGTCGGCGACGAGAGACACCTGCTCGAGGAACCCGGTGATGCCGCCGCCGGGCGTGCCCGCCTCGTACTCGCGCGCGACCGACACCAGCTCCTGGAGGTTCTCGCGGCGGCCTTCGGCCTCGACGCCGTCCCCGACCTCCGCCTGGGCGTCGAGCGCGGCGTCGTAGCCACTGCGGTCGAGGATCGCCTCCATGATGTCGCCGACGTTCGTCCCGCCGTCGGCCAGTGCGCGCAGGTCGTCGAGCATGGTCGCGAAGCCGCGGATCGCCGCCGCGGAACGGGTGGCGAGGTCGGTGATCTCGCCGACCCGCGCGAGTGCCTCGGCGAAGGTGACCCGCTCGCGGTCTGCGAACGTGGCCAGGCACTGTTCCGCGCGGTCACCGATTCCCCGCCGGGGCGTGTTGAGGATGCGGCGCAGGCTGATCGTGTCGGCCGGGTTCACCAGCACCTTCAGGTACGCCAGCAGATCCCGTACCTCACGCCGCTCGTAGAAGCGCACGCCGCCGACCACCTTGTACGGGAGGCCGACCCGGATGAACACCTCCTCGTACACGCGGGACTGGGCGTTGGTGCGGTAGAACACGGCCACCTGGGCCGGCGCCACGCCGTGCTCGTCCGCCAGCCGGTCGATCTCCCCGGCGACGAACGCGGCCTCGTCGTGCTCGCTGTCGGCGACGTACCCGATGATCTTCGGACCGTCCCCGGCCGCCGACCACAGGTTCTTGGGCTTGCGACCCGGGTTGCGGCTGATGACGGCATTGGCGGCCGCAAGGATGTTCTGCGTCGAGCGGTAGTTCTGCTCGAGCAGGACGACGTGCGCGTCGGGGTAGTCCCGCTCGAACTCCACGATGTTGCGGATCGACGCGCCGCGGAACGCGTAGATCGACTGGTCGGCGTCTCCGACGACGCAGAGCTCGGCCGCGTCGACGTCGCCGGCATTCGCCTGGCCTGCAAGTGGTTTGGCGTGGCCCGCCAGCTCGCGTACGAGGACGTACTGGGCGTGGTTGGTGTCCTGGTACTCGTCGACGAGCACGTGCCGGAACCGCCGCCGGTAGTGCGCCGCGACGTCGGGGAAGGCTTGCAGCAGCTGCACGGTGGTCATGATCAGGTCGTCGAAGTCGAGCGCGTTCGCCTGCTTGAGCCGGGCCTGGTACGCGGCGTAGACCTCAGCCACCTGCTTCTCGACATGATTGGAGGCGCGGTCGGCCGCCGCCGGCGGGTCGATCAGCTCGTTCTTCAGGTCACTGATCTGATGGGCGAGGGTCCGCGCCGGGAAACGCTTCGGGTCGAGGTCCAGGTCGCGGCACACCAGGGTGACCAGCCGCTGCGCATCGGCCTGGTCGTAGATCGAGAACGAGGACGAGAACCCGAGGGCGCGGTGCTGCTCCCGCAGGATGCGGACGCACGCGGAGTGGAACGTCGACACCCACATGACCCGGCTGCGGTTCCCGACCAGGGCGGCAACCCGCTCCTTCATCTCGCCGGCGGCCTTGTTGGTGAAGGTGATCGCGAGCACCTCGCCCGGCTTCACCTGCCGAGCGGCGAGCAGGTACGCGATGCGGTGGGTGAGCACCCGCGTCTTACCCGAACCAGCACCGGCGACGATGAGAAGCGGCGACCCCGCGTGCACAACGGCCTCACGCTGCTGTGGATTCAGCCCCTCCAGCAGCCGCGCGACCCGCGGGTCGTCCGTGGTCTCGGCTGGCGCGGTCATCGCTCGCCCAGTCTAGGAGCGGAGGCCGGACACTCGGCGCCGAGCGGACGAGGACGTCAGTCCGGGCCGCCCCTCGACCCGAAGCTGGCGACGACGCCGGCGACCAGGGACTCCCAGGCAGCCTGGTCAGGACGCGACAAACCCGAGCCGCGGTGCAGCAGCAGGCCGAGCCGCAGCACTTTCACCAGGAACAGGACCGCCTCGGGATCCACCCCCTCGGCCACCGTTCCGTCCCGCAGCGCCGCCACGACCAGCGGCGCGACCGCCGCGTTCCACTCGCGGTCCGCCTCCAGGACGGCGGCCGCCACCTCCGGCTCGCGGCGCGCCGTCACGTACGTCTCGAGCAAAAGGGCTTCCACATCGGTGAGGGGCCCGCGGTTGGCGGTCGCTCCGCGGGCTACCAGGTCGGCAACCCGCGCGATCGTCGGGTCGGCCGCGTCCACGTGAGGAGTGGATCGACTGATCACCGCCTCGCGCAGCAGCTCGTTCTTCGAGCGGAACCGCCCGTAGACCGCCCCGG
>DASVGV010000129.1:0-5469 GCA_036379355.1 Mycobacteriales bacterium | reverse complement strand
CGGTAGATGCCGTCGGCGATCTCCTCGGTGCTGGTCATGGCGTGTCCCTCCGGTGTGGGGATGCGGGGGATGGCGCGCGGTGGTGGCGGCGAGGCGGCTCGACGGTCACCGGGCTGACATGCTCGCCAGATGAGTACACGGATTGTGAGCACCGCCGTGGGAAATGTCGAGATCGAGGACCGTGGCAGCGGGACTCCGGTGCTGGTGGTGCACGGCAGTCCCGGCGGCGTCGACGCCGGGCGGGCGATGGGTCGATTCCTGCCGGTAGACCGGTTCCGCACGATTGCGCTCTCCCGCCCGGGATATCTCGGCACGCCACTCCCGGCCGATCCCTCCATCGACGGCGAGGCCGACCTGTTCGCGGCGCTGCTCGACGCGCTGGGTGTGGATCGTGTCGGCGTGCTTGCCTGGTCGGGCGGCGGACCTTCCTCGTACCGCCTCGCTGTGCGGCATCCCGAGCGGGTCTCCTCGCTGATCGAGGTAGCGGCCCTCAGTACGCGATGGGTGGCTGCCGCGCCGCCGTTGTCGGAGCGGCTTCTGTTCGGCAGCGCCGCCGGCAACGGGCTGGTCCGATTCCTGGCCCGTCGCCTCCCGAACCAGGTGGTCGAGGGGGCGCTCGCCAGTGAAGGCGCGCTCCGGCGCGAGGAACTGAAGGCACAGGTCGCCGCGGTCCTCGCGGACCCAGCGCAGCGTGCGGCGGTGCTGGCGTTCGCTACGACGGTGAGCTTCATCGGCGGCCGTCGGGCCGGCTGGCAGAACGATGTGGCGAACTTCGCGGCGATCGACTCCTTGGAGCTCGAACGCGTGAGCTGCCCGGTGCTCCTCATCCACGGGAACGCGGACAGCGACGCCACCATCGACTTCAGCTACTCGGCGCGCGACGCGCTGCCGCACAGCCGTCTGATCGTGATGGACCGCGGAACGCATCTCGCATTCTACGCGCACCCGGACGCGGCCACCGTGCAGGAGGAGGCGCGGGCGTTTCTCTCCGCAAACGCGTGAAGGCCGCCTGCGGCCGAGGCATGCGCTCAGGCTTCCCCGCTGGCACCCGGCCCGTAACCGGGGAAGCGGTGGACCTCCTGCGGCCAGTCGAGCGCGACGGCGAGCCGCCCGGCCCAGTACCGCGCTGCCGCGTCGTCCGGGACGTCGATGACCGCGAACCCGCCGAGATGCTCCTTGCTTTCGACGTACGGCCCGTCGCTGAAGACCGGATGCCCGTCGCGGGCCGCGACGCTGCATACCGTGGTCGAGGCATCGATGCCGCCATTCGTGAACAGGAAGACGCCGGCGTCCCTCATCTCCTCGATCACCGCCCTGCTGGCGGCGGCCTTCTCGCGCAGCTGCTCCGGCGTGTGCTCGGGCACCCACTCGTCGTTGAAAGCGATCAGGTACTGCGTCACCGTCGTCTCCTCTCCTGCCGGCAGGTGGGCGGCCGATCTGCGCGCCCCGTCATCACACACCTCTACGAACGGCCGGCTCCGAATACGACATCATCAGGGGTCAGAGCAGCTCGGCGCGCTTCGCGCCCAGGTACGCGCGTTCGGCCGAGTTGCCGGTTGCGGCGATCGCGGCGTCGTACGCCTCCCTCGCCTCGGCGTTTCGTCCGATTCTTCGCAGGAACTCGGCGCGAGCGGCATGCCACGCGTGATAACCGGTGAGGGGCAGGCGATCCACCAGCGCAAGGGCAACGTCCGGGCCGTCCTGCTCCGCGACCGCGACGGCGCGGTTGAGGGCCACGATGGGAGAGGGGTCGAGCCGGGTCAGCTGGTCGTACAGCGTGAGGATCTGCGACCAGTCGGTCTCGCTCGCGGCAGGAGCGTCGGTGTGGACCGCGTTGATCGCCGCGAGCAGCTGGTAGCGGCCGGGTCGGTTGATCGTGAGGCAGGTGCGTACCAGCGCGTGCCCCTCCGCGATGAGCGAGCGGTCCCAGCGAGACCGGTCCTGTTCCGCCAGGGGCACCAGGAGCCCGTCCGCGACGCGAGCCGCGCGGCGCGCGTCGATGAGCAGCAGCAAGGCCAGCAAGCCGAGGACTTCCGGCTCCTCGGGCAGCAGGTCACGCAGAGTGCGGGCCAGCCGAATCGCCTCTCCGGTGAGGTCGGTGCGAATCGGCTCCCCGTCGCCGGTGGCGAGGTAGCCCTCGTTGAAGACCAGGAACAGGACGGTCAGGACCGCGTCGAGCCGCGCGGGCAGATCGGCGGTCTCCGGGACCCGGTAGGGCACCTTCGCCGCCGCAATCTTCCTCTTCGCCCGCGTGAGCCGCTGAGCCATCGTGGTCTCGGGAACCAGGAATGCCTGGGCGATCTCGGGCACGGTCAGTCCACCGAGCAGGCGGAGCGTCAGCGCGATCCGGGCCTCGGGCGCGAGCGCCGGGTGACAGCAGGTGAACAGCAGCCGCAGCCGGTCGTCCTCGACGGGTCCGGTCGGCTCGGGAGTCGAATCGTCGTACACGAGGGCCGCCTGCTCCTTGGCGTCGCGCAGGTTCTCGCGACGGAGCCGGTCGATGGCTCGACGCACTGCGGTCGTCATGAGCCAGCCGCCGGGATTGGGCGGTACGCCGGACTGCGGCCACTTCTCCAGCGCGACCAGCAGCGCCTCGCTCGCCGCGTCCTCGGCGACGTCGATGTCACCGAATCGGCGCACGAGCGAGGCGATGAGATGCCCGTACTCCTCGCGAAAGGCCCGCTCGACGGGCGCCGTCTCGTTCCGCATGGGAAGCGCGATCACCCGTACGCGCTCAGGCGGGGCCCTCGAACGGACGGACCTCGACCTTGCCGCGGCAGGCTGCGGAGCCCTCGGCGGCCAGGCGGAGGGCGACGTCGAGATCGGGAGCGTCGATGATCCAGAAGCCGCCGATGAACTCCTTGGTCTCGAGGTACGGGCCGTCGGTCAGCACCGGCGTCTCGCCCTGGCCGTCGACGACCGTCGCCGTCCCCGCCGGCGCCAGGCCCCCGGCGAACACCCAGTAACCATCGGCGCGCAACTTCTCGTTGAAGGCACCCGTCGCGGCGAACGCCTCCTCCATGTCCTCCTTCGAACCGTATGCGGCGAACTCGCCTCTCTCGGCAGGGCCGTGCACGGACAGCAGGTAGTGCGTCATCACCACTCCTCGGGCTCGGGGCGGCCTGGAACGACCACCCTCCCTCCTCCCTACGAATGGCGCCAGACCGATTCGACGACCCCTCCCTGCCCGGCGCGAGAACGCGATTGCGTCGGGATCTTCCGCCAGTGACCCGTCGATCAGCTCGGCATCCGACACCACGATGCGCTACCTCCGACCTCGCCTCCTCGATACACCCAGTGCTTGCCCGCCCGCATCGAATCCGTTGGGCGCGGTCGGTCCCTTCGACATCCTGGAGCGGCCCGCGGTCGCTGTCGGCGCCGATGACGGCGGTAAAGAGTGGAAGGCCGGCATCGGCCTACCCGGCGGGTCATGCTTGGATCGGGCGGCGGAGACGAGCGAGGGGAGCAGGTTGTGCGGTACGACGTCGCAGGGGACCCGCGGCTGGACCCGAGGATCAAGGTGCTGCTGGCGGGCTTGCCGGATGAGCCTGCGGTCGACGTACCCGATCGTCAGGCACTTCTCGACGAGGCGAACTCGCCGGCCGCGCGGCAGGCCCGCGAGGCCTTTCGATCAGTCATGGACATGTGTGACACCGAGGACGTTGCGCCGTCGGCGGGACTTCGCGTGTCCCGAGAATCCATCGAGGCCCAGCCCGACGGAAACACCATCAACCTGCAGGTAATTCGACCTGACTCCGATGAAGTCGTGCCCTGCGTCTACTACATCCACGGCGGCGGCATGGCGTCGCTCTCGTGCTTCGACGGCATGTACCGCGGTTGGGGCAAGATCATCGCTGCCAACGGTGTCGCTGTCGTCATGGTCGACTTCCGGAACAGTGTCGCCCCGTCCTCGGTACCTGAGGTGGCTCCGTTCCCGGCTGGGCTGAACGACTGCCTCGCCGGGCTGCACTGGGTCGTGAGCCACGCCGAGCAGCTGGGCGTGGACCCAGCACGGGTGGTCGTCGCCGGCGAGAGCGGAGGCGGAAACCTCACGCTGGCCGTTGGCTTGTCGCTGCAGCGCAGCGGTCAACTCGGCCTCGTCAAGGGCCTTTACGCACTGTGCCCGTATATCGCCGGTCAGTGGCCGCACCCCGACAATCCGTCGTCCACGGAGAACAACGGAATCCTTCTCGATCTGCACAACAACCGAGGTGCCATGGGTTATGGCATCGAGGCATTCGAGGAGCGCAACCCGCTGGCATGGCCCTCGTTCGCGACAGCCGACGATGTCAGGGGCTTCCCTCCTACGGTGATCAGTGTCAATGAGTGCGACCCTCTGCGCGACGAAGGCATCAACTTCTACCGCCTCCTGCTTTCCGCGGGCGTACCGGCTCGGTGCCGGCAGCAGATGGGGACGATGCACGGGACCGAGATCTTCACGATCGTCTGCCCCGACGTGAGCCGGGACACTGCCCGAGATATCGCCGCGTTCACACGGGACTGACCAACCAACGCGGCAGTCGCCCGCATCGGGCTTGTGCGGGTTTCTGTCGGTGTTGATCGCTGGCCTCCCGCCGTGGACAACAAGATCGAGTCCGTCATCCTGCCCGTGTCCGATGTGGACCGGGCCAAGGCGTTCTACGCGGAGCAGGTCGGGTTCAACGTCGACCACGATCAGCGGGTCGACGAGAACCTTCGCTTCGTGCAGCTCACTCCACCCGGCTCTGCGTGCTTCATAGCGTTCGGGGAAGGTCTCGTCGACACGCCCCCGGGTCAGTGCACGGCCTGCAGGTCGTCGTCGACGACGCGGACGCCGCGCACGCGGACAACCACACCTCCATCAACCCGGCAACCGCACTCGGCGCACTCGACCTGCACGTTGTCCGTTCCACAGGTAATGACGATGATCGGTAGCACGCCCTATCGGCGGCGCGCACGTCTAGGCACCGGGCGGCTCGAGAGCGGCTGCCACACTTCCAGTCGATGGCCGTGGCTGGCGCGGCTCGCGGACGCCTGCGGTTCCGTCGTCGCCATCGTGCGGGACGAAGCGGCCACTCCAATGGCGCCCGAAACGACGCACCCCCGCTCGTCGAACTGTCCAGTCCACGACGAGGCCAGCCTCGACGTACGGGGCAGCGAGTGCACCAGCTGCTTCCTGCGCGCGGGGCGCAAGCACGACCTGGCGAGCGCTGATGGTGTCGTGCGCGTTCAGGGGACGGCACGACGCTACCGGCCAGATGCGAACTGCTACGCGGTACCGAGTCACGGGACCAGTCTCGCGCGCCCCCGGGCCGCGTCCAGACACCCGGATGACAGTGTGCCGGTCGCGGCACCACCATGTCGCGCGACATCACAGCGGTGCCCCCGGCAGCGGTGCCCCCGGCAGGATTCGAACCTGCGACACACGGTTTAGGAACGGGAACTTAGCGTTACCCCTCGTATCCGCTATTACGCATCTATGCAGGTCAG
>DASVGV010000128.1:0-36714 GCA_036379355.1 Mycobacteriales bacterium | reverse complement strand
GCCGGCTCGTCCACACTCCGCTGGAGGAACTCGCACTGGACGAACCGGTCAGTTGCGTGGTCAACAACATCTCGATGCACGAGTGCCGCGACATCGACCGCGTCACCCAGAACGTGCGAGCGGCGCTGGAGCCCGGCGGCTGGTTCGTCATCTCCGACTTCCCCTTCCCGGACACGCTGGCCGGCCTGCGGAGCGTGCCGGGGCAGGTGATGAGTGGCATCCAGTTCTTCGAGGCGCAGATCGACGACCAGCTGCTGCCGCGCAGCGCGTACGACGATCTGCTGGCCCGGCACGGCTTCGTCGAGGTCGGACACGTCGACATCAGTCCCGTGCACGCGCTCACCTACGGGCGCGCGCCCGGGTGAGCCGGGTGAGTCAGTCGGGATAGAGCGCGTCCACGGCGGGGCCGTAACGCTCCAGCACGACCGCCCGCTTCACCTTCAGCGACGGCGTCATGGTGCCGTCCTGCTCGGACAGGTCCTCCGGCAGGATCGTGAACGCCCGGATCGCCTCGGCCTGGGAGACGGCCTTGTTGGCGTCGTCGATGCCCTTCTGGATCTCCGCCCGCAGCGCCGGGTCGTCGACGAGGTCCCCGACCTTCGCATCCGGGTCGCGCCCCTGCGACTCCAGCCACGGCCCGAGCGCCTCCGCGTCGATGGTGACCAGGCACGCGATGAACGGCTTGGCGTCGCCGACGACGACGCACTGGCTGACGAGCGGGTGGCTGCGCAGCCGGTCCTCGAGCACAGCGGGCGCGACGTTCTTGCCGCCGGCGGTGACGATGAGCTCCTTCTTGCGGCCGGTGATCGTGAGGAAGCCGTCGGCGTCCAGCTCGCCGATGTCACCGGTGCACAGCCAGTCGCCGTGCATCGCCTCCGCGGTGGCGTCGGGGTTTCGCCAGTACTCGGCAAAAACGTGCCGGCCCTTCATGAGCACCTCACCGTCCTCGTCGATCCGGACGGTGCAGCCGGGCGACGGACGCCCGACCGACCCGATGCGGATGTGGTCGACGGTGTTCACGGTGCCCGCAGCCGTGGTCTCGGTCAGTCCGTACCCCTCGAGAATGGTGATGCCCATCCCGCGGAAGAAGTGGCCGAGCCGCGCACCGAGCGGCGCGCCGCCGGAGACGGCGTACTGGAGCCTGCCTCCGAGGGGCGCCCGCAGCTGGGGTCCGTACAGGACCTTCTCGAAGAAGGCGCGCCGCAGGCGCAGCCCGATACCCGGCCCCCCGTGGTCCAGTGCCTCGCTGTAGGAGATCGCGGTCTGGACGCCCTTGTCGAAGATCTTGCCCTTGCCGGCCGCGTCGGCGCGCTGCTTGTAGGTGTTGAACACCTTCTCGAACACCCGGGGCACCGACAGCAGGAACGTCGGCTGGAACTGGCCCAGGTCCGGCACGAGGTTCTTCACGTCGGCGGTGTGCCCCATGCGGACGCGGTTCTCGACGCAGGCGCCCTGGATGAGGCGGCCGAAGACGTGCGCCAGCGGCAGGAACAGCAGCGTCGACCCGTCCGCGTTGAACAGCTGCGGCAGCACGGTCGCCGCGGATCGTGCCGTTCCCAGCAGGTTGAGATGGGTGAGTACGCAGCCCTTCGGCCGACCTGTCGTCCCGGACGTGTAGACGATGGTGGCGACGTCGTCGCGTCCCCGCTCGGCGCGGGCGGCGTCCAGCGCGCCGTCACTCACCCCCGCCCCGTCCCGGGCCAGGACGTCGAGCCCGCCACCGTCGATCTGCCAGACGTGCTTGACCTCCGGCACGGCCGCGCTGACCTCGTCGTAGACCCGCTCGTGCCCGGCGTTCTCGACCACCAGGGCCACCGCACCCGAGTCGCCGAGGATCCACTCGACCTGCTCGGCCGACGACGTCTCGTAGATCGGCACCGTGACCGCGCCGGCCATCCAGATCGCGTAGTCGACGACGGTCCACTCGTAGCGGGTACGGCTCATCAGCCCCACCCGGTCGCCGGGACCCACTCCGGCCGCGACCAGCCCCTTGGCGACCGCGCGGACCTCGTCGCGGAACTCCGTCGCGGTGACGGGGTCCCAGCCGTCGCCGGCACGGCGGGAGAAGACCACGTCGTCCGGCGCCTCACGGGCGTTGCGTTCGACCGCGTCCGCCATGGTGGCGTCCGTAGCCGGGTCGGGGACGACCTCAGGAACCGAGAACTCGCGCACCGCGCACTCCTTGTTCGTACGAGAGCCAGAACGCTAACGGACGTCGGGGGCCCGGGTGGGAGACTCCGCCGGTGCCGACGATCGACCTGATCGACGAGACGTTCGTGGTCGCGGCGCCGGACGTCGTCGCCGCGGCGGTCCACGACACCGCTCGGACGCGGGCGTGGTGGCCCGACCTGGAGCTCACCGTCTTCCAGGACCGGGCGGCGGACGGGCTGCGCTGGACGGTGACGGGCGCACTCGTCGGCACCGCGGAGATCTGGCTCCAACCGTTCGGTGACGGCACCGTGGTGCACGTGTTCCTGCGCTGCGAGGTCACCCGGCGGGGGAGCGCGACCGAGGTGGCCCAGGTCTCGCGCCGGCGTGCGGATCGACTCCGCCGGGACCGCGCGTGGCAGATCAAGGGCTGGTCGTGGGCGCTGAAGCGCGAGCTGGAAGCCGGCCGGGCAGCCGGCGAACAGCGGCCGCACTGAGCCCCCGGACCGCCGCGGCGGCTCAAGGGCGCGGGCGCGCGCGCCGATCCTCTGGGGCATGGATCAGGCGCACTGCTCGGAGTGCGGGGCGACGGTCGCCCCGGACGCCCCCTGGTGCACGCTGTGCTTCGCGCCCACGCTCGTGCCGGAGCCGGTGCCTGCACCTGCCGCCACCGCGCACACCGCGGCCGCTGCCGAGGGCGCGTCCCTCTACCCCCAGATCACGGCGGCCTCGTTCGAGCCGCCGGCCACGTCCTGGCCCTGCGCGCAGTGCGGCGCCCAGGTTCCGATGAGCTCGGACGTGTGCGCCGCGTGCGGCGCCGGGTTCCTGGCGGCGGGCACCCTTCCCACCCTGCGGCTCCCCCTCGTCGGCGACCTGAGTACGCGGTCGAAGGCCCAGCAGTTCGCGATCGCCGGTGCCGTCGGCTTCGGCTTCGCCGTGGTCCTGGTCGCGATCATCGCGTTACTCGGAGCGCTCTTCTAGGCTCGGGCTCATGCGGCTGCACGTGGTCTCCGACGTGCACGGGCAGGCCGACGCCCTGGCCCGCGCCGGCGAGGGGGCCGACGCCCTGATCTGCCTCGGCGACCTCATCCTGTTCGTCGACTACGTCGACCCGTCGGCCGGGATCATGGGCACCTTGTTCGGGCCGGAGAACGTCGGCCGGTTCGTCGGGCTGCGCACGGCGCGCCGGTTCGAGGAGGCGCGGGCCTTCAGCGGCTCGCTGTGGCAGACGCTCGACGACCCCCGCGCCACCATCCGGGACGCGGTCCGCGCGCAGTACGCCGCGATGTTCGCGGCGATGCCCGACGCCACGTACCTCACCTACGGCAACGTCGACCTGCCCGAGCTGTTCGACGAGTTCGTCCGGCCCGGGATGGTGCTGCTCGACGGCGCGGTGGCCGACATCGGCGGCACCCGCGTCGGCTTCGTCGGCGGCGGCCTCCCCACCCCGATGCGGACGCCGTTCGAGGTACCCGAGGAGGCCTACGACGCCAAGGTCGCCGCGCTCGGCCCGGTGGACGTGCTGGCCACCCACATCCCGCCGCACCTGCCCGAGCTGCTCTACGACAGCGTGGCCGGGCGGTTCGAGCGCGGAAGCGTCGCCGTCCTGGAGGCGATTCAGCAGCACCAGCCCGACGTCGCCGTGTTCGGTCACGTGCACCAGGCGCACACGCGGCGGGTGCGGATCGGCCGGACGCGGTGCATCAACGTCGGGCACTTCCGCTCCCGGCAGCGGCCGTTCGTTCTCGACGTCTGAGCGCCACGAGCCGCTCGGAGAGCCGGCCGGCGAGCGCGGACAGCGGCGACGGCGGGGGCGTACGGTCGGCGACCGACGAGGAGGACGTCCATGCCAGACCGCGCCAGCTCGAGCATCACGGTCGCCGCGCCACCGGCGGACGTCATGGCGGTCATCGCCGACTTCGAGAACTATCCCCAGTGGACGTCGCAGGTGAAGACCGTCGACGTGCTCGAGCGCGACGAGCAGGGCCGGGCCCTGTCGGTCCGGTTCGTGCTGGACGCCGGCATCGTGAAGGACGAGTACACGCTCGCGTACGACTGGTCCGTCTCCGACCAGGTGTCCTGGCACCTCACCCAGGGGCAGATGCAGAAGTCGCAGGAGGGCACGTACGCGCTGAGGGCAGTGCCGGGCGGCACGGATGTGCGGTACGACCTCACCGTGGACCTCGCGATCCCGATGATCGGGCTGTTCAAGCGCAAGGCCGAGAAGACGATCATCGATACCGCCCTCAAGGGCTTGAAGACCCGGGTCGAGGCGGGCTGAGCCGACCGCCCGGCCGTTACGCTGATCTGCCCGTTCGTCCACGCTGCCGTCCCCGAGGAGAGCCGCATGCGCGTCGTGCTGTTCACGGGCAAGGGCGGCGTCGGCAAGACGACGGTCGCGGCGGCCACCACCGCGCGCGCCGCGGCCCTCGGCCGCAAGGCACTGGTCGTCTCCACCGACCCGGCGCACTCGCTCGCCGACGCGCTCGGGACGGAGCTCGGCGACGAGCCCGTGGAGGTCGACGGCGGAATGCACGCCGCCCAGGTCGACACCCAGCGCGCGTTCGAACGCAGCTGGCGCGCGGTGCAGCGCTATCTGCTGGCCGTCCTGGACGCCGGCGGACTCGATCCGGTCGACGCCGCCGAGCTGACTGTTCTCCCCGGCGCCGAAGAGGTCCTGGCACTGCTGGCGGTGCGGGACGCCGCCCGGTCCGGGCGCTTCGACCTGGTCTGTGTCGACTGCGCTCCGACGGCGGAGACGCTGCGGCTGCTGCGCCTGCCGGAGCTGCTGCGCTGGTGGCTCGACCGCCTGCTGCCGGCCGAGCGCCGGGTCGCCCGGGCCCTGCTGACGCGTGTCCGGTCGGTGCCGATGCCGGATGCCACCGTCTTCGAGGCGGTGCAGCGCCTGCAGGGTGAGCTGGCCGACGTCCGCGCCCTGCTGACCGAGCCGGGGACGTCGTCCGTGCGCCTCGTCCTCACCCCGGAGGCGGTGGTCGTTGCCGAGGCACGCCGGACCCTGACCGCGCTCTCGCTGCACGGCTATCAGGTCGACGGGGTGGTCGCGAACCGCGTGTTCCCGGCCGGGGGCGACGCCTGGCGTCGGCGGTGGGTCACGGCGCAGCAGGCGCAGCTCGAGGCCGTCCGTCAGTCGTTCCCGGGCCTGCCGTTGTGGCAGGCGGCGTACGCCGGCGGGGAGCCGGTCGGGGTCGGCGCGCTGGCCGAGTTCGGTGCCGACGTCTACGGCTCGGCCGACCCGGCGGGGGAGGTGCCGCACGTTCCCGCCCTGTCGGTGCAGCGCACGGTCGACGGCTTCGCCCTGTCGCTGGCCCTCCCGCACGCGACTCACCGCGACGCGACGCTGTCGCGCAGTGGTGACGATCTGGTGGTCGGCGTGGGAGCGGATCGCCGGCTGCTCACCCTGCCGTCCGCGCTGCGCCGGTGCGTCGTCGAGGGCGCCCGGCTGGACGGCGCCGGCCCCGACGCGCGGCTGGTCGTGCGGTTCGCCCCTGACCCCGACCTCTGGATGCGGTCGTGACGACCGGCCCCGTGGCCGAGGAGGCGGCCAAGCTCGCCGAGGCGCTGCAGGCCTGGCTCGGCGCGGCCTCCTCGTCCCTCCCGCTCGCCCAGGACGGTGCGGAGTGCCGCCTCTGCCCGCTGTGCCAGGCGATCCGCGCCGTGCGAGGCCTGCGCCCGGAGGTGGTCGACCACCTCGCCGCCGCGACCACCGAGCTCGCAGCCGCGGTGCGGGCGGCGCTCGAGGCGACCTCGACCGAGACTCGCCCCTCCCGTGTCGAGAAGATCGACATCGACGGGCCATGAGCCTCGCCATCGGGGTCGACGTGGGAGGAACCACCGTCAAGGCAGGCCTGGTCGCGGGCGACGGCACCATCCGTGCGAGCACGTCCTGCCGTACCCCGACCGAGTCGGCCGAGCGCGTGGCCGACGCCATCATCGGTACGGTAAAGGCCCTGCAGGGCAAGGCTTCCAGCGAGGTGGCGGCGGTGGGCATCGGGGCCGCCGGCTTCGTCGACGCCGACCGGGCCGACGTGCTGTTCGCGCCGAACTTGCCGTGGCGGCACGAGCCGCTGCGGGCGGTCGTCGCCGGCCGGGTCGGCGTCCCGGTGGTCGTCGAGAACGACGCCAACGCCATGGCCTGGGGCGAGCATCGGTTCGGCGCCGGCCGGGGCGCGGGGCACCTGGTGTGCGTGACGATCGGGACCGGCATCGGCGGCGGCATCGTCCTGGGCGGCACCCTGCTGCGCGGGGCGTACGGCATCGCCGCGGAGTTCGGACACATGCGCGTCGTCCCGGATGGCCGCCGCTGCGGCTGCGGAAACCGCGGCTGCTGGGAGCAGTACTGCTCGGCGGGCGCGCTCGCCCGCGCGGCGCGTGACCTCGCCAGCACGACGCCTCGGGCGGCGGACCGGATGCGGGAGCTGGCGGGCGGCGACATGGACGGCGTCACCGGCGAGGTGATCACCCGGGCCGCACGCGAGGGTGACCGGGCAGCGCTGGACTGCTTCGAGCAGGTCGGCGGCTGGTTGGGCCAGGGCCTCGCCGACGTCGCCGCGACGCTCGACCCGGCGCGCTTCGTCATCGGCGGCGGCGTCATTGCCGCCGCCGACCTGCTCCTCGCGCCGGCCCGACGCCGTTACGGCGCGTCCCTCACCGGCGCCGGGCACCGCCCGCTCGCGGACATCGTCGCCGCCACCCTGGGCAACGACGCCGGCATCGTCGGGGTCGCGGACCTGGCCCGGCAGGGGGCCTGAGCCGGCGGCTCAGACCCGGGCGCCGTCGTCGCCGTCGTCCTCGCGCGGTCCGTCGTGCAGGTTGACGATCAGCGTGACCACGCCGGCGAGGACCAGCAGCCCGCCGATCACGTCGGCGAACCGAGCGTCGGTGAACAGACCCACCGACGCCGCAACCACGAACAGGATGCCGACCAGGATCGCGGCCCCGGCTGCCTTCGTGCTCGCCCGCCAGCGCGGCGCCGGCGGCGCAGGCGGCGGCGTGTAGTGGTACGGGTCGTCGGCGAACGGGTCGTCCCGGTCGCGGGTCCCCTCGCCGATGGTGCTGTCGTACAGCAGTCCACCGGGGTCGAGCAGCCCGCCGGTCGAGGCCGGCCGCTCGTAGCGGCGGGGCGGTTCCTCGCGGCGCCGGGGCTCGTCGGTGACGCTCTCGGCGTCGGGCCAGACGATCGGACCGGCGGGCGCGGAGAAGTCCGCGACGATCGCGTCGAAGAGCTCGTCCTGTGCGCTCGGCGACGCCGGGCCGGTGAGCTCCCCGAGCGGCCGGTCGAGGCGGCCGCGGACCAGCTTCTCGGCGTCCGTGCGGCGCAGGCTGTCGACGTACAGCCGGTCGACGGGACGGCGGGGCGGCCGCACCTCGAGGTAGGCACCTCGCTCGCCGGGGGACGGGGCCGCACAGGCGGCGATCGCGGCGTCGGCGAGCAGCGACAGCAGCTCGTCGGTCAGCCGCGGGTCGCAGTCGACGACCCGGATCCAGCCGCCCGCCTGCAGGCCGTTGCCGCGCGAGTTGGCCGGCGGCTGGGCCAGGTGCTCCATCACGCGCCTGCCGAGGCGTGCGTGCGGACGA
Organism: Mycobacteriales bacterium; assembly: GCA_036379355.1. Taxonomy (GTDB): domain Bacteria; phylum Actinomycetota; class Actinomycetes; order Mycobacteriales; family CAJCIY01; genus CAJCIY01. The sequence continues at coordinate 28,971 of DASVGV010000128.1, read as the reverse complement.
AGGCCAGCGACCCGTCGAAGATCTGCGGGGCGTCGTTGTCCAAGGTCGCCACGTGGAAGCTGTCGCGCAGCTCGACGACCTCGACGGGGGCGTGGCTGAGGCCCCCCACCAGCGTGTCGAGACTGACCCGCGCCACGACATGGTCGTCCACCGAGCGGTAGACCAGCGTCGGCGCCGTGATCTCCGGCAGCCGCGGCACGACGGCCTTCCACAGCTGCGTCATGGACGCTGCCGCCTTCGTCGGCACCCGCGGGTAGGCGTTCTCGGTCACTCCGGGAGCCTTGATGTCATCGCCCACCGGCGGCACCGAGGGGACGATCTTCGACAGCAGCGGCAGCAGCCGCAGCCGCGTGTCGTCGCTCGCGATCGCGGGGTTGACCAGGACCTGTCCGGCGATCCGATGTTCCTGGGCGAGTCGCAGCGAGAGCGCGCCGCCCATCGACAGGCTCATGACGAAGACGTCGTCGCAGCGCGCGGCGAGGTCGGCCAGGGCGCGCTCGGCCTCGGCGTACCAGTCGGTCCACCGCGTGCGCTGCAGGTCCTGCCAGCGCGTTCCGTGTCCCGGCAGCAACGGCAGGCGCACGGTCAGCCCCGCATGCGCCAGCGACTCGGCCCATGGCCTCATCGAGATCGGGCTTCCGGTGAACCCGTGCAGAACCAGCGCCCCGGTGCGGCCGCCGTCGGCCGACCAGGCTTCGGCGCCGGGCAGCACGGTCATGGCGACGACCTCCGAGACGGCGCGGCGGACTGCTCCCGCCCTGCGGGTCACCCGATCGTCCCACGTCGGCTGCCGGCCTGGACCGTGGCGTGCGGGCCCTCGTAGGCTCTCGTTCGGGTGACGATCAACCGATGACCGCGGACGATCACCGGGGAGACGGCACGGCGACCCGACACGTGGGAGGTGCGCAGTGCTCTACTGGGTGTTGAAGGCGATCCTGACACCGCTGCTGCGCACGCTGTACCGCCCGTGGATCGAGGGGCTGGAGAACATCCCGGACGAAGGGGCCGCGATCCTCGCCTCGAACCACCTGTCGTGGCTCGACTGGATCTTCCTGCCGCTGCTGGTCCCGCGCCGGATCAGCTTCCTGGCGAAGTCGGACTACTTCACCGAGAAGGGCATCAAGGGGCGGCTGAAGCGCGTCTTCTTCGGCGGTACGGGCCAGGTGCCGATCGAGCGCAGCGGCGGCGACGCGAGCAGCGCGGCACTGGCGACCGCGACGCGGATCCTCGCCGAGGGAGGGCTGCTCGGCATCTATCCCGAGGGCACCCGCTCTCCGGACGGCCGCCTGTACCGGGGGAAGACCGGCGTCGCGCGCATGGCGCTGGAGGCACGGGTGCCCGTCATCCCCTGCGCGATGGTCGGCCTGTTCGAGATCGCGCCTCCCGGCACCATCGTGCCCAAGATCCGTCGCATCGGCATCCGCATCGGAAAGCCCCTCGACTTCAGTCGGTACGAGGGTATGGAGGGTGACCGTTTCGTGTTGCGGTCGATCACCGACGAGATCATGTACGCGCTGATGCAGGCGAGCGGTCAGGAGTACGTCGACCACTACGCCTCGAAGGCGAAGGCCGACCTGCAGGCCGCGCGCGCCGCGGCCCGCGCGGCCGCGGAGGCGGAGCTGCCCGAGCGTAAGGCCAGCTAGAACCGCTGCGGCACAGTGCTTGTCATGCCCAGTGCCGAGCGCGGGCGACCGCCTCGCGCCAGCGGGTGTGGCGGCCGTCGTCGCGGGCCCCCGGGTCCGGCTCGAACGAGCGGTCCAGCCGCCACGTCGCGCGCAGCCCGTCGAGGTCCGGCCACACGCCGACCGCGAGCCCGGCAAGGAACGCCGCGCCCAGCGCGGTGGTGTCGAGGACCTGTGGCCGCCGCACCGGCACGCCGAGCTGCCCCGCCTGCAGCGAGCAGAGCAGGTCGTTGGCGGCGGCACCGCCGTCGACGGTGAGGGCGGTGATCGGCAGCGGCAGCACGTCGGCGACGTCCCGTACCTCGAACGCGATCGCCTCGAGGGTGGCGCGAGCGAGGTGCGCGGCGGTCGTCCCCCGGGTGAGCCCCAGGATCGCGCCGCGCGCGGTCGGGTCCCAGTCGGGCGCGCCGAGCCCGGTGAGTGCGGGGACGAACACGACCCCCCCGCTGTCGTCGACCGACGCCGCGAGCGCTTCGACATCGGGCGACGTCGGGATGAGATGCAGCCCGTCGCGCAGCCACTGCACGGCCGCACCGGTGACGAAGATCGAACCCTCCAGCGCGTACGTCGTGATCCCGCCGATCCGCCACGCAACCGTCGTCAGCAGTCCCCGTCCGCTCGGCTGCGGTGTCGTCCCCGTGTTCACGAGCAGGAACGACCCGGTGCCGTACGTGCACTTGGACTGGCCGACGTCGAAGCAGGCCTGCCCGAACAAGGCCGCCTGCTGGTCGCCGGCGATGCCACCGATGGGCAGCTCGAGCCCGAGGAACGCGCGCGGGTCCGTGGTGCCGCAGACACCGGAGGAGTCGACGACGGCCGGCAGCGCCGACAGGGGCACGCCGAACAGGTCCGCGAGCCGCTGTGACCAGCGGCCGCCGCGGATGTCGTAGAGCAGGGTCCGGCTCGCATTCGATGCGTCGGTGACGTGCTGCGCGCCGTTCGTGAGGCGCGCGATCACGTACGAATCGACTGTGCCGCAGATGGTCTCGCCGCTCTCCACGCCGGCCCACGCGGGATCGTGCTGGGCCAACCAGGCCAGCTTGGTGCCGGTGAAGTACGGGTCGAGACGTAGACCGGTCACCGACGTGACCAGGGGCTCGTGACCGGCGGTGCGCAGGGTCTCGCACATGTCGGCGGTCCGGCGGTCCTGCCAGACGATCGCCGGCCGCGGGGCGGTCAGGTCGGAACGCCGCCACAGCACCGCGGTCTCGCGCTGGTCGGTGATGCCGACGGCGACCGGTGCGGTGCGGGCCTCGTCGACGCACGTGCCCGCGGCGGCGAGCAACGCCTGCCAGATCTCCTCCGGCTCGTGCTCGACCCAGCCCGGCGCCGGAAAGTGCTGGGCGAACTCGGCGTAGCCGCGGGCGCTGACGGTGCCGTCGGCCTCGACCGCGAGGGCCGTCACGCCGGTGGTCCCGGCGTCCAGCGCGAGCACACTCATGGGCGCACATCCTGCCGGTGCGAGCGGATCGGGACATGAGATCGTCCCCTGTCGATCTCTGCTGGGGCGATCTCGTGTCCCGATTCGGGGCCGTGTCCGGGAGAATGGCGCCGTGCACACGCGGCCGGCCACGCCCGACGACGCGGCGGCGATCGTGGCGATCTACGGGCACTACGTCCTGCACTCGTACGCCACCTTCGACCTCGAGCCGCCGCCGGTCGGCGCCTGGCAGGCCCGGATCGCGCAGGCCCGGCCCGAGGACGGGCACCACGTGCTCGTGGCCGAGGCAGACGGCGCGGTCGTCGGGTACGCGTACTCCGGCACCTGGCGCGACCGGGCGGCGTACGCCGGCACGGTCGAGGTCTCGGCGTACGTCCGCGATCCCGGCCGGGGCCTGGGAAGGGCGCTCTACTCCCGGCTCTTCGACCTGGTCGACGCCGGGCCGGCGCACCGCTCGGTGGCGGGCATCGCATTGCCCAACGACGCGTCCGTACGGCTGCACGAGCGGTTCGGGTTCCGGCACGTCGGCACGTTCAGCGAGGTCGGGCGCAAGTTCGACCGCTGGTGGGACGTCGCCTGGTACGAACGCCGGCCGCCGGCTGCGGGGACTGCGCATCGAGGCGCCGGCGAGGATCGCTCCCGATGAGGTTCTTCTACGACACGGAGTTCATCGAGGACGGCGTGACGATCGACCTGGTGTCGATCGGCGTCGTGTCCGAGGACGGCGCCCGCGAGTACTACGCGGTCTCGAGCGAGCACGACCCGACCCGGGCGATCCCGTGGGTGCGCGCGCACGTGCTCGACAAGCTGCCGTCCCCGGCGTCGCCGCTGTGGCGGACCCGTACGCAGATCCGGGACGAGCTGTTCGCGTTCCTCACCGCGGGGGATGGCGAGGTGGAGCTGTGGGCCTGGTACGCGGCGTACGACCACGTCGCGCTGTGCCAGCTCTGGGGTGCGATGCGGGCCCTGCCGCGCGAGCTGCCCCGCTTCACCCGCGACCTGCGCCAGCGCTGGGAGGACGCGGGCTCGCCCCCGCTGCCGCCCGAGCCCGCGGACGCGCACGACGCGCTCGCCGACGCCCGCCACAACCTCGCCCGGTGGCGGGCCATCGACCGGCACTGGCCGCCCGCGTCCGTGACGCGTCAGTAGGGTCGCCCGTGTGCGCATCGGGGTCCTGACCGGCGGTGGTGACTGCCCGGGACTGAACGCCGTGATCCGTGCCGTCGTCCGCAAGGGCGTCGAGGTGTACGGGCACTCGTTCGTGGGTTTCCGCGACGGCTGGCGCGGCCCGCTGGAGGGCGACGCGGCGCCGCTGACGGTCGCGGACGTCCGCGGGATCCTGCCCCGCGGCGGGACCATCCTCGGTTCCAGCCGGACCAACCCGTACGCGGCCCCGGACGGCGAGGAGCGCATCGCGCACACCGTGGAGACGCTGGGCGTCGACGCCCTCGTCGCCATCGGCGGCGAGGACACACTGGGGGTGGCGACCCGGCTGACCGCCAGCGGCACGGTCCCCGTCGTCGGGGTCCCCAAGACGATCGACAACGATCTCGGCGCGACCGACTACACGTTCGGCTTCGACACCGCCGTCCACGTCGCCACCGAGGCGATCGACCGGCTGCACACCACGGCGGAGTCGCATCACCGCGTGCTGATCGTGGAGGTCATGGGCCGCCACGCCGGGTGGATCGCGCTGCACGCGGGCATGGCCGGCGGGGCAAACGTCATCCTGATCCCGGAGCGCCCGTTCGACATCGACGCCGTCTGCGCGCACATCGAGCACCGGTTCGCCGGCCACTACGCGCCGATCGTCGTCGTGTCCGAAGGAGCTGTGCCGGTGGCGGGCAGCCTGCCGCTGGAGAAGGGCGAGCTCGACGCGTTCGGCCATCCCCGGCTCGGGGGCATCGGTGCCGTGCTGGAGCGCGAGATCTCGCTGCGTACGGGCAAGGAGGCGCGGGCGACCGTGCTCGGCCATGTGCAGCGCGGCGGCACGCCCTCGCCGTTCGACCGGTGGCTCGCGACTCGCTTCGGGCTCCATGCGGTGGACGCCGTGCACGAGGGCGACTGCGGCACGATGGTGGCGCTGCGCGGCACGGACATCGTGCGGGTCCCGCTCGCGGAGGCGACCGCCGCGCTGAAGACGGTTCCCCCGGAGCTGTACGCCGAGGCGGAGGTGTTCTTCGGATGACCGGCCAGACCACGGTGGGCTTCCACTTCGACGTGATGTGCCCGTGGGCGTACCAGACGTCGAAATGGATCCGCACGGTCCGCGCGCAGGTGCCGCTGGACATCGACTGGCGGTTCTTCTCGCTGGAGGAGATCAACCGCGAGGACGGCAAGAAGCACCCGTGGGAGCGGGAGTGGTCCTACGGCTGGAGCATGATGCGCGTCGCGGCGCTGCTGCGGCGCACCTCGATGGACGACTGCGACCGCTTCTACGAGGCGGCCGGCCGCGCCCTGCACGAACAGGCGCGCAAGCCGCACCGGCCCGAGGTGGCCGAGGAGATCTGCGCCGAGATCGGTCTCGACCCGGCCGTCGTCCGGGCGGCCATCGACGATCCGACGACTCACGACGAGGTGAAGGCCGACCACGACGCAGTGGTGGCGCGCGGCGGCTTCGGGGTGCCCACCCTGGTCTTCGCGGGCGATCGCCACGTCTACGGACCGGTCGTGGCGCCCGCGCCGACGGGGCAGGCGGCCCTGGACCTGTGGGACCTCACCGTCGCCTACAGCAGGGTGCCGCACCTGTACGAGCTGAAGACCCCCAAGTCCGACGCGGACATGGCGCACATCGCCGGCGTCTTCCGCCCGTACCTCGAAGCCCGCGACTGGGAGAGCAGGGAGAAGCCGGCACGATGAGCACACCGGACCTGGCCGCGTACGTCGGCGGCTACGAGCAGATGTTCGGGCACTACGAGGCCCTGTGCGCCCGCCTGGACGGTGACCAGCTCGCGGTGCAGTCGCTGTGCCCCGAGTGGGACGTGCGCGGCGTGCTCGCGCACGTGGTGGGGGTGGAACGGGCGCTGGACGGCTGGGCGCCGTCCACCGAGAGCCCGCCCCCGTTCGGTGAGGTCGGTGTCTTCGCGCGCGAGATCGCCGGTCTCGAGCCGGCGGCGCTGGCCGAGCACGTCGGTGCCGTCACCCGCTCGCGCCTCGCCCACCTGCGCTCGCTCGACCCGTCCGTGGTCGAGGCGCCGTCGTTCACGCCGACGGGCCTGGCGACCTACGGGCGCTTCCTGCAGATCCGGCTGTTCGACATGTGGGTCCACGCCCGCGACATCGCCGTACCGCTGGGAGAGCGGCTGGACGACGGCGGCTTCGTGGCCGGCAAGGCGCTCGACGAGATCACGCTGGGCGCCGGCTACATCGTGGGCAAGAAGATCGGCCTGCCGGACGGCATGTCGATCGTCTTCCGCCTCGGCGGGGGCGCGGCCCGGGACATCGCCGTCCGTGTCGACGGCCGGGCCGCCGTCGTCGACGGGGTCGACCACCCGGACGTCGAGGTCCTCACCGACGTGACGACGTTCGTGCTGCTCGCGGCCGGCCGGGTCGACCCGCAGGAGCAGATCGACCGCGGTCGCATCAGCTGGCGCGGGGACGCCACCTGGGGCGAGCGCGCCGCGCGGAACCTCGCCTACACGATGTGATCGCGACGCGGGGCCGTACCGTTGCCGGGTGGACACCTGGCGGGAACGGCCCGCGGCGCAGCAACCGGCCTGGCCGGACGCGGCCGCGGTCGACGCGGTGGAGGGTGCGCTGCGCGCGCTGCCGCCGCTGGTCGTCCCGCCGGAGGTAGACCTGCTGACGGAGCGGCTCGCGTCCGTGTCCCGCGGCGAGGCGTTCCTGCTCCAGGGCGGCGACTGCGCCGAGACGTTCGCCTCGACGACCACCGACGGCGTGCGCGACAAGGTCCGCACGCTGCTCGCGATGGCCGTCGTGCTCACGTACGGCGCATCCATGCCGGTCGTCAAGGTCGGCCGCTGGGCCGGCCAGTACGCCAAGCCGCGCAGCGCCGACCTCGACGCGCAGGGCCTGGTGTCCTACCGCGGCGACGCGGTCAACGGGCTGCTGCCGCACGAGCGCACGCCCGACCCGTCCCGGATGCTGCGCGCGTACCACTCCAGTGCCGTGACGCTGAACCTGCTGCGCGCCTTCGCCACCGGCGGCCTGGCGGACCTGCACGCGGTCCACGACTGGAACAAGGACTTCGTCCGGCGCAGCTCGGCCGGCCGCCGGTACGACCGGCTGGCCCGTGACATCGACCGCGCGCTGGCGTTCATGCGCGCGTGCGGCGTGCCCGACGACGCCACCCGCGGCGTCGAGCTGTTCGCGAGCCACGAGATGCTGCTGTTGCCCTACGAGGCGGCGCTGACCCGGGACGCGTACGACCTGTCCGGGCACCTGGTCTGGATCGGGGAGCGGACCCGGCAGCTGGACGGGGCGCACGTCGCGTTCGCTCGCTCGATCGCGAACCCCCTCGGCGTGAAGATCGGGCCGACGACGACGCCCGAAGACGTCCTGGCGCTCGCCGACGTGCTCGACCCGGACTACCGGCCGGGGCGGCTCACCTTCGTGACGCGGCTGGGCGCAGAGCGGGTGGGTGACCTGCTGGCGCCGCTGGTCGAGAAGGTGCGCGGCTCGGGCCACCCGGTCGTCTGGGCCTGCGACCCGATGCACGGCAACACCGGCACGACGGCGACCGGCGTGAAGACGAGGCACTTCGACGACGTCCTCGACGAGGTCCGCGGCTTCTTCGACGTCCACCAGGCGCTCGGCACCCATCCCGGCGGCCTGCACATCGAGCTCACCGGCGAGGACGTCACCGAGTGCCTCGGCGGCGGCGAGAGCATCGACGAGGCCGGCCTGGCCGCGCGGTACGAGACCGCGTGCGACCCGCGGCTCAACACCGGCCAGTCCCTGGAGCTGGCGTTCCTCGCCGCCGAGATGCTCCAGGGCCTGCGCGGCTGAGCGGACTCACGTCGTCTGGTCGAACGTGGCCGTCGCCGCCGCGGACCCGTCGGTTGCCGTGACGGTGTGGGAACCGCTGTTGTCGACCGGAGGGGTGAGCAGCCCGCCGGGTGACGACGGGTCGTCGGCCGTGACGCGCGTGGTGAACGTGCCCTGACCGTCCACCACGGCGGTCTGGTCGTTCGAGCCCCCCTGCCGGTGGGCGTAGGCAACGGTCACCAGTGAGTCTGGTGGGAAGCCCCGCCCGCGCACGGTGATCACCGTTCCGCTGGGACCGCGTACCGGGCTGAGGACGATCACGCCGGCCGGGACCGTGCTCGTCGTCGCGCCGGCCGGTCCCTCCGACGTGGGTGCGGGCAGCGTGATCGTGGGCAGGAGCGACGGCGTGATCGTCGGGGGCGGGGGCGCAGTCGTCGCGGGGGGTGCCGAGGTCGTGCTCGACGCCGGGGGCGGGGCGGTGGCGGACGGCAGCGGGGCCGCGGTCGTCGGCGTCGAGCCCTTGCCGCGCAGCAGCGCACCGAGGCCGACGCCGAGCAGGACCGCGACCGCGAGGGCCAGCACGATCACGTACCCCGGGATCAGCGGTGGGTCGTCGAGCTCGCCGGCGAGCTCGGCCCGGACCTCGTCGGCGGACGGCAGGACGGTCGCTGCGCGGCTGGACGCGCGGGCGAGCAGGTCTGCCCGGTCGTCGGGAGACGGGCCGCGGACCGGCAGGGCGGCGGCCAGCGCCCGCCCGCGCGTCTGCGCGGCCAGCACCTCGGCGCAGACCGCGCACGACGCCACGTGCCGCCGCAGGGTCGCGAACCGGCCGCCCGGGGGCGCGCTGCCGTCGGCGAGCTGGCCGAGGTCGCCGACGGCGACGTCGTGGCCCAGCAGGGACGGGGCGCTCCTTCCGTCGACGGCGGTGACGAGGGCGAGGCGCCCCAGCGCGACCGTGCGTGCCGTCTCTGCCACGTCGAGGCCCAGCCCGACCGCGGCCTGGTCGATGGTCACGGCGTACGCGTCCACGAGCAGCAGGCCCAGGCGGCGTCGCTCCGGGAGGTCGAACAGGGCGGTCTCGGTACGCGCAGTCTCCGGGTCGTCGGTCGCGCTCCCGTCGTCGCCCGCGGGCGCGCCGGCCGCGCGGCGTATCCGCGTGGCCGTCGTCCGCCCCCGCGCGTACAGCCCACCCACCAGGTCGACCACGGTCTCCGGCGCCTGGACCAGGTCGTCGATCAGGGCGGTCGCTGCCGCCTGGGTCACCTCGAACGCCTCGTCGCCGGTGCAGCCGAGACGGCGGGCTGCGTCGTGCACCCGGTCGACGTGGGCGGTCAGGACCGTGACCACGTCGGACGCGCTCACCAACGCCCGCACGGCGTGACTCCTCTCCCCGCGTCGGAGGGGACCGATCGTACGGACAGTAGGTTCGCGGCATGCCCGTCGACCTGCGCAGCGACACCGTGACCAGGCCCACGGCCGGGATGCGGGCCGCCATGGCGGCGGCCGAGGTCGGGGACGACATGTACGGCGAGGACCCCACCGTGCGGGCCCTCGAGGAGCGGGTCGCAGGCCTGTGTGGCCACGAGGCCGGCCTGTTCGTCGGCAGCGGAACCCTCGGCAACAACCTGGGGCTGCGCCTCGCGTGTCCGCCCGGCGGGGAGCTGCTCTGCGACGAGGACGCGCACGTCGTCACGTACGAGCTGGGTGGGGCAGCCGTGCTGGCGGGGATCAGCACCCGGACGTTCCCGTCGGACCACGGCGTCCCCGAGGCCGCCGACGTGTTGGCGCGGGTGCGGCCGGACGGGTTCCACACCGTGGTGACGCGTGCGATCGCCGTGGAGCAGACGCACAACCGGGCGGGCGGCACCGTCCTGCCGCTGGCGGTGATCGCGGCGCTCGGCGCGAGCGGGCTGCACCTGCACGTCGACGGAGCTCGCCTGTGGAACGCCTGTGTCGCAGGCGGTTTCGCGCCCGACGAGGTCGGCCGGCTGGCGAGCACGATGAGCGTCTGCCTGTCGAAGGGGCTCGGCGCTCCGGTCGGCTCCGTGCTCGTCTCCAGTGCGGCTGCCATCGAGGAGGCCCGCATCTGGCGCCAGCGCATGGGTGGCGCCATGCGGCAGGCCGGGGTCCTCGCGGCCGCCGGCCTCTACGCCCTGGACCACCACGTCGAGCGGCTCGCCGACGACCACGCGCGGGCGGCGCGCCTGGCCGACGCGCTCGGCCTGGACCCGCCGGACACGAACATCGTGCCGGTACCCGTGGCCGACGCGGCCACCGCGATCGCTCGGGCTGCCGAGCGGGGCGTGCTCGTCGGCGCGCTCGGCCCGGCGGCGATCCGGGTGGTGACGCACCTGGACGTCGACGACGCCGGCATCGACACGACGATCCCGGTCCTGGCCGGGCTGGTCAGCCGCTGACCGTCCGGCGACCGACGAGCGGCGGCAGCAGCCGCACGGCCTCGCCCAGGTCGGCCAGCTCGACGTCGGTGAGTGCCTGCGGCCCGTCGCACAGCGCCTGCTCGGGATGGGGATGGACGTCGACGATGATGCCCTCCGCGCCGACGCCGATCGCCGCCTTCGCCAGCGGCACGACCATGTCGCGGCGTCCCGACGCGTGGGACGGGTCGCAGATGACCGGCAGGTGCGACAGCGCGTGGATCATCGGCACCGCCGTCAGGTCGAGCATGTTGCGGACCGTCGGCTCGAAGGACCGGACCCCTCGCTCGCAGAGGACGATGTCGAGGTTTCCGCGCTGGGCGACGTACTCGGCTGCCATCAGCCACTCCTCGTACGTCGAGGTGAGGCCCCGCTTGAGCAGCACCGGCTTCCCCGCACCGCCGAGCGCCTGCAGCAGGCCGAAGTTCTGCGCGTTCCGTGCGCCGAGTTGCAGCATGTCGGCGTGGTCGGCGACCAGCGGCACGTCGGCTGCGTCGACGACCTCGGTCACGACCGGCAGGCCGGTGCGCTCCCGTACCTCCGCGAGGATCTCCAGGCCCTTGCGGCCCAGCCCCTGGAAGGCGTACGGCGACGTCCGGGGCTTGTAGGCGCCGCCGCGCAGCAGCACGGCCCCGGCGGCGCGGGCCATGTGCGCCGCCTCGAGGGTCTGCTCGAAGGACTCGACGGCGCAGGGGCCGGCGATGAACGTGAACGTGCCCGGGCCGATCGGGACCGCCCCGACAGTGATCGTCGACGTACCCGGGTGATGGTCGCGGCTGACCAGCTTGTACGGCTGGGAGATGCGCACCACGTCCAGCACCCCCGGCAGCGCCGACAGGGCCAGCTCGCTGAACAGCTCGATGTCGCCGACCAGGCCGATGATCGTGCGTTCGACCCCCCGGGAGACGAACGCCTCACCGCCGGCCCGTTCGACCGTCTCGACGACCGCCGCGACCTGTTCCGCGGGCGCACCCGCCTGCATCACGACCACCACAGGACCGACCCTACGGGCCCGTCACCCGACCACCCTGCGGGCCGGTCACGAGGGACAGGCGACCCCGTGCAGCAGCCCACAGACCGCCGAGGCCACCGGCGCCGGCAGCGCCGAGGTGGGCAGCGGGAGCGAGGGTGCCGTGGGCAGGCCGACCGACGGCAGCGTGACCGGCGGTGGCGTCACCGGCGGCGTCACCGTCGGCAGGACGCCGGTCGGGCCGGTCGTCGGCAGCGTGACGGGCACCGACGGCCCGGTCGTGGGACGCGTCGACGTTGCCGGTGGGGGCGGCGCGCTGGTGACGGCGCCTGGCCCGCTGGTCTGCACCTGAGCAGGCTGCGTCGGCACCGCCGGGAGCTGCCCCGTCGGTCCCTGCCCCGGCACGAGGGTCGGCAGGCCGGTGACCGCCGAGCTCAGCGAGCCGAGCAGCGACAGCGACGTGAACGCCGCGGTGGCCCCTGCGCCCGACAAGGTGTGGGGCAGCGCAGCCAGCTCCTGCTGCAGCCGGCTCACCGTCGCGCTCAGCTCGGCGGCGGCTGAGCCACCTGCCCGCAGCAGCGGCCCGGTCGCGCGGGCGATGTCCTGGTCGAGCGCGGTGATGAGGTCGGCGATCTGCTGCGAGTGTGCCGCGGAGTCCCGCTCCGGCCACAGCGCCTGGATCTCCGCCAGTCGGGTCTTGGCCTGGTCGAGCCGCTGCTTCGCCTGCGCGGTCGAACCACCGCTGAGGTGCAGCTGCACCGACTCGGTCGCCCGCTTGACGCCGTAGAACGGCTGGCCGGGCAGGGACCGCTGGGCCGCGGCCTCGACGCCCGCGCCGAGCACCGCCACGGCGACGATGCCGGTGACCACCTTCGCGGCGAGCAGGTGTCCGGCGGCGTGCGCGACGGTCGCGGGAGCACCGGTCGCCGCGGTCCCGTGCGCCGTCGATGTCGCCGCGGCCGCGTGGGCCGCCGGCGCGGCCGCGTGCTTGGCGGCCTCCGCGAGCGCCCCCGACGCGGCGGCCACGATCGCCGCGCGGGCGGCCGCGTTGCGCGGCGGCCCGGTGACCTGCAGTGCGCTCAGCCGCGCGGTCGTGCCGACGAGCCGGCGGGTCGCCGGGTCGTCGATCGACGGGTCGCCGTCGAGCGCGGCGGCGAAGCGCTCGGCGCGACGGGAGACGGGCAGCGGCACGGTCGTCCTCTCGGGGCAGGTGTCCTCGACGATCCAACGAGATGGACCCGGCATCGGATCTGGCCCGTTGTGACCATTTCTGGCCTGATCCGTTCGGGTCCTGCCGTACCGACGACAATGGTCGCCGTGAGCACTCGGGTGCAGGCAGTGCTGGCCGCACTGGCGGCGTTCGTCGTCGCGTTCGCGGTGGTCTACGTGGTCGGCCACCTGCTGGCGGCGCTCATCATCGCGTTGGCCGCGGTCGCCGCCGGCGCGTACACCGCCTGGCTGGTGTTCCGGTACGTCGAGGGGCACGGGGGCGTGCGCGGCAGCATCGATGACGTGCGCCGCTGAGCGGGCCTACGAGTCGCGGAGCCGCCGCAGCAACGCGATGTCCCGCGCGTGACCCTCGGCGCCTCCCGGGGTCTCGACGACGAGCGGGACGCCGCGCGTGGCCGGGTGCACGAACAGCTCGCGCAGCGGGTCCATGCCGATGCTGCCGTCGCCGAGCGTCGCGTGCCGGTCGCGGGCCGAGCCGAGCGGGTCGCGCGAGTCGTTCACGTGGACGAGGCCGAGCCGACCGCGGCCGACCGCCTTCACGAGCGCTCCCAGCGTCGCCCGCACGCCGCCCGGCGCCGCCAGGTCGTGTCCCGCGGCGTAGGCGTGGCAGGTGTCCAGGCACACCCCGAGCCTCGGGTGGTCGTCGAGGGCGGCGAAGTACTCGGTCAGGTGCTCCACCCGCGCGGCGAGCGCCTGACCGCCGCCCGCCGTCGGTTCGATCAGCAGGCGTGGACCTGGCTCGGGAATGGTGTCGAGCAGCGGGAGCAGCAGTTCGCGTACCTGGGCGAGGGCCTCGTCGCGGCGTGCCCCCGCGACCGCGCTGCCGCTGTGGACGACGACGCCGGTCGCGCCGATCTCGGCTCCCCGGCCCAGCGCGTGCGCGAGGGCGTCGACCGACTTCGCGCGTGTCGCGGGCGTCGGGGAGCCGAGGTTGACGAGGTACGGCGCGTGGACGAACACCGGGATCCGGCCCGCCGCGCACCCCTCGCGGAATGCGTGGTCGTCGCGCGGGTTCCCGGGCGTGGCCGCCCAACCGCGCGGGTTGGAGACGAAAACCTGGACGCAGTCGGCGCCCACCGTCGCGGCGTACCGGAGCGCTCCTCGCGACAGCCCGCCGGCGACGGGTGCGTGCGCGCCGATCGGAGACGGGCGACGCGGCGGCACCCGGGGAACGTACCCGGCTGCGGTGCGCGCGTGGGGTTCGCTCAGTCGGTGTAGAAGGTCACCGTCGACCCGACCTTGACGCTCGTCCCAGCGCTGGGGCTCTGCGCGACGACGCTGTTCGACGAGCCGAACAGCTCGTGCCCGCTGGGGACCAGCCCCACCTGCTGGAGGGCCTGGGCCGCCTGGGCGCCGGACTTCCCGTGCAGGTCGGGGACGGTGACCATCTGCGGCCCCTGGCTGATCACCAGTTTGACCGTGTCGCCGCGATGCCCGGTGCCACCGTTCGGGTCGGCGCTGATGACGTCGCCCTTCGGCACCGAGCTCGAGAACGCCTGCGACTCGGCGGGTTTCAGCCCGACACCGGTCAGCGTCTGTTCGGCCTGCGCCTTCGGCAGCCCCACCACGTTCGGGATCGTGACGGGGGCCGGGCCCTGGCTGACGACCAGCGTCACGGTGTCGCGGTGGTCGATCGAGGTGCCCGCGGACGGGTCGGACGAGATGACGGTCCCGGCCGCGACCGTGTCGCTGTACTCCTGCTTCACCGTGGGCTTGGGCAGGCCGCTGGCGGTGATCGCCTGCGTCGCCTCCGCCTCGCTCAGGGTCGCGACCTTCGGCACGGTGATGTGCAGGACGCCGGCGGACGGCACGATGGTGATCGTCGTGTGCTCTTTCACCTTCGACCCGGACCCGGGGGTGAGCCGCAGCACGGCGCCCTGCGGGACGGAGTCGGAGTTCTGCGGCGCCCCGATGCGGTACGGCAGGTGCTTGGCGGTCAGGGCCTGCTCGACCGTGGCCAGGGACCGGTTGCCGAGGGCGGGGACCTCGACCCGGCTCGGCAGGGCCAGCCAGACGCCGAGGCCCGCGGCGAGCGCGCTCAGCATGACCAGGACCACCAGCACGATCGGCCAGCGGCGCCGGCGGCGCGGCGTGCTGTTCCGGGGCTGCTTCGGCCGCTTCGGCCGTCCCGGTACCTCGAGCGGCTGGGTGAGGTGTTCGGTGAGTGGGATCGCCTGGGTGTCGCCGGAGCGGGACGGCTGCCGGGCCAGGTGCCGGCGGGCGCGCCGGGCGGCGACGAGAAACGCGGCGGCGTCGGCGAAGCGGTCGTCCTGCTCGCGGGCCGTCGCCTGGAGGACGAGATCGTCGAGCTCGGTGGGGATCTCCGGCGCGAGCGACGAAGGTGCAGGCACGTCCTCGTGGACGTGGCGGTAGGCGACCGCGATCGGCGTCTCGGCCTCGTACGGGACCGCGCCGGTCAGCATCTCGAACAGCACGACACCCGCCGCGTAGACGTCGCCCCGGCCGTCGCTGCGGCCGGCCGTCACCTGCTCCGGTGGCAGGTAGGCGACCGTGCCGAGGAGCAGGCCCGCGTGAGTGGTGAGCCCGCTCGCCTCGACCGCGCGGGCCAGCCCGAAGTCGGCAACCTTGATCACGTTGTCGTCGCCGAGCAGCACGTTCTCGGGCTTGACGTCGCGGTGCACCAGCCCCGCGGACTGCGCCGCCGCCAGCGCTGTCAGGACCGGCTCGAGCACCTCCAGTGCCTGCTCCGGGCTCAGCCGACCGCGCTCGCGCAGCAGCTCGCGCAGGGTGCGGCCCCGGACCAGCTCCATGACGAGGAACACCAGGTCCCCGTCGACGCCGGTGTCGGTGACCGACACGACGTTCGGGTGGTTGATCCGGGCCGCGGCCTTGGCCTCCCGTTCGAACCGCGCGACGAAGTCGGGGTCGTGCGCGAGCGACGCGTGCATGATCTTGATCGCGACGTCGCGGTCGAGCCGCCGGTCGACGGCCTCATAGACGGTCGCCATCCCGCCGCGGGCGATCGGCCGGACGATCTCGTACCGACCCTCGACGAGCCGCCCCACGAGCGCCTTGTCGGGACCCGGGACCGGGAGGACGTCGGTGCCCGGCGCACGCTCGGCGCCGGACGTCACGTCGACAGGGTCCACTCAGGCGAGTCTAGGTGCCGATTCGCCCCGGTTCGCGGGACGCGCCGCGGCTAGAACTGTGACTCCAGCGCGCGCACGCTCGCGACGTAGAGCCTCGTGTCGGGGTAGAGGCCCCGGGTCCTGACGGCGCTGAGCCCTTGGTAGTACGCCGCAATCGCGGTGGGTTCGCTGCCCGTCGCCGCGAGCAGACGCCGCAGCAGCGTGACACCGCCGCGGATGTTTTGGTTCACGTCGTACGGGTCCACGCCGAGGTACGCCGCTGTCGAGGGCATGAGCTGCATCACGCCGATGGCACCGGTGGCGGAGACGATCCGTTGCCGGTCACCCGACTCCTGGACGGCGATGGCCTGCGCGAGCGGGGCGGGGACGCCCTGGCGGCGAGCTTCGGCGGCGATGAGCGCGCGGATCGCGGCCGGACCCGGGTCGGCGACGCCGGCCAGCCGTTCGGCGCTGGCCGAGACCGCCGCGGCGTACGCGGGCGACCGGGGAGTCGCGACGAACACGGACGCGACGGTCGGCAGCTGGATGATGCGGCCCGCGTAGATGGTCATCCGTCCGCTGAGGTGGTTGAGCGCGGCGATCGCCGCCAGCGTCGTGTGGTGCGCCCGCGCGATGGCGGTGAGGGTGTCGCCCGGTCGGACCCGGTAGGTGGTGCTCCCGCCCACCGCCTGCGTCGAGCCGGGCGACGCCGCCGCGGGCGCCCCGGCGCCGAGGCCCGGAATGTCCAGGGTCTGGCCGATCCGGATCAGGTCTCCGTGCAGGTTGTTCTGCTGCTGGATGGCCGCCACCGTCGTGTGGTGGGCTCGCGCCAGGCCCCACAGGCTGTCGCCCGGGCGCACGATGTACGGGCCCCAGCCCGGCGCGGCGGCGGTGGTGACGGCGACGAGTCCGAGAGCGGCGACGATCAGCTTGGGCAGGCGCATGCCAGTGTGTCTCGGCAGGTAACTCGGACATCCGTACCCGCTCTTTCCGGATTTCTTGTTTTCGAAAGGTATGAATCGGGCGCGAGGGGCTTGCCGACGCCCCGGAGCCACCGTCCGGACGACGCCCACGGAGTGAGAGGCTTGCGGGCGTGGCCGAGCCGACGTGGACCACCGTTCCCGACCTCGCCGACCGGCTGGGCACGGACGTGCTGCGGGTGCGCAACCTCATCGCGGACGGCACCCTGGTGGGGGTGCGCGGCGACGACGGCATCCTGCGCGTACCGGGCGAGTTCGTCGCGGACGGGCAGGTTCTCAAGGGGCTCGCGGGCGTGCTCACCGTCCTGCGGGACGGCGGCTACGACGACATGGCCGCCCTTGCCTGGCTGTTCGCCGAGGACGCGACCCTGCCCGGCTCGCCGATCCAGGCGCTGGTCGAGAACCGCGGTACGGAGGTGAAGCGCCGGGCCCAGGCGCTCGCCTGGTGAGGTTCCTGTACGTCGGGGTCCTCGCCGCGTGCCTCCTTGTGACGCTGCCGCTCGAGCTGGTCCTCGGGGCCCGGGTCTACGGGCGGTGGCGCCGCTGGCTGCTGTCGCTCGCGCCGGTCTTCGTGCTGTTCACGGCGTGGGACTCGTACGGGATCTGGCGGCACCACTGGGTGTACTCGCCGACCGAGACGACCGGCTGGCGGATCGGGAACGTGCCGCTCGAGGAGCTGGCGTTCTTCGTCGTCGTCCCGACGTGCGCGATCCTGACGTACGAGGCGGTCGGCGTCGTCTGGCCCCGGCTGCGCCGGCGCGGGCGGACATGACGTACACCGACCTGGCAGTGGCCGCCGTCGCGATCACCGTGGGGCTCGACCTGCTGGTGCTGCGGACGCGGCTGCTGCGCTCGCGGCGGTTCTGGGTTGCGTACGCGATCGTGCTGGCGTTCCAGCTGATCGTGAACGGCGTGCTGACGGGCCGGCGCGTCGTCGTCTACGACGGGGCCGACATCATCGGCACGTCCGCGTCGCCGTTCATCGGCGCCGGCCGGTTCTGCTTCGCGCCGGTCGAGGACCTGCTGTTCGGCTTCTCGCTCGTCACCCAGACGCTGTGCTGGTGGGTGTGGTGGGGGCGCCGCGTCGAGCCCTGATCGCCCGCGCCGCAGCGGGAACGGCCACCATGAGGCGGCGGCCACGCCCGACCGTCGCGCGCTCTCTGGTGTCGAAGCCGCGGCGCTCCACCTCGTCGAGAATGCGCTCGTACAGCACGGCGGCCGTCCGGACGCAGTCGCGGCTCGTCGGGTCCAGCAGCCGGATGCCCTGCTCGGCGCTGCGGTACAGGCGGCGCGCCCGCCCCGCGGCCGCCCGCGGGTCGTCGAGGTAGCGGCGGCCGCGGCGCGCGTCCTCGTCGACGTCGCGGACGAAGTTGGTGAGCTGGAACGCAACGGCCAGATCCATCGCGTAGGGGGCCACGACCTCGTACGGCCCGGTGTAGCCGAGGACCGGCAGCATCTGCAGGGCGATGGCCCCGGCGCTGCCGGCCATGTAGGCGTCGAGCTCGGCTGCCGTGAACGTGGTCGCCGACAGGTCGGTGCGCATGCTCGCGAGGAACGTGGCGGTGTGCTCGTAGGCAATCTCATAACGCTCGTGCGTGTCCCGGAATGCCTGCAGCACAGGGGGTTCGTCGACGCGTGGGTGATGCAGGTCGCGCTCCAGGGCGTCCAGGCGGGCGGCAGCCTCGGGCGGCGGCAGGGGGCGTTCGAGGTCGTCGACGATCTCGTCGGCGTAGCGGGCGAACCCGTACAGGGCGTGCACCGCGGGTCGCTTGTGCGACGGGAGGAGCAGGGTCGCGAGGTAGTAGGTCCGCCCGTGGCGGGCGTTCAGCCGGCGGCACTCCTCGTACGACGCGCGCAGCGCTGGGCCGGCGATCCCGGCGGCGTCCAGCTCGCGAACCGAGCGACGCGCGGTCCACGAGTCGGGCACCGCCCGATCCTCCCAGCCCGCCGCGGTCCGCGCCGCCCGGCTGGTGCGGCCTGCCACGTGACCACAACCGCCTCCATGCGGCCAGCCGCCGGCGCGCGCTGAGCGTGCACGACCTCCTCCGCCCCCCGGGCCACCCCCGCACGGAGGCCGATCTGGTCAGCGCCGCCGACTGACCGCGATCGCGCACGCGCCCCGGCCGAGCCGTCGCCTCGGGGCGCGTGGCGCTGTGGACGACGGCCGCGGCGTCGGTGCCCGGACCGGCAGCCTGGCGTGGTGATCGGCGAGGGCGAGGTCCGCACACGGGCGCAGCTGCGCGCCGACGGGCTCAGCGACTCGACGATCAGCCGGCAGGCGCGCCGCGGGCAGGCGGCGCGTGTCCTGCGCGGCGCCTACGCCGCGTCGCCCGACCCCGAACTGGCCGCGATCGTGCGCGCGCTCGCCCCCGGTGTGGCGCTCAGCCACCTCACGGCTGCGCGCGCGTGGGGGCTGCCGGTGGACGACGACTCGGCCGACCACGTCCTCGTACGGCACGGCGGCCACCACCGATCGCTCCCGGCCGCTGTCCGGGTGCACCAGTCCCGCTCGTGGCCGGTCGTGGAGATCGAGCGTGTCCCGGTCACCGAGCCGCTGCGTACCGTCCTCGACGTGGCCCGCGTGGAGCCGCGCCGGTTCTCCCTGCCGATCCTCGACGCGGCCCTCGCGGCAGGGCTCGTCACGGATCCCGCGCTGCGGAACGCGGCCGCGTCCGCGCGAGGCCTCGGTGCCGGGCGCGTCCGGTCGGCGGTCGCCCTCGCCGACGGCCGGGCCGAGTCGCCGCTCGAGTCGATGCTGCGGCTGATCCTGGTCGAGGCCGGCCTTCCGCCGGACGACCTTCAGCACGTCGTCCGGGAGCGCGGCCGGTTCGTGGCACGCGTCGACATGTGGTACGAGGGCGTCATCGTCGAGGCGGACGGCTTCGAGCACCACCGTGCCCGCGCGGACTACCGCGCCGACCGGCGCAAGGGGCAGGCGTTCGCTCGCCTCGGCCTGCTGGTGCTGCGGTTCTCCTGGGAGGACGTCGTCCTGCACCCGGACGCCGTCGTGCGCTCGGTGGCCGCCGCGGTCCAGCGGGTGGCCGCGTGAGGTGACCAGATCCGCCTCCATACGGGGGCGGAACGGCGGCCGGCGCCCGCGCGGCCGCGGCGACGTCCGGCGACCGGCGTCGGCCGCGCCCCCACGGAGGCCGTTCTGGTCACCGCCGCGGGAGGGGACGCCGGGCGCGGGACCGGTACGACGGGTCCGGGCCCGTGATCCGCTCGGCGGCGAGCCGCCCGGACACGAGCACCATCGGGATGCCGACCCCGGGCGTGGTGCCGCTGCCGGCGAACACGACGTTCTCGACCGCGCGACTCAGGTTCGGTGCGCGGAACGGGCCGGTCTGGCGGAACGTGTGCGCGGCCGCGAAAGGGGTGCCGGCCTCCAGTCCGCGGGCGGCCCAGTCGGCCGGCGTGGTCACGTCCAGCACGTCGAGGTCGTCGTAGCCCCGGGCGGCCAGCACCGCCAGCACCTCGTCCCGGTAGCGCGGACCGACGCGGGACCAGTCGATCGGCGCGCGGGCGTTGGGGGCCGGGAACAGGACCGTGTACGCGTGCCGTCCCACCGGCGCCAGCGCCGGCTCGGACAGGGACAGCCGGCTGACGAGGAAGGACGGGTCGCTCATCAGCTGCCCGCGGTCGATGACCTCGGCGAACGTCTGCTGCCAGGCCCGTCCGAGGTGGATCTCGTGCTGAGCCGTGCCGACGGCGCGTCCCGAGCCGGCCAGCAGCAGAAGGCAGGACGGCGAGTACGTCTGCCCGGCCACCCGCCGAGGCGTGCTCCCCAGCAGCAGCCGGTGCGCGACCGGCAGGTCAGGGGTGAGCACGAAGGCGTCGGCGGCAATCCGTGACCCGTCCTCCGTCTCGGCTGCCACCGCTCGACCGGCCGACGTCACGAGGCGTGAAACACCTGTGCCGCAGTGGATCTCGACGCCATGGTCGGAAGCTGCGGCGGCCAGGGCACGGGGGACCGCGTGCAGGCCGCCCCGCGGCGCGAACACGCCCGCCACGCAGTCCATGTACGCGATGACCGCATAGATCGCGAGCGCGTCGTACGGGGAAAGGCCGGCGTACATCGCCTGGAACGACAGGAGTCTGCGCAACCGCTCGTCGCGGACGAACGTCTCGATGCGTGGCGCGAGGCGGCGGAAGCCGCCGAGCAGGGCCAGTCGAAACAGGTCCGGCCGCACCAGGTCCAGGGGGGAGTCGAGGTTGCGGTCGATGAACGTGCGCATCTCGGCCGCATAGAGCGCTGTGACGAACCGCACCCACCGCCGGTAGCCGTCCGCGTCGGCCACCCCACAGACCTCACGGACGTGCGCCGCCATGTCGTCGGGGTCGGCACGGACGTCGAGCACCGACCCGTCGGCGTGGTGGGAGCGGTAGGCCGGGTCCAGGCGTACGAGGTCGAGCCGGTCCTCGATCCGCTCGCCGACGCAGGCGAGGGCGTCGGCGATCAGGTCCGGCATCGTCAGCACGGTCGGGCCCGTGTCGAACGTGTAGCCGGCCAGCTGGAGCCGACCGCAGCGGCCCCCCACGTCGGCGTCGCGCTCGAGCACGGTGACGCGCCGTCCGGCCCCGGCGAGGCGCAGAGCCGCGGAGAGTCCGGCGAGCCCGGCACCGACCACCACGACGTGGTCGGTCCGCCCGGGGACGGTCCGCATCAGGCCTCGCGCGTCGTCGATGCGACGGCGAGGTCGCGGAGCGCCTGCGTGGCGTCAGGGGTCAGCCCGAGCGCGTCCAGCGCGGCGAGCGCGGCGTCGGTCCGCGCCGCGATCATCGACTCGATCTGTGCGACGGCGCCGCAGGCCGCCAGGACCGTGCGCAGCCGGTCGACGCCCGCGCACGACAGCGCAGAGTCGCCCACGCCGGTCAGGTCGGCACCGCGCTCGGCCGCGATCGCGAGAAGGACCGAGCGCTTGCCTTCGCGCAGGTCGTCGCCGGCGGGCTTACCCGTCACGGACGGGTCCCCGAACACGCCGAGCAGGTCGTCACGCAGCTGGAACGCCTCGCCGATCGGCACCCCGTACCCGGAGAGTGCCTGGGCGACAACGTGATCCGCCCCAGCCATGCCGGCACCGAACTGCAGCGGTCCCTCGACCGTGTAGCGCACGGTCTTGTACGTGATGACGCGCAGCGCCGCTGCCACGCTGCCCGCGCCGCGCGCGGACCCGACGAGGTCGAGGTACTGGCCGGCGATGACCTCCGACCGCATCCGGTCGAAGGCGGGCCGGCCGCGGTCGACCACCGCATCCGGCAGCCCGCAGCGGGTCAGCAGCTCGTCGCACCAGGAGAGCGCGAGATCCCCGAGCAGCACGGCGACGCCGGTTCCGAAGACCTCCGGGTCGCCGGCCCACCCCGCTGCCCGGTGCACGGCCTCGAACACCCGGTGGGCGGACGGGCGCCCACGGCGCGTGTCGCTGCGGTCCATCACGTCGTCGTGGACCAGCGCGCAGGCCTGGAGCAGCTCGAGGGACGAGGCGGCCGCGACGATCGCGTCCGAGTCGTCGCCGCCCAGTCCGCGCCAGGCCCAGTAGCAGAAGGCCGGCCGCAGCCGCTTGCCGCCCGACACCAGCGCCCGCAGCTCGCGGAGCACGGGTGCCAGGTCCTCGGCGACGTCGCCGAGCGCCGCCGTCTGCTCGTCGAGGAACCCGGTGAGCGCCGCGTGGACGCGCTCGCCGAGATCCATATCGCCGAGCCTAGAGAGGTGCGATCCGTACCATGCGGTCGTGACCGCTTCGCTCCAGCAGGCCCCGAGCGTGGCCGACCTGCTGACCGCAGGGGGGCCGCCGGTCTTCTCCTACGAGTTCTTCCCGCCGAAGACCGACCAGGGCGAGGCGAACCTCTGGCTGGCACTCCGGCAGATCGAGGCGTTGCGCCCGGCCTTCGTGTCGGTGACGTACGGCGCGGGGGGCTCCACGCGCGACCGCACGGTCGGGATCACCGGGCGCATCGCGACCGAGACGACGCTCACCCCGGTCGCGCACCTCACCGCGGTGAACCACTCGGTTGCCGAGCTGCGCCGGCTCGTCGGCACGTACGCCGGCGCGTCGGTCCGCAACATCCTGGTGCTGCGCGGCGACCCGCCGGGAGACCCGCAGGGAGAGTGGGTGCGCCATCCCGAGGGCTTCTCGTACGCCAGCGAGGTCGTCGAGCTCGCGGCCGGGCTGGGTGACTTCTGCATCGGCGTGGCCGCGTTCCCGGAGCGGTACTTCCGCTCCGCGTCGCTCGAAGAGGACGCACAGACCCTCCTGCGCAAGGCCGAGGCCGGCGCGTCGTACGCGATCACCCAGTTCTTCTTCGACCCGGCCGACTACTTCCGGCTGCGTGACCGGATGGCGGCGCTGCACTGCGAGCTGCCGATCCAGCCGGGCGTCATGCCGATCACCAACGTGCGGCAGATCGAGCGGATGGCGCAGCTGTCGGGCGCCACCTTCCCGGGGTGGCTGGCCGACCGGCTGCGCGCCGCCGACAGCGACGGCACCGTTGCGCAGATCGGGATCGAGGTGGCCACCGACATGTCCCGCACGTTGCTCGACGGGGGCGCCCCGGGAGTACACCTCATCACCATGAACCGGTCTGCGTCGGTGGCGGCGGTGCACGCGAACCTCACCGGCTGACCGCCGTCAGGCGCCCCCCACCAGGTCGCTGACGATCCGGGCGGACAGCAGTACCAGCGGGATGCCGCCGCCCGGGTGCGCCGACCCGCCGACGAGGAACAGGCCCGGCACCCGCGAGCGGTTGCGCGGCCGGCGGAACGGGGCGAGCGCGCCGTCGCTCGCCATGCCGTGCAGGGCGCCGCCCCGGCTGAGCGTGGTGCGCTCGATGTCGGCGGGGGTCCGTGCCTCCCACCAGTGGACGGCGGGCGCGAGGTCCCGCGCGGCCAGCAGGTCGAGGATCCGCTCCGGCTGGTACGAGACGCCGGGCCGGTGCGGCGGAGCGTTGACGAACACGTACCAGGTGCCGTCGCCCGGCGCGCAGACGTATGTCGCCGGGTCGCCCGGGAGGGTCCCGGCCCGCAGCGCGCGGAACTCCGCCTGCGGGTCGCGCCCGAACAGCACCGTGTGCTCGGCAGGCGCCGGGTCGTCGGTGGCGAGCAGCAGGACGAGCGCCGAGTACGACAGGCGCCGGCCACGGGCCGGCCGCGGCAGCAGGTCGACGAGCAGGCGGCCGGCGTCGGCGTCGCTGACGACGACGTCCGCGCGGTGCGGCCGGCCCGCGACCTCGACGCCGCGGGCCCGCCCGCCCTCGACGAGGACGCGCGTGACGGGTGCCTCCACGTCGACCGTCACTCCCAGCTCGGTCGCCCGGCGGTGCAGCTGCACGGCGATCTGGTGCAGCCCGCCGGCCACCCCCCACCCGCCGAAGGAATGCTCGGCGTACGCGATCGCGGCGAGCGCCAACGGCGCATGCTCCGGGTCGGACCCGACGTAGGTCGCGTACCGGCGCAGGACGTCGCCGACCGGCGGTTCCAGCCCGCGGGCGAGGTGGTCCAGCGACCGCCACGGCGCGATGACCGGAAGGTCGCGCGCCTGGTGGAGGGCCAGGCGCGGGAGCGACGCGGCCGTGAGCGGCCGCGCGAGGAACGTGTCGTACGACGCCTCCCAGATGCGTCGCCCGCGCTCGAGCACCGCGTCCCACCGGGGGCCCAGCGAGTCCGAGTCGGTCCACGAACCGTCCCGCAGCCGATAGCGATGGATGGGCCGAATCTGCCTGAGGCGCAGGTCTTCCGGCCAGCCGCCGGTGTCCTCGAACGTCGAGCGCAGCAGGTCCGGAACGGTGAGCAGCGTCGGTCCCGTGTCGAAGGTCCGCCCGTCGCGGGTGTAGCCGGCGAGCTTCCCGCCGACGTGCGAGGACTGCTCGAAGACGTGCACCCGATGACCGCGCGCCGCGAGCCGGCACGCGACGGCAAGGCCGCCGAGTCCGGCGCCGACCACGGCGACGGTGCTCACCCTGGCCCCGCGAGAGGCGTCACAGCTCCTTGACCATCACCGCGTACGACAGCGGGTTGCCCGGAAACCGGAAACCCGGCAGGACGGCGATGAAGCCCTCGGCGTCGTACAGGTGCCGGGCGGGGGAGTCCTCGGCGTCCAGCACCGACAGCGCGGCGGTCCGTTCGGGTGCGCCGTCCAGCGCGCCCCGCAGCAGGGCGCGGCCGAGACCGCGCCCCTGGGCGTCGGGGCGGACGTGCAGCTCGGCGATCTCCCGGCAGCTGCCGAAGCACCGCTCGGCGTCGGCCGGCGGCAGCGCGCGCGTGACGGCGTCGTGCCAGTACTGGCCCCTCGCGCCCCGGTAGCCGTAGCAGAAGCCGGCGAGCCCCTCCCCGTCGTCGGCCGTGGCGAGCACCAGGTCGGCCCGGGCGGCGTGCACCTGCATGAACGAGCGACGCTCCTCGGCCGCCCGTGCCGGGTCGTCCTCGTGGATCTCCAGGAAGGCGCTGCGGTAGACCGCCACGAGCTCCGGCAGCCGGGCCGCGAACTGCGCCGGGCCGCCGCGGGTCACCACGTTCATGGGTTGCTGCTCCTCGCGGGAACGACCGGGCCGGGTCCGGCTCACGGGACGACGCGGATCGGCGTTCCGTTCGTGATGCGTACCAGCTCGTCGTACGACGTCGGGAACACCGCATGGGGGACGCCGCCCGCGGCCCAGACCTGCGGGTACGCGGCCAGCGCCTCGTCGACCAGCGTGCGCACCGGTGCGGGGTGGCCGACGGGAGCGACGCCGCCGATGGCCTGCCCGGTGGCGGCGCGGACCAGCTCCGGGGTCGCCCGCTTCAACCGGCAGCCGAGCGCGGCGCCGACGAACTCGGTGTCGACGCGGTGGGCACCGGACGTGAGGATGAGCAGCGCCGCCCCGTCGGCGTCGAAGATCAGGGAGTTGGCGATCGCGCCGACCTCGACGCCGATCTGCTCGGCGGCGGCCACGGCGGTCGGCGCGACCTCCGGCAGAATGCGGACCTCGCCGGCCGCTCCCGCTGCCCGGAGGGCGTTCTGGACGGCGACGACGTTCGGATGGTCGGCATCCATCAGGCTGAGACCTCCTCCCGGTCGGCATCGGCGACGAGCCGGTGGACCAGCCGCAGCTTGTCCAGCACGGCGGGCGCCAGCACGAAAGGGTAGAGGTCGCTCTTGCCCATGCTGCGGTTGACGGCGTTCAGCGCGAGGGTCAGCGGTAGCCAGGCCGCGACGATCTCGTCGAAGTCCGCACTGCCGTCGACAGGCAGCGCGGTGAGGGACGGCGTGGACGCGGGGGGCAGGTCCGGGCCGGCGACGAGCACCCCGAACGCGGCCGCCGTCTGGAGCGTGTCGCGGATGTGCAGGTAGTGCGCGAAGCTCTCCGCCCAGTCCTCCCAGGGATGTGCCGTTGCGTACCCGGACACGAACCGCTGCTCCCAGCCGACCGGCGGCCCGTCGGCGTAGTGGCGCTCGAGCGCATCGCCGTAGTCGGTGCGGTCGTCGCCGAACATGCCTCGGACCTGTGCCAGTGCCGACGACCGCTCGACGAGGCGCGGCCAGTAGTAGTGGCCGATCTCGTGGCGGAAGTGCCCGAGCACCGTCCGGTACGGCTCGTCCATCTGCCGCCGCAGGGCCTCGCGGTGCGCGTCGTCCCCTTCGGCGAGGTCGAGCGTGATCACACCGTCGGCATGCCCGGTCGTGACCGGGGCGTCGCGGCTGGACAGCAGGTCGAACGCCAGCCGCCCGGGTCCGGACGGGGGGTGCGGAAGGCCCAGCTCGTCCAGCTGGAACACGAGCCGGCGCTTCGCCGCCTCTGCGACGCGGAACGCCTCCTGCGCGGCGAGGTCGTCGTCGGCCGGCCGTGTCCGTGTCAGCGCGCACGCGGCGCACAGCCCGCCACCGCCCCGTACCAGCCAGTTGCAGCCGGCGCGATCGCTCGCCTCGCAGCGCACGTGCGGCTCGGCCAGGCGGTCCAGCGGCAGCATCGTGCGCAGCTCGGGCACGTAGCCCACCGCCGCGCCGCAGCGCAGGCACACCGTGTTCTCGAAGAACAGCAGGTTGCCGCAGACGGCACACGGAAACGCACGCATGATGAACGAGACGCTACCGACTCCAGGACCGGGGGTTACGTGCCGATCCCACGGGCAGAATCGGAATGCGCGCGGCACGCCGTGCGCTAGACTGATCGTCAGCAGTCCACCACTGGGCTGCCCGGTCGGTTCGAAGACCGGTTCCCTGAGCGCGACCCGGCGCGACACGACGGCACCCGCCGATCCAGCAGCCGGAACCCGCGCGCAGCACCACCCACCCGCAGCCGCCGCTGACGCGCATGCGGGGCACGCAACGGGACGCATCCACGTGGTGCTCCCGTACAGAGAGGAGATCCCGATGAACCGGGACGACTACGGCCCCTGGGACGACTGACCCGGGGCTCACTGCCTTGAGCGCGAGGGCCGCTTCCCCCACGGGGAGGCGGCCCTCGTCATGTTCGCCGCCGGTGGGCGTCGGTCAGCAGCTCGGTGACCAGGTCGACGCCGGCGGCGGCGACGTCGACGCGCACCGCCGACAGGCGCTTGCCCCAGTGGACGGGCGCGCAGCTGCCGGGGTTCTCGGCGACTGCTGCCTCGATCGCGTCCGGATCGAGCAGCACGTTGAGGTGGTCGGGGTCAGGAACCGTGGCGAAGATCTTTCCCCGAACGCGGTAGGAGATCCGGTCGTGATGCGGCTCCTCGGTCGCGCCCGGCAGCGCCAGCGCGATGTCCCGCGCGTTCATGGCCGGTCCAGACGCTCGTGCAGGAATGCCAGGACCTTGTCGACGCCCTCCTGCTGGCGGTGCTCGGTCAGCACGGAGTGCTTCCTGCCCGGGAACTCGACCGCGATGAACCGGTCGCCGAGCTCGCGCCGCAGCGTGTCGAACCGGGTCCCGACCGCAGGGTCGCCGGTGTAGCGCAGGCCCATCACCGGGCAGTCACTGACCCGCACCGCTGCGAGGTCGTCCGGGCTGAGACCGAGGTTTGCGCCCTTGTCGGTGAACGGGATCGCGAACGGCAGCGAGGGCTGCGACAGCACGGGCGCGACCGTGTGCGGCTCGACCATCATCGCGAGGGCGAACCCGCCGGTGAAACACATGCCGATCGCGCCGACGCCCGGGCCGCCGATCTCCTCGTGCAGGACGCGCGCGAGCGCGCGCAGCCACCCGGCGACCGGCGAGGTGCGGTTCGTCGCCCAGACGGTGAACTCCCGGTTCACGCAGCCGCGGACGAGCGCGGGCAGCGGCGCGGATTTGGTCAGTGGCGCGCCCGGGGTGCCGAAGAGCGACGGCATGACCACGGTGAAGCCCGCGGCGACGACCTCGTTGCCGAACCGGATCACCTTCGGGTAGATGTTCGGGACCTCGTGGATCACGACCACGCCGGGCCCGGTGCCCTTGCGGAAGGTCTCGTGCGTCACGCCGTCGTGCGTGAACGTGCCCGGTGCCCAGCCCGAGAGATCGTCGGCCATCTCGCTCCTCCCGATCGCGATCCGCGAATGATGCCGCAACCCTGACCAGATCCGCCTCCGAACGGGTGCTGACGCGACGCCCGAAGCACCCGGCCCACCGTGCGACCCGCTGCCGGCCCGCGCATGGAGGCCGTTCTGGTCAGCTCACGGAGCGAGGGCGCGAATGCGAGCGATGGTGGTCGCGGTGTCGCCGGCGTGCAGGAACGCGTGCATACCGAGAGCCGCTGCGGCGTCGACGTTCTCGGGCAGGTCGTCGATGAAGACGACCTCGTCGGGCGCGACAGCGAGCCGCTGGCAGGCGAGGTGGTAGATCGCCGGGTCCGGCTTGGCCAGGTGCACCTCGTGGGAGTAGACGAGGTCGTCGGTCAGCGTGTCGAGGCCGTAGCGGCGCGACTCCTCGCGCCGCGCGCCGTCGACCGCGTTGCTGAGCAGCCCGGTGCGGTACGTGGGCCGCAGCGAGCGCGCGAACTCGATCATGACGCGGTCCGGCTCCCCGCAGTAGAGGTCCCAGACGTCCTGGACGAAGGCCTCGGTCTGCTCGGCGTCCAGGCCCAGCTCGCGCGACCAGCCGGCCCGCATGTCGTCCTCGGTGAGGTGGCCCGTCGTGGCGCGCCGCTCGCGGTCGACCGCGCCGAGCCGGGCACCCATCTCGTCGGTGCTCAGGCCGAGCCGGGCCGCCCACGCCAGGAGCGGTGACCAGTCCGTCTCGCTCACCAGGACCCCGCCGATGTCGAAGATCAC
>DASVGV010000127.1:0-23947 GCA_036379355.1 Mycobacteriales bacterium | reverse complement strand
GCCGCGGCGACCTCGGCGACCACCGCCTCGGCGTCCGCCGCGGTCGACTCGACGCAGCCGGTGCAGGTCGCGTCCCCGACCGTACGGAACCGGACCGTCGCCTCGTGCCAGGACTCGCCCTCGCGCAGCGTCACGAAGCGGGTGTTTGCCAGCAGCATCCCGTCCCGCTCCACCACCTCGCGCCGGTGCGCGTAGTAGAGCGACGGCAGCGCGACGCCCTCCCGCGCGACGTACGACCAGATGTCCAGCTCGGTCCAGTTCGACAGCGGGAACACGCGGATGTTCTCGCCCTTCTTGTGCCGGCCGTTGTAGAGCGACCACAGCTCCGGCCGCTGGTTGCGCGGGTCCCACGCCCCGAACTCGTCGCGGAAGGAGAACACCCGCTCCTTCGCCCGCGCCTTCTCCTCGTCCCGGCGGGCGCCGCCGAAGACCGCGCCGAACCCGTTCTCGGAGATGCCCCGCAGCAGCGTGACGATCTGGAGCCGGTTGCGGGTCGCGCCCGGCCCGGTCTCCTCGACCACCCGGCCCGCGTCGATGTCGTCCTGCACCTTCGCCACGATGAGGTTCAGCCCGAGCCGCGCCACCGTCTCGTCGCGGAAGGCCATCAGCTCGTCGAAGTTCTGGCCGGTGTCCACGTGCATGACCGGGATCGGGATCGGCGCCGGCCAGAACGCCTTCGTCGCGACGTGCAGCATCACGGCGGAGTCCTTGCCGCCGGAGAACAGCAGCGCCGGCTTCTCCTGCGTCGCCGCCACCTCGCGGAAGATGTGCACGGCCTCGGCCTCGAGCATCGACAGCTGCGACAGCTCGTACGTCGCGGTCATGAACCTCGCCTTTCCTATCGCTCTGGTACGGATAAGCCTGCCCTACGCCGCCGTAGTCCCGCGACTGCAGGCCAACCCCCGGCCGCTCATCCCCAGCCGAGCTCGTGCAGGCGGGCGTCGTCGATGCCGAAGTAGTGGCCGACCTCGTGCTTCACCGTCACCTCGATCTCGTGCAGAACGTCCTCGCGGCTGCGGCAGCGGGCCAGGATCGGCAGCCGGTAGATCGTGATCAGGTCCGGCAGCGCGAACGCGTAGCTGTCGTCGCGGCGGTCGAGCGAGATGCCGTGGTAGAGCCCGAGCAGGTGCATGTCCTCGCCGTCCTCCACGGCGAACGACACGTTCTTGATCCGCCGCGACAGCTCGCGGGGGAGGCTCGCAAGGACGCGCGCCACCTCGTCCTCGAACTCCTCGGCGGGCATCTCGTACACCCGCTCATCATCGCCGCGGCCGCCGTCCTTGTGCCCCGCGGATGCGCCGTGTACGAAGAGCCGTGGCCACAGCCGAGTCCGGGCTGGTCGTCGCCGTCACCGGCCCCACCGGCACGTTCGGTGCCGGCCTGCTCCCGCTGCTCGAGGCCGACCCGCGCATCGCCCGCACCGTCGGCATCGCCCGCCGCCCCTTCGACCCCGCCGCCGCGGGCTGGACGTCGATGGCCTACCGCCAGGGAGACGTCCGCGACCCGGCCGCCCTCCGCGAGGCGTTCGCGGGGGTCGACGTCGTCGTCCACCTCGCGTTCCTCATCACCGGCACCGCGAGCCGCGAGGAGATCCGGGCCATCAACGTCGAGGGCACGCTGAACGCGTTCCGCGCCGCGGCCGACGCGGGCGCGCGCCGCTTCGTCTACGCCTCGTCGGTCGCGGCGTACGGGTTCCACGCCGACAACCCGGTCGGCATGACCGAGGACTGGCCGGTACGCCCGGCCGCGCACCTGTTCTACGCGCAGGAGAAGGCCGAGCTCGAGCACCTGCTCGCGGTGGAGGCGAACGCGCACCGCGAGATCGACCTCTACCTGCTGCGGCCGCCGGTCGTGCTCGGACCCCACGCCGTCGGCGCGAAGCAGATGCTGCCCCGGGCGCTCGGCCCGCTGACCGCCCTGGCGCCCGCCGGTCGCCGCGCGGCCGCGCTGCTGCGGCGCGCCCCGCTGCACCCGCCGGTGCCGGTGCCGCCGGTCCGGCTGCAGTTCGTGCACGAGGACGACGTCGGCCAGGCGCTGCTGCTGTGCGCCGTCGGCGCCGGCCCGCCCGGTGCGTACAACATCAGCGGCGCCGGCTCGGTCTCGGTGGCCGAGATCGCCCGCGAGGTCGGCCTGTTCCCCGTACCGCTGCCGGGTGCGCCCGTGCGTCTCGCGGCCCGCGCGTTCGCGTCGCTCCCGTTCCTGCCGCCGGCGGCCGAGTGGGCCGAGGCGCTCAGCCACCCCGCGATCATGGACACGTCCCGCGCCGAGCGGCTGCTCGGCTGGACCCCCCGCTACTCGTCGCTGGAGGCGCTGCGCGACACTCTGCCGTGACCTCCAGCGAGCCGGCGGCGCAGCCGCGCGAAACCCCCGCGGCCCTGCCGCGCAACGTGATCGTCATCCTGCTCGACAGCCTCAACCGGCGGATGCTCGGCGCGTACGGCGGCGGCGAGTTCGAGACCCCCAACCTGGACCGGCTGGCCGCCCGGTCGGTCCGGTTCGACCGGCACTACGCCGGGTCCCTGCCGTGCATGCCCGCGCGGCACGACATCCTCGTCGGCGCGCTGGACTTCCTGTGGCGGCCGTGGGGGTCGATCGAGGTCTGGGAGCAGTCGGTCGTGCGGTCGCTGCTGCTCGCCGGGGTCACCACCAAGCTCGTGTCCGACCACCCGCACCTGTTCGAGACCGGCGGCGAGAACTACCACACCGACTTCAGCGCCTGGGACTACCAGCGCGGCCACGAGGACGACCCGTGGCGGACCCGGCCCGACCCGTCGTGGACCGGCGCCCCGGCGCTGCCGGCCGAGCCCTCGCCGCACACCCGCCACTACGACACGTCGCGCACCTGGTTCCGCGACGAGGAGGACTTCCCCGGCGCCCGGACGATGCGTGCCGCGACCGAGTGGCTCGAGGGCGCCGCGCCGGCCGCCGACCGGTTCCTGCTGTTCGTCGACGAGTTCGACCCGCACGAGCCGTTCGACACCCCCGAGCCGTGGGCGAGCCGGTACGACCCCGACTGGGAGGGCCCGCGCCTCATCTGGCCGCCGTACAGCACCGACACGATCGCCGGCGGCGTGCTCACCGAGCGGCAGGCACGGCACATCCGCGCGGCGTACGGGTCGAAGCTGTCGTTCGTCGACCACTGGCTGGGCCGGCTGCTGGACGTCATGGATCGCGACGACCGCTGGTCGGACACCGCCGTGGTGTTGTGCACCGACCACGGCCACTACCTCGGCGAGCGCGACTACTTCGGCAAGCCGGGAGTGCCGGTCTTCCCGGAGATGGGGCACATCCCGCTGCTGGTCGCGTGGCCCGGCGCGGCCGCGCGGACGGTCGACGCCCTCACCACCAGCGTCGACATCCACGCCACGCTGTGCGACGTGTTCGGCGTCGCGGGTGGCGACCACCGCACCCACGGCCGGTCCCTCGTCCCGCTGCTGTCCGGCGCCGCCCAGTCGGTACGGGAGCGGCTGCTGACCGGCATCTGGGGGCGGCACGTGCAGGTCGTCGACCGCGACCGGATGTACGCCCGCGCCCCGAGCGGCGACAACTTCCCGCTCGCCATGTGGTCGAACCGGTGGTCGACGATGCCGATCCATGCGATGCCGCAGGTGACGCTGCCGCGGCCCGACCGGCGGGCCGCCCTCGCGTACCCGCCGGGCTCGGACGTGCCGGTGATCCGCCAGCCGTTCGCCCCGGGGGACATGCTGCCGTTCTGGGGGATCGGCACCCCGCCCGACGACCACCACCTCTACGACCTCGGTGAGGATCCGGCCGCGGCGCACAACCTCTCCGGCACCCGCGCGGAGGCCGAGGCCCTCGACGCGCTGCGGGCCGCGCTGGACGAGGTCGAGGCGCCCGCGGAGCAACTGGCACGCTTGGGGGTCGGGTGACGGCAGTCCGCGCCCGTACCAGCGTGAAGGGACCGACGCAGTGAGCGAGGGTGCGAACCCGACCGTGGCGCAGATCTATGCCGAGATCGTCCGCCGAAACCCGGCGCAGGAGGAGTTCCACCAGGCCGTCCGGGAGGTGCTCGACTCCCTCGGCGAGCTGCTCGTCCGCGGCACCGAGGCCTCACGGCTCAAGACCATCGAGCGGATCTGCGAGCCCGAACGTCAGATCATCTTCCGGGTGCCGTGGCAGGACGACGACGGCGAGATCCACGTCAACCGTGGGTTCCGGGTGGAGTTCAGCTCGGCGCTCGGGCCGTACAAGGGCGGGCTGCGGTTCCACCCGTCGGTCGACCTCGGCATCGTCAAGTTCCTCGGCTTCGAGCAGACGTTCAAGAACGCGCTGACCGGCATGCCGATCGGCGGCGGCAAGGGCGGCGCCGACTTCGACCCGAAGGGCCGGTCCGACGCGGAGGTCATGCGGTTCTGCCAGTCGTTCATGACCGAGCTCTACCGGCACCTCGGCGAGCACACCGACGTCCCCGCCGGCGACATCGGCGTCGGCGCGCGCGAGATCGGCTACCTGTTCGGCCAGTACAAGCGGATCACGAACCGCTTCGAGGCCGGCGTGCTCACCGGCAAGGGCCTGTCGTACGGCGGGGCCCTGGTCCGTACCGAGGCGACCGGATACGGCGCGGCGTACTTCGCCCAGGAGATGCTCGCCTCCCGGGGCGAGTCCCTGGACGGCAAGGACGTGGTGATCTCCGGGGCGGGCAACGTCGCGATCTACGCGGCCGAGAAG
Source organism: Mycobacteriales bacterium (assembly GCA_036379355.1). Taxonomy (GTDB): domain Bacteria; phylum Actinomycetota; class Actinomycetes; order Mycobacteriales; family CAJCIY01; genus CAJCIY01. Next base: position 19,258 of record DASVGV010000127.1, on the reverse strand, counting down.
GTCGCGCAGCTCGGCGGCCGGGCCGTCACCTGCTCGGACTCGGGCGGTTACGTGGTCGACGAGAAGGGCCTGGACCTCGACGTCCTCAAGGAGGTCAAGGAGGTCGAGCGGGCCCGCATCAGCGCGTACGCCGACCGGGTCGGCTCGGCGCGGTACGTCGAGGGCGGCAGCGTGTGGGACGTGCCGTGCCAGGTCGCGATGCCGTGCGCGACCCAGAACGAGCTGGACGGGGGGGCGGCGGCCGCGCTGGTCCGCGGCGGCTGCCTGGCGGTCGTCGAGGGCGCGAACATGCCGTCCACTCCTGCTGCGGTGCAGGCGTTCCGGGACGCCGGAGTCGGCTTCGGCCCCGGCAAGGCGGCGAACGCGGGCGGCGTCGCCACCTCCGCCCTGGAGATGCAGCAGAACGCGTCCCGCGACAGCTGGGACTTCGACCACACCGAGGCACGGCTGGCGCAGATCATGCGCGACATCCACGCCCGCTGCCACGCGGCCGCCGACGAGTTCGGCGCTCCCGGTGACCTGGTCCTCGGCGCGAACATCAGCGGGTTCCGGCGGGTCGCCGAGGCCATGAACGCCCAGGGCCTCGTCTAAGCGGTGGCTCCCGCCGCCTCCGCGTCGCGGACCAGGTCGCGCACGATGTCCGCGGCCGGCCGGACGTCATGGATCGCCGCGCACGACTCGCCGCAGTAGAGCACCTGGTCCTCGAGGTCGCCCTCGAACCCGACCGTCGGCATCGAGATCGAGTAGCGCGGCAGCGGCACCCGCGCGCCGGCCAGCGCCATCGTCCCCACCGTGTCGCCCTCGCCGGGACGTTCCCCGGGTGGCGGCGACCCTGCCTCCTCCCACGCCGTCACGGTCGCGTTGCGCAGCACCCGGTGGGGCGCGTCCGGCCAGCCGACGTCGAACAGCGTGGTGAGCAGGGTGTCCTCCGGCGTCGCCTGCACGATGCGCTGCTTGTAGGCGTCGAGCGCGAGCGACTCGTCGCTCGCGAGGAAACGGGTGCCGAGCGAGACGGCCTGCGCACCCTGGGCCAGGGCGCTGGCGACGCCCTGGCCGTCGGCGATGCCGCCGGCGGCGACGACCGGAACCGGCGCGACGGCGTCGACGACCTCGGGCAGCACGGTCGCGAGCGGCGCCGTCCCGCGGTTGTGACCGCCCGCCTCCAGGCCCTGGATCATCACCGCGTCGACGCCGGCCGCGGCGGCCTGCCGCGCCTGCTCCGCCGAACCGACCTGGACGACCAGCAGCGTGCCCGCGGCGTGTGCGCGCTCCACGTACGGGGCCGGGTCGCCCCAGAACAGGACGAGCACCGGCACCCGCTCGTCGAAGCAGCACTGCACGGTCTCGTCGTCCATCAGCGGCATGATCAGGTTGACGCCGAACGGCCGGTCGGTGCGCGCCCGCAGCTGCCGGATGTGCTCTCGTACCAGGGGTTCCGGCAGCCCGCCCAAGCCGAGGACGCCCAGGCCGCCTGCCTCCGCGACGGCCGTGGCGAGGTCGACGCCGGCGAGCCCCCCGCCCATCCCCGCGTTCCAGATCGGCAGCGCGACCCCGACGCGGTCGCACAGGTCCGTATGCAGCATGACGACAGCTCCCGTCTCCTCGGCCCCTCGCACTATGCGCCCCGGCCGCGACGGCGACATGGCTGTCAGGATCGAGACGGACCCGGCCCGTCATGAAACGGGGCTAGCGAGGGCGGGATCTGGCTAGCATCGCGGCATGGTCGGCGCCCAGGGTGCCGCGCGTGGGTCGTGGGTGCGGGCCGGGCGGGTCCCGGGTCGCTGGCTGTTGCCCGAGGACCAGTCGCGGTGGGTGCGGCTCGGGCTGCTGGTGACGGCGATCGTTGCGGGAGTGCTCTACGGGTGGCGTGCCACCGGAAATCTGGAGATCTACTACGCGGCGGGCGTGCGGAGCATGTCCCTGAGCTGGCACGACTTCTTCTTCGCCGCCTTGGACCCTCGCGGCACGGTGAGCCTCGACAAGCTGCCTGGCGCGTTCTGGGTCCAGGCCCTTTCAGCCCGGCTGTTCGGCTTCTCCGCTGGAGCCATCGTGGCGCCCCAGGTGGCCGAAGGGGTGATCACCGTCCTGGTGCTGTTCCGAGCGGTCAGGCGGCTGGCCGGGCCGATGGCGGCTGGCGCAGCCGCTGCCGTGCTGGCGCTGTCGCCGGCGACGGTGGCCCTGAACCGGGGCAACATCTCGGACACGTTGATGGTCCTGCTCCTCGTTGCGGCCGCGAACGCGACGGTGTCCGCGCTGCTGACCGGACGGACTCGCCATGTCGTGTGGGCAGGCGTGTGGGTCGGGCTGGCCTTCCAGGCGAAGATGATCGAGTCCTGGCTCGTGCTCCCCGCACTCGGTGCGGCCTACCTGCTGTGTGGTCCTCGGTCCATCCGGCGGCGCGCCGCCCACCTTGCTGCTCTGGCCGGCGTCACGGCGATTGTGTCGCTGAGCTGGATGAGCCTGGTGAGCCTGCTACCGGCGTCCGGGCGGCCCTATGTGGACGGCAGCACCGACAACTCGCTGTTTCATCAGGTGTTCGTGTACAACGGCTTCGGCCGGCTGCATCAGGTCTCCCCGAACCAGCTCCTGAACCAGGCCATCGGCATCCACATCGTCCTGTCCGGCCCGGGGTCATGGCACCGCTTCCTGAGCGGTGAGTACGGACGCGACGCGGGATGGCTGATTCCGGTGGCCGCCGTCACCCTGGTGATCGGGCTGCTGGCCCGCAGGCGCGCGCCGCGGGAGGACCCCTTGCGGGCCGGACTGCTGCTGTGGGGCGTCTGGCTGGTCGTCTTCTTCGTGGTTCTCAGCGGCGACTCGTCGATCAACTCCTACTACGCCGCCGCCTTGTCCCCGGCAGTGGCGGGACTGATCGGCACGGGCATCGCGGTCGCGGCTGCCTGGTTATCCGCCGCGCCGAGTCGCCGGCGATCGGTGACGGTGGCGGCGGTCGTGGCGGCCCTCGCGTTGCTGACGGTCGGCTACACCACGTGGCTGTTGCCCCCGCACGGAACGGGTCTGCCGGGCTGGCTGCTGCCCGTGACGATCATCGTCGGGGTCGGCGCGGCCACGGCGGCCGCGCTCGCCATCGCCGGGAGGCGCGGGGCAGGGGTCCCGTTGCTCGGCATGGCCGCCGCGCTCATCGCGGTGTTGCTCGTGCCGGCGGTGGCCTCGGTCTCTCTGGCGGCCGACCGCCTGGGCCCCTTCGACACCCCGTTCGAGTCACACTCCGTCGACCAGTCCACGCGCACGTTCCTCGACACGATCCAACCGGCCGCCGCGCTCGTCCCGAGCCTGGAGAACGCGCAGTACGGCGCCCCAGACCTGATGGCCGCCCAGACGTCGGCGCTCGCCGCCCCGTTCATCTACGTCAGCGGCCGCGAAGTGCTGCCCATCGGGGGCTACGCAGGCGACGACCCCGCCCCGACACTGCCCCAGATCCAGTCGATGATCCGCGCGGGGACGTTCCATCTCGTCCTGCAGACCCGGCAGGCAACCGACCCGCGCCTCATCTGGATCACCCAGCACTGCAGTCCCGTTCCCAACAAGGACAACAACCAGTTCATCGCCTACTTCTGCGGCACCGTCGCCCCCACTTCCGGAAGCCCGAAGGCCCCGACGCACGCCACCTCACCGCCGTCGCCTGCTTCCACATCGCCGACGACGGTCAGTCAGGCAGAACTGATAGCTGCCGCTGTGCGCGTCCAGCAGATCGTGACGCAGTACCCCGCCTTCACACTTCCCGCGGCAACCCTGATGGCTCTCAAGGCCGACCCGACCGATCCCGCCGCGCTCGCGACCGCCCGCCAGGACCTGGGCCCCAACTACGTCAGCGAGCTGATTGCCCTGACCCACGTGCCGCCGTCCGTCCTGGCGTACCTGGAGAAATGGGGTCCGATCGTCTCCCACGCCCTGGCCGACGGACAACTGCCCAAGCCCTGAGTCCACCATCCCCGATCGGTCCGCATCCACCTCGCTTTGCGGCGTACGTTGATCTCCCGCTGGCGCGAAGGAGTTCCCGTGCAACAGCTGACCGGTCTGGACGGCGCGTTCCTCGCCATGGAGACGTCGACGGTGTTCGGGCACATCGCGAGCATCTGCGTGATCGACCCCGACACGGGTGACGGACCGCTCACCCTCGAGCGGCTCACGGACGTGGTTGCGTCGCGGCTCGACCTCGTCCCGCCCTTCCGCCGCCGGCTCGCCCCGGTCCCGCTCGGCCTGGACCAGCCGTACTGGATCGAGGACCCGGACTTCGACATCGAGTACCACGTACGAGCCATCGCGCTGCCGCCGCCCGGCAGCGATGCGCTGCTCGCCGAGCAGGCCGCCCGCCTGCACGCCCGGCCGCTCGACCGGGCCCGGCCGCTGTGGGAGATGTACCTCATCTCCGGGCTGGCCGGCGGCCGGATGGCGGTCTACACGAAGGTGCACCACGCGGCCATCGACGGGGTGTCGGGCTCGGACATCCTGGCCGCGCTGCTGGACACCGCGCGCCAACCCGACAGGCCCGCCGCCGCGCCGCCCCCGCCGCCCGAGGCGGTGCCGTCCGCGGTCACCCTGCTCACCCGCAGCGCGCTGTCCCTGACCCAGCACCCGGCCCGGGCCGTACGGATGTCCCTCGACCTGGTCCGCGCCGCCCCCGGCCTGGCGCGGGGGACCGCCCGCCCCCGCATCCCCCTGCTCGACGACGTCATCGACCGGCGCCTCGGCCGGTCGGCCACGCTGGAGCGGCCGCAGCTGCGCGCGCCGCACACGCCGTGGAACGCGCCGATCACCGCGCACCGCCGCTGGGCCTTCTGCGACGTGTCGCTGCCGGAGGTCAAACGGGTCAAGCAGTCCGCCGGAGTCACCGTGAACGACGTGGTGATGGCGCTCTGCGCGGGGGCGCTGCGCCGCTGGCTGCTGCACCACGACGCGCTGCCGGACGCGCCACTGGTCGCCGCCATCCCCGTCTCGGTCCGTACGGAGGACCAGAAGGGCACCCTCGGCAACCGGGTGTCCGCGATGCTCGCCGCCCTGCCGACGGGCGAGGCCGACCCGCTGGAGCGGCTGCGGCTCGTCGCCGTCGCCACTCGCTCGGCCAAGGAGCAGCACGGCGCGCTGCCCGCGGACCTGCTGTCGGACATCACCCAGTTCGCGATGCCGGCCCTTGCCGGGCAGGCGGCCCGGCTGGCCGCGCGGCTGCGGCTCGTCGAGCGCATCAACCCGTTCAACCTGATCATCTCCAACGTGCCCGGCCCGAGCGTGCCGCTCTACTACGCGGGCGCGGAGATGCTGGCGTACTACCCGCTGTCGGCGATCGCCGACGGGCAAGGCCTCAACATCACGGTGATGAGCTACCGCGACCACCTGCACTTCGGGCTGATCGCCTGCCGCGAGCTCGTGCCCGACCTGGACGCCATGGCGGGCTTCCTCGAGGACGAGCTGGGCGAGCTGGTCACGGCCCTCGCCAAGGCCAGCTGACACCGGGCCTGCCGCGGGCGCAGGCCGCGCCAGTGCGAGACTGCGGGACGTGACCGCCATCGACGACCTGCTGACCGCCAACGACTCCTACGCCACCCACCACCGGCCGGCGTCCGGCCGTCCCACCCGCGGACTCGTCATCGTCACCTGCATGGACTCGCGCATCACCGGCGCCATGTTCGGCGTCGAGCCGGGCGCCGTCCATGTCCTGCGCAACGCCGGCGGCGTGGTCACCGACGACGTGATCCGGTCCCTCGTCGTCAGCCAGCGCAAGCTCGGGACCACCGAGATCGCGCTCGTCCACCACAGCAGCTGCGGGCAGACGTCGTACACCGATGAGGAGATGGCCACCGAGCTCGCCGCCGAAGGGTCCGCGCCGTCCTGGCGGGCGCACGCGTTCACCGACCCCGCCGAGGACGTCCGCGCCGGGATGCAGGCGCTTCGCTCCTGCCCGTGGCTGCCGCACCGTGACGGCGTCCGCGGGTTCGTCCTCGACGTCGACTCCGGCCGGCTGACCGAGGTCGCCTGAGGCCGAGGTACGGCGGACGGGGCGACCGGGCAGACTCGCCGGGTGCGCATCCCCGCGAAGGCCGACTATGCCGTCCGCGCGCTCGTGGAGCTCGCGGCCACGGCCGGAGACCGGCCGCTGCCGGCCGACCGGATCGCCGCCGCCCAGGAGATCGCCGCGCCGTTCCTGGCCGGCATCCTCGGCCAGCTGCGGCTCGCGGGCCTGGTCCGCAGCGTCCGCGGCGCCGAAGGCGGCTTCCTGCTCGCCCGGCCGGCCACCGAGATCACCCTTGCCGACGTGATGCGCGCCGTCGACGGGCCGCTCGCCACACTGTCCGGGCACTACCCCGAGACGCTCAGCTATCCGGGGCCCGCCGCCGGGCTGCGCGACGTCTGGGTCGCGGTCCGCGCCAACCTCCGCGCGGTGCTCGAGCACACGACGGTCGCCGACGTCGCCGGAGGGACCGGCTCCGCCGTCGTACGGCAACTGGTCGCGGACCAGGACGCCTGGCAGCGTCGCTAGGGTGGAGGGGAGAGCGCGGAGACCCCGTGCCCGACCTGTCTGCGAAGGACTGACCAGTGTCCGACATCGAGCTCACCCACCCCAAGGGAAACCTCCAGCTGGATCTCGCCCCCGCGACCGAGGGGCCGAACGGTCTGAAGATCGGCAAGCTGCTCACGACGACGGGGGACGTGACCCTCGACAGCGGCTTCGCGAACACCGCCAGCTGTGAATCCAAGATCACGTACATCGACGGCGAGGCCGGCATCCTTCGCTATCGCGGCTATCCCATCGAGCAGCTGGCCGAGAAGGTCCGGTTCCTCGACGCCGCGTACCTGCTGATCTACGGCGAGCTGCCGGACGCCCAGCAGAAGGAGACGTGGCTCGCCCGGCTCTACGAGCACACGCTGCTGCACGAGGAGCTCAAGACCTTCTTCGACGGGTTCCCGTCCGACGCCCATCCGATGGCCGTGCTGTCGTCGGCCGTCTCGGCGCTGTCGACCTTCTACCAGGACTCGCTCGACCCGTTCGACGCCGAGCACGTCGAGATCTCCACCGTCCGGCTGATCGCCAAGCTGCCGACGATCGCCGCGTACGCGTACAAGCACGCCATCGGCCAGCCGACGCTCTACCCGGACAACTCCCTCGGGTACGTCGAGAACTTCCTGCGGATGACGTTCGGCGTCCCGGCCCAGCCGTACGAGGTCGACCCGGTCGTCGCGAAGACGCTCGACATGCTGTTCCTGCTGCACGCCGACCACGAGCAGAACTGCTCGACGTCGACGGTCCGGCTGGTCGGCTCGTCGCACGCGAACCTGTTCGCGTCGGTGTCGGCGGGGGTCAACGCCCTGTTCGGCCCGCTGCACGGCGGCGCCAACCAGGCGGTCCTCGAGATGCTCCAGCGCATCCACGAGAGCGACGACGACGTCGAGACGTTCGTCGAGCGGGTGAAGAACAAGGAGCCGGGCGTCAAGCTGATGGGCTTCGGGCACCGGGTCTACAAGAACTACGACCCCCGCGCCGCGATCGTGAAGAAGGCGACGCGCGACGTGCTGGACCGGCTCGGCAAGCCCGACCCGCTGCTGGACATCGCGATGAAGCTCGAGGAGATCGCCCTCGCCGACGACTACTTCGTCGAGCGGCACCTGTACCCGAACGTCGACTTCTACACCGGCGTGATCTACAAGGCGATGGGCTTCCCGACCAAGATGTTCACGGTGCTGTTCGCGATCGGCCGGCTGCCCGGCTGGATCGCCCAGTGGCGCGAGATGATCGAGGACCCCGACACCAAGATCGGCCGTCCGCGTCAGGTCTACACCGGCCCCGCCGAGCGCCCGGTCGCGTAACACCTGTCGTTCCGGCCGTACCCGAGGCTCGCACCCGCCACCCGACCGCCCCGTTTCCGCCCCCGTTCCTCGCCCCGTTCCCTGTTGATCATGATGTTTCAGTCACGTTCGGCGTTCCCAGGTGACTGCAACATCATGATCAACAGATAGGGGCAGGGGTACGAGGGGCGGGGGTACGAGGGGCCGGGGGGTGCGAAGGGCGGGGGTACGACGAGGGCCGGCCCCGGAGGGCCGGCCCGTCGTGCGCGTCGAGGTCTAGTAGTCCGACTCGTCGTACATGATCACGCCGCGCAGGTTCTTGCCGTCGCGCATGTCGGTGTAGCCCTGGTTGATGTCCTCGAGCTTGTACGTCTTGGTGATCAGCTCGTCGAGCTTGAGGATGCCCTGGTCGTACAGCTTCAGCAGCGCCGGGATGTCCGCGCGCGGGTTGCCGCCGCCGAAGATCGCGCCCTGCAGGTCCTGCTGGTAGAGCGTGAAGATCGCCATGTTCAGCTTCGCGTCCATGTCCTCGAAGCTGCCCATGCCGGTCAGGACCATGCGGCCGCCCTTGCCGGTGATCATCTGGCTGGCGGCGATGTCCTCGCCGTGCAGCCGGCCGATCGTGATGACCACCTTGTCGCACATCCGGCCGTAGGTCGCCTCGCCCAGGGGACCCATGGCCTCCTCGACCGACGCGTACGCCTCGGTCGCGCCGAGCTTGAGGGCGGACTCGCGCTTGAACTCGACCGGGTCGATCGCGATGACGCGGGCGGCACCCGCGGCGGCCGCGCCCTGGACCGCGTTGATACCGACGCCGCCGACGCCGACGATCGCGACGGTCTCGCCCGGCCGCACGTCCGCCACGTGCACGGACGAGCCCCAGCCGGTCGTCACGCCGCAGCCGACGAGCGCGGCCTTGTCCAGCGGGATGTGCGGCTCGATCTTGACGGCGGACGCCTGGTTGACCGTGACGTACGGGGAGAACGTGCCGAGGAGACACATCGGCAGCACACCCTTGCCCTTGGCCGTCACCCGATACGTGCCGTCCGCGAGGGCCGTGCCGGCGAGCAGCCCCGCGCCGAGGTCGCAGAGGTTCTGATGGCCGGTCGAGCACGGCAGGCACTTGCCGCAGGCAGGGATGAACGCGAGGACGACGTGGTCGCCCTCGGCGAGGTCGGTGACGCCCGGCCCGACCTTGATGACGGTGCCGGCGCCCTCGTGGCCGCCGATCGCGGGATAGGACGGGAGCGGGGTGTCGCCCGTGACGAGGTGTTCGTCGGAGTGGCACATCCCGGACGCGGCAAGCCGGACCTGCACCTCGCCTGCCACCGGGTCGCCGACGTCGATCTCCTCGACCGACCACTCCTGGTTGACCCCCCAGAGAAGTGCGCCCTTTGTCTTCATGCCGATCCTGCTCCTCGCCTCGGGTGGGATTGCGTCCTGTGACGGACGTTACCAAGCCGTTCGTTACCTGCATACGTGCAGGTATCTGCCCCGCAGCCGCAAGGGGAACGGGAGCAGCAGACCGGTGATCAGCGGCGGGCGGCGGCGCGGCGCAGGTCCTGCTCGCGGACGATCGCCGCGGCGTACGCCGGCGGCAGCGTGTGCTCGCCGGCGAGCCACCGGGCCCGCTCGTCCGCGCGTACCAGTCCCGGACCCGCCTCGAGGCAGGCGATCCAGTGGCCGACGTCCCGACCGGTCACGACGGGGATCCGCGCGAGCAGGCTGGCGTGCGTCTCCGGGTTGTTCATCCCTACCTCCGCGTGAGCGTCCTGCGCGGAGCCTGACCGGTCCGGGGCCGGCTGCGCAAGGGCCTCCGGAGCCGCCGGTGCCCTACGGTCGACGGGTGCCGCCGGACGACGTGCTCACCGCGCTGACGCGGGAGGCGGAACGGCTGGTGCGCCGGCTCGGAGGTGCGACCACGGCGTGGTACGCCGCGCGGCCGGACCGCCGCACGTCGCGGGCCGAGATGCTGCGCCGGCTGGTCGCAGACCTCGCCGCGCTGGGCGTACGTGCCGGGACCGGCCAGCCCGCGGACGCGGCGCCGCGCGTGCTGGGCAACCACGCGCTGGGTGACCAGATCACGCTGCTGACCCGCGAGATCGTGACCGCGCCGGCCGGCCCTACGGTCGCGGCCGCCGCGACCGCCGCGATCCGCGCCGTCCGCGACCGACTCTAGGTTCCGGCTAGCTCAGCCGCTCGAGGATCATGGCCATGCCCTGGCCACCGCCGACGCACATCGTCTCCAGGCCGAACTGCTTGTCCTCGAACTGGAGCCCGTTGATGAGGGTGCCGGCGATGCGGGCGCCGGTCATGCCGAAGGGGTGCCCGACCGCGATCGCGCCGCAGTGGACGTTGAGCTTGTCGATGTCGATGCCGAGCTCGCGGTACGACGGGATGACCTGCGCGGCGAACGCCTCGTTGATCTCGACCAGGTCGATGTCGCCGATGCTCATGCCGGCGTTGGCGAGCGCCTGCTTGGTCGCGCCGATCGGGCCGAGGCCCATGATCTCGGGGCTGAGGCCGGTCACGCCGGTGGCGACGATGCGGGCCAGCGGCGTGATGCCGAGCTCCTTGGCCTTGGTGTCGCTCATGACGATCACCGCGGCGGCGCCGTCGTTGAGCGGGCAGGCGTTGCCGGCGGTGACGGTGCCGTCGGGCCGGAAGACCGGCTTGAGGCCGGCCATGCCCTCGACGGTGACGCCGGGGCGGGGCCCGTCGTCCTTCGAGACGACCGTGCCGTCGGGCGTGGTCACCGGCGTGATCTCGCGCTCCCAGAAGCCGTTGGCGATCGCCTTCTCGCACAGGTTCTGCGACCGCGCGGCGTACTCGTCCTGCTCGGCTCGGCTGATGCCCTTGAGGCCGGCGACGTTCTCGGCCGTCTGCCCCATCGCGACGTAGACGTCGGGCATGTGCCCGTCCTCCCGCGGGTCGTGCCAGACCTTGCCGCCCTGCTCGTACTCCTTGGTCACGGCCTGCGCATCGGCGTAGATCGGGTTCATGGTGTCGGGCAGTCCGTCGCTGTTGCCCTTCACGAACCGGCTCACCGTCTCGACGCCCGCCGAGATGAACGCGTCGCCCTCGCCGGCCTTGATGGCGTGGAACGCCATCCGGGTGGTCTGCAGCGAGGACGAGCAGTAGCGGGTGATCGTCGTGCCGGGCAGGAAGTCGTAGCCGAGGTTGACCGCAACGACCCGGCCCATGTTGAAGCCCTGCTCGCCGCCGGGCAGCCCGCAGCCGAGGTGCAGGTCGGTGATGTCGTGCGGGTCGAGCGCGGGAACCTTGTCCAGCGCCGTACGCACGATCATGGTCGCCAGGTCGTCCGGACGCATGTCCTTCAGCGAGCCCTTGAAGGCGCGGCCGATGGGGGTACGGGCAGTTGAGACGATCACGGCCTCGGGCATGGGGCTCCTTCATCTGGCGGGTGCCGTCACCCCGGAGGGCAGACGTGCTGACCGGTCCAGTCTAGGACCGGTCAGCAGCCGGGCCGGTCCGCGCAGTCAGACGCCGCCGGCGGGCAGGCGGCGGCCGACCTCGTCGCGCAGCGCGGGGAGCAGCGCGTCGGCCCAGAGCGCGTAGCCCCGGTCCGAGGGGTGGTAGAGGTCCTCGGCCAGCGTCGTCGGGTCGGCGCGGAACGCCGGCCCGGTCAGCCGGCCGAGGTCGACCGCGACCGCCCCGGCGGCGGTGGCGGCCTCCGCCTGGCGGGCGGCGACCCGGCGGCCGACGGCCGCGTGCAGATCGCGCAGCGGGCGCAGCAGCGCGCGCGGCCCGAGCAGGTCCGGGCAGGTGCCGAGCACGACCGGGACGCCCGCTTCGCGCAGGCGGCGGACGGCGTCGGAGAGCGGTACGACCATCCGCGCGCCGGTGGACAGGCGGGTCGCGTCGTTGGCGCCGACCAACACCACCGCCACGTCGGGCGACGACAGCAGCGCGCGGGACGCCTGCGGGCCGAGGTCGCCCGCCCGGGACCCGGAGACGCCGAAGCCCTCGAGGACGACGTGATGCCCCTCGGCCGCCAGGCGTGCGGACAGCTGGCCGCCGACGGTCGTGTGCGGCGCGGAGGCGCCGAGGCCGGCGGCCGTCGAGTCGCCGAGGACCGCGAGCCGCACGGTCGGGTCGGCCGGGTCGCCGAACGTGCCGGTCACGTCCGGGGCCCCCTCCGGCGGCAGGTACGTGCGGCGGGAGGCGAGCAGGCCCTCGATCACGAGCAGGTCGACGACGGCGGCGACCACGGTCCCCGCGACGAGCGGCGCTGTCCTCACAGACCTGACAGTAACGCCGGAAGCATGTGCTCGCCGATGAGCGCGTAGCCGTGGCGCGAGGGATGGAACCCGTCGGCCGCGAAGTTCGACAGGTCGGCGTCGAAGAGCGGCGTGAGCAGCCGGCCCAGGGCCACCGGTGTCCCGCCCGCGGCGCTCACCGCTCGCAGCTGCTCGCGTTCGAGCAGCACCGAACACCGGTGCCCGATGGCGCGCAGGGGCTGGTCGACGAGGCGCAGGACGCCCAGGTACGGCGTCGTCCCGACGACGACCGTCGCGCCGCCCGCGCGGAGCCGGGCGACCGCGGCCCCGAGGGTCCGCGCCGCCCGCCACGGGTTCGAGCGATTCCGCACGTCGTTCACGCCGGTCGAGATCGCGACGAGGCCGGGCCGCTCCGGGAGCACGCGGGAGACCTGCTCGTCGAGATGCTCGGCGCGGGTGCCGTTCTCGGCGACGCACAGCACGCGGACGTACCGTCCGCGCGCCGCCAGATGCTGCCCGAGCCAGCCGCCGAGGCTGTCGTCGAAGTCGGCGACGCCCACGCCCTGCGCCGACGAGTCGCCCAGCACGGCGAGGGTGAGCGGCGGGTCGGCCGGGTCGCCGTAGAACTCCCGGATAGGCGGCGCCGCGGTGACGTACGGCCGGACCCGCCCGTCGGCGGCGGCTCCCTGGGCGGCCAGCAGGTGGGCCAGGCGGTAGCCGAGACCGCCGAGCCCCGCCGCCGCGCCGGCCAGCACCGACCCCCTCACCGCAGCCCGCCGCACCGCCCGCTCCTCCCGTCCCCGCGCCGCGACCTGTGCATAGGCTCGGCGCCGTGCAGATCCACGACAGCGTCCTGGACCTCATCGGCCACACGCCGCTGGTCCGGCTCTCGTCGGTCACCGACGGTATCGGTGCCACGGTCGCCGCCAAGGTCGAGTACCTGAACCCGGGCGGCTCGGTCAAGGACCGCATCGCCACCCGCATGATCGACGCCGCCGAGCGGTCCGGCGCGCTGCGCCCCGGCGGCACGATCGTGGAGCCGACCAGCGGCAACACCGGCATCGGCCTGGCGCTCGTCGCCCAGCGGCGCGGCTACCACTGCGTGTTCGTCTGCCCCGACAAGGTGTCGCAGGACAAGGTCGACGTGCTGCGGGCGTACGGCGCGGAGGTCGTCGTCTGCCCGACGGCCGTGCCGCCGGAGCACCCCGAGTCGTACTACTCGGTGTCCGACCGGCTGGCGCGCGAGCGGCCGGGCGGCTGGAAGCCCGACCAGTACGCGAACCCGGACAACCCGCGCTCGCACTACGAGACCACCGGGCCCGAGATCTGGGCGCAGACCGACGGCCGCGTGACGCATTTCGTCGCGGGCGTCGGCACCGGGGGCACGATCTCGGGGGTCGGCCGCTACCTCAAGGAGCAGGGGCCGGTGCAGGTCGTCGGAGCGGACCCGGAGGGGTCGGTCTACAGCGGCGGTACGGGCCGGCCGTACCTCGTCGAGGGCGTGGGCGAGGACTTCTGGCCGCAGACGTACGACAGGACCGTCCCCGACCGGATCGTCGCGGTGTCCGACCGGGACGCGTTCGTCATGACCCGGCGGCTCGCGCGCGAGGAGGGACTGCTGGTCGGCGGTTCCTGCGGCATGGCGGTCGTGGCGGCGGTCGAGGTCGCCCGCGACCTGCCGGACGACGCTCTCGTCGTGGTGCTGCTGCCTGACGGCGGGCGCGGTTACCTGTCGAAGATCTTCAACGACGACTGGATGGCCGACTACGGCTTCCTCGACCGCGGCTCGGCCGAGGACACCGTCGCGGATGTGCTGGCACGCAAGGGTTCCGTCCTGCCGCAGCTCGTCCACGTCCACCCCGTCGAGACCGTGCGCGAGGCGATCGACATCCTGCGCGAGTACGGCGTCTCGCAGCTGCCGGTGGTGCAGCACGAGCCGCCGGTGATGGCGGCCGAGGTGGTCGGCTCGATCATCGAGCGCAACCTGCTCGACGAGCTGTTCACCGGCACCGCACAGCTCGCGGACCCGCTGGAGAAGCACATGTCGCCGCCGCTGCCGTCCATCGGCGCCGGCGAGCCGGTCAGCGCGGCGCTGCACGCGCTCGAGCACGCCGGCGCCGCGGTCGTGAACACCGACGGCCGCCCGAGCGGCGTCATCACCCGGCAGGACCTGCTCGGCTACCTCGCCGCCCGCTGACCCCCCGTACGGGGACCCGCGTCCGTACGAAAGCCCGCCCCGATCCCGCCGAGATGCGGCAAAAGCACGCCGTGGGCGACGAGATGTGGCACAGGGACGCATCTCGGCGGGAGGGGGATGGGGTCGAAGTCGCACAGGAGGCCCGGCCGCACCCTCCGCGGCCGGGGCCCCCGTGCGCCGCAGCCGGCGCACGCCAGCCACTTGGAGGCGACTCTAACCCTCAGAGGGGTGGTACGAGGGGCAACGCCTCGGGTCCGCCTGCCACGAGAAGCGCGTCGGCGGGCAGCTCGGCGCGCGCCCGGAGGTGGTGTGCCCGGCTCTCCGCGAGCGTCGGCAACGCGACCGGCTCGCCGCCCGTCAGGTACGGCACGGTCAGTGGTCGCAGGGTTCCCGGTCCCGCAGGCGGCTCGGCCCCGTCGGGGAGCACGACCTCCTCGGTCGCCCGCCCGTCGACGGTGCGGCGCCAGGCGCGCCGCGCGCCCCCCGGGTCCGCCTTCCCCTCCGACAGCTTCGCGACCGGGTGGCCGCCCGTCTCGACGAGCTTGTAGACGAGCCCCGCCGTCGGCCGCCCGCTGCCGGTCGAGAGCTGGGTGCCGACGCCGTACGCGTCCGCGGGCGCCCCGGCCAGCTCGGTGATCACGAACTCGTCGAGGTCGCCGGTCAGCACGATCCGGGTCGAGGTCGCACCGAGGGAGTCCAGCAGGGCGCGGGCGCGCCGTGCCCCCTCCGCGGCCGGCCCGCTGTCGATCCGGATCGCGTCGAGTCCCGGCCCGGCGACGCGCACGGCCGTACGGATGCCCTCGTCGATGTCGTACGTGTCCACGAGCAGCGTCGTGCCGAGACCCTGCGTGCGGATCTGCGCGGCGAACGCGTCCGCCTCAGTGGGGAAGGCGAGCACGAAGGCGTGCGCCGCCGTGCCGGTGGTCGGGATGCCGTAGCGCGCGCCGGCCTCCAGGTCGCTGGTGGCATCGAAGCCGCAGAGCCAGGCGGCGCGGGCCGCGTCGACGCCGGCCTGTTCGTGGGTCCGGCGCGCGCCCATCTCGATGAGCGGCCGGCCGCGGGCGGCGCAGTGCATCCGCGCGGCGGCCGCCGCGACCGCGCTGTCGTGGTTCAGCACCGACAGGACCAGCGTCTCGAGGACCAGGCACTCGCCGAGCGGGCCGCGCACGGTGAGCAGCGGCGAGCCCGCGACGTACGGCTCGCCCTCGGCGTAGCCCTCGACGTCGCCGGAGAAACGGAAGCCGCGCAGGAACTCCCCGGTCTGCGCCGAGACCACGTCCTCGCGCCGGAGCCAGTCGACGGCGGCGTCGTCGAACCGGAGGTCCGCGACCATCGGGACGAGCCGGCCGGTGCCCGCCACCACGCCGTACCGCCGCCCCCGCGGCAGCCGGCGCGCGAACGAGGAGAACACCGCGGGCTGCTCGTGCCGGCTCGCGGCGATCAGGCCGTCCAGCATCGTGAGCTCGTACCGGTCGGTGAGCAGGGCGGCCGTGGTCACCTCGCTAGCCTCTCAGCCATGCCCGGCTTCGAGACGCTCGCCATCCACGCCGGGCAGGAGCCCGATCCGCGCACCGGCGCGGTGAACGTGCCGATCTATGCGACATCGACCTTCGCGCAGGACGGGGTGGGCGGCCTGCGGTCGGGGTACGAGTACAGCCGCTCGGCGAACCCGACCCGTGACGCGCTGGAGCAGTGCCTCGCCGCGCTGGAGGGTGGCGCGCGTGCCCTGGCATTCGCGTCCGGCCTGGCCGCCGAGGACTGCCTGCTGCGGACCGTGTTGGCGCCCGGAGACCACGCGGTCGTCCCGGACGACGCGTACGGCGGCACCTACCGGCTGTTCGCGCAGGTCTGCGCCCGCTGGGGGATCACGTTCACGCCGGCCCGCATGTCCGACCCCGACGCGGTCGCGGCGGCGATCACCGCTCGTACCAAGGTGATCTGGTGCGAGACGCCGTCCAACCCGCTGCTGGGAGTCGCCGATCTCGCCGCGGTCTCCGGGCTCGCGCGGGCGGCCGGCGCGCTGTTCGTGGTGGACAACACCTTCGCGTCGCCGTACCTCCAGCAGCCGCTGTCCCTCGGCGCGGACGTCGTCGTGCACTCGACGACGAAGTACCTCGGCGGCCACTCCGACGTGGTCGGCGGGGGGCTGGTCGTGGCGGACGCCGAGCTGGGGGAGCGGCTCGCGTTCCACCAGAACGCGATGGGCGCGGTGCCCGGCCCGTTCGACTGCTTCCTCGTACTGCGCGGCATCAAGACCCTCGGCGTACGGATGGACCGGCACTGCGCGAACGCCCGGCTGGTGGCGACCGCGCTCTCCGCGCATCCGGCTGTCGCGCAGGTGCTCTGGCCCGGCCTGCCCACCCATCCCGGCCACGACGTGGCGGCCCGGCAGATGCGCGACTTCGGCGGCATGGTCTCGTTCCGGCTGGCCGGCGGGGAGCAGGCCGCGCTCGACGTGTGCGCGGCGCTGTCGGTGTTCACCCTCGGCGAGTCGCTCGGCGGGGTGGAGTCGCTCGTCGAGCACCCCGCCCGCATGACGCATGCCTCGGTCGCGGGGTCGGCGCTCGAGGTGCCGGCCGACCTCGTTCGGCTGTCGGTCGGCCTGGAGACCGCCGACGACCTGCTGGACGACCTGGCCGCGGCCCTGGCACTGACGTAGCCGGGTCAGCGGCGACGTCCAGGAGGGGGACAGCACTCGAGATGACGAAATGGTGAGCACTGATCGCGGACCCGGCGGCGCGCTGCCCCGACTGGCGGTTCGCTATCACCCGCAGGCTGTCGCGCCGCTGCGGGTCATCGCCAAGGGGCAGGGATCCTGGCGGACGATCTGGGTGGTGGACCGGGCGGTGGCCGGCACCGACAGCTCGCTGCAGCTGCTCAGGCGACTCGGCGAGGTCGTGGACGTCACCGGCAAGGGTCCGGGCGACGCCGCGCGGGCGCTCGCGGAACTGGCCCCGGACGGGATCGTTGCCCTGAGCGACGACCAGCTCGAGTCGACCGCGCTGGTCGCTGCCGAGATGGGACTTCCGTTCCATACGGCCGAGACCGCGCTGCGGCTCAACGACAAGTCCGCCCAACGCGCTGCCTTGCAGGCGGCCGGGATTCCCGTGCCCGGGAACCGGGCCGTGCGGATCCCGTGCGGCGAGTCCCTGCTTCGCGACGTCCTCGACTCCGTGCGGTTTCCGGCGGTGCTCAAGCCGCAGTCGGGAGCAGCGAGCCGCGACACCTATCGGGTGGCCGACTCACCCGCGTTGCGGGAAGCGTTGCATGCGGTCGAAGAACGGTCCGGCGGCGCCGACGTCGACCTCGTCATCGAGGAGTACCTGCCCGACGGGTGGCCGCGGCGCGCACGCCCGGTCGCGGACTACGTCTCCGTCGAGAGTGTCGCCGGCGTCGACGGGATCTGCCCTGTCGCCGTGACCGGGAAGCTGCCGCTGGCCGAGGCATTCCGAGAGACCGGCAACTTCGTCCCTTCCACCCTGCAGGAGCCGCTGCTGGCGCAGGTGCTGGACCTGGCGGAGCGGGCCGTCCGCGCCCTGGGCGTCCGGGTCGGTGGACTGCACACGGAGATCAAGCTCACCTCTGCCGGACCACGCGTCATCGAGGTCAACGGCCGGCTGGGCGGAGGTGGCATCCCGGTGGCGGTCGAGCGGGCCACCGGCTGCTCCCTGCTCCGCGCTGTCGCCGACGCCGCGTTCGGCCGACCCGTGAGCGCCGGCGGCCCGCTGCCGGCCGAGGGGGTCGCCTTCTCGTTCTTCGTGCAACCGCCCACGTCGGCTCGGGCGCTCGCCTCGGTCGCCGGCCTGACCGAGGCGTCCCAGGTCACCGGCGTCCGCGACGTCACGCTGAACCGGCGTCCCGGTGATCTCCTGGACTGGCGGGACGGCTCGCAGTCGTACGTCGTCGCCGTGCACGGCCTCGCTGCGAGCCATGACCACGTGCAGGACATCATCGGCCGGGTCCGGCGGACGCTGCGGGTGGTCTACGCGTAGCCCAACGGTCGGTCGCCGGCCGACCCCGAGGCATGGCTAGGGTCCGGGCATGACCGTCAACGCCGCCGGGATGTCCGTGACCGACCAGGCGGCCGTCGACGCCCGCAAGCTGCACCGCATCCTCACCACGCTGCACGGGTTCATCTACTTCGACCCCGGCGCCGCCCGACGGTACGAGGAAGCGGGTCTCACCGGCCGGGCCCAGTACTTCGCCAGCCGCGGCGCGGCGCTCGGCGCCGTCGGCGCCGGCCCGGTCGTCGCGACGTTCTTCAACTTCTGTCCGGCGCTGGTCGCCTCCTGCCTACCCGCGGCCTGGCAACACACCACCCCCGATCAGATGATCGAGGCCCGGTACGCCGCGGCGGCCGACACCCTCGCCCCTATCTGCACCGACGGCGCCGTCGTCGACGAGGCGAACACCCTGCTGGCACAGGCGGTCTCGGTCATCGAGCCGCTCGCCGCCGGCCGGCCGCTCTATGCGGCGCACGCCGACATCCCCGCGCCTACCGACCCGATCCGCCTGCTGTGGCACTACGCCACCCTGCTGCGCGAGTGGCGCGGCGACGGGCATGTGGCCCTCCTCGCCGCTGACGGCACCGACCCGTGCGAGGTCCTGGTCATCCACGCCGCGGCCGAGGAGTCGCTGACCGAGGAGCTGCTCCGGACCTCACGCGGCTGGAGCGCCGACGCCTTCGCCGCGGCCCGAGAGCGCCTTGTCGCTCGCGGCGAACTGACCGCGGACGGCGCGCTGACCGAGCAGGGCCGCCTGACCCGGCAGCAGGTGGAGGACCGCACCAACGAGCTGTCGGCCGAGCCGTGGCGCGTCCTCGGGCCCGAGACGTCGCTGCGGCTGCGCGAGCTGCTCCGGCCGGCCGCCAGGACACTCGCGTCGGCCGGTCCACTCGCGCGGATGGCCCAGATCCCTTCGGACTGACCGGCCGCCCAGATTTCGTCGCCGCGACGATGCCGAAAGCGCAATGCCGAGAGCGCGATGTCGAATAGCCCTACCCCCGATCGACGTACGTGCG
>DASVGV010000126.1:0-14363 GCA_036379355.1 Mycobacteriales bacterium | reverse complement strand
CTGGCACACCAGCGGACCGCTCGAGGAGTCCGTGTACGGGCCGGTGACCTTCGCCGCGGTCGCCACGCTCAGGCAGTACTTGCCCTGGCCCGCTCCGGGGGTCGCGACCACCGCGTCGTAGAACATGATCCAGGTGCCGCCCACCTGGAACACCCCCGGCGACGTGGAGGTGTCCTTCACCTGCCAGGGAGCAGGGGGTATGGCCGGGATCGCGGTGCTGCCCGGCGGCGCGGACCAGCCGGTCCGCGGGTCGGCGCTGGTCGACGTGGCAATGCCGATCCGGTTGCCCCACGTGGTGCCGGTCGTGAACGCGTAGAACGTGGACCCGACGCGGACGATGTCGGGGTCAGGTGCGTCCTGCGCCAACGCCGGACTCGCGCTGGCCGTCACCGTCGGGGCGGGGGCGGGGGCGGGGCTGGCGGCGGCGACCGGCGCCGGCCAGGCCTGGACGGCCGCCGCGGCGAGGGCCGCGACCGCGACCAGGAGGGCGGCGAGGCGCCGCGTACCCATCATGATCGTCTCCCGCCGCTGCGTCGGGCCCGCTGTCGCAGCGGTGACCGAGTGCGCAGTTTGGCAGATTTCGTCCGCGAGGCCGGGTCGCCACCCGGCGCGAGGGTGGGGAGGATGGCGCGGTGAGCGAGTGCCTGCGACTGCCCGGCGGCGATCTCGTGCCGCTCCGTGACGGCCTGCGCCTGGGCCGGAGCCCGTCATGCGAGGTCACCGTCGACGAGCCGTCGGTCAGCCGCGAGCACGCGGTGGTGCGTGGCCGGCCCGGTCGCTGGTACGTCGAGGATCTCGGTAGCCGCAACGGCACCCGCGTCAACGTCAGCAGGCTCACGGTCGGCCACCCGTTCCCGCTGCGGCACGAGGACCGCGTCCTGCTCGGAGCGGTCGAGCTGGTCGTGCTGTCCCCCGCCGAGCTCGACGACGTCGACCGCACCAGCAGCCTCGAGACCGACCGTGCGTACGCGGCTCTCGGCCTGTCGCCGTTCCAGCATCAGGTGGTCGCGTGCCTCGCCGAGCCCTGGCTGGCGGGCGGCGAGCCGGCGACCAACCTCGAGATCGCGGTGCGCCTCGGCACCCCCGACGCGGCCGAGGCGATCAAGGCGGCGCTCCGGCGCGTGTACGCGAAGGCCGGGCTGACCGGCGACCGCTCGCGTGCCAAGCGGCACGAGCTATGCCGGTTCGCCCAGCGGGCGGGCTGGATCTGACCGCCGGCGCGCGCCGCGACTAGCCCACCGGGGGATGGGCGACGCAGGCCCACACGGTGGTGGCCGGGGTGGCGTCGTGGGCGACGCCCCACCGGGTCGAGAGCGCGTCGACGAGGGCGAGCCCGCGACCGCTCTCGTGCTCCGTGCCCGAGGCCGACGCCTTCGGCAGTCCCTCGCCGCCGTCGGTGACCTCGATGGCGACGCCGCGGTCGCCGACGGTCCAGCCGACGTGCACCGTGCCGTCACAGCCGAGCGGCTGACCGTGCCGGATCGCGTTGGTCACGAGTTCCGACACGATGAGCAGCAGGTCGTCCCGCGCGCCGCCCTCGATGCCCCGGGCGGTGAGGTCATGATCCAGGGCACGGCGCGCTTGACCGGCGCTCTCGACGCGGACGGGAAGACAGAGCACGCGGATCCCTCACAGCCAGGGGGTCGGTCGGTGGACAGTTCGCGCAACCTGGGAGTTACCCGGCAATCCGGCCACTCACGCATCCGGAACCGGGTGTGCTTGTCTGTCCCGGTGGCGACCGAGGTGCGGCGGGCAACCCGCCAGGGCGTCGCGGTGGAAGAGGTGCTCCGCGACGCGGACGGCTTCCTCACCGCGCAGGAGGTCTTCGCCCAGGTACGCGGCCGCGGCCACGGCATCGGCCTCACCACGGTCTACCGGCACCTCAACAGCCTCGCCGAGGCCGGCCGCGCGGACGTGGTCCACCGGGACGACGGGGAGTCCCAGTTCCGGCTGTGCGGCGAGGCGGTGTCCGACAGCCGCCACCATCACCACGTCGTGTGCCGGCAGTGCGGGCGCAGCGTCGAGGTCGAGGGTCCGGCAGTCGAGGAGTGGGCCGAGCGGGTCGCCACGGAGGCGGGCTACACCGACATCTCGCACACGGTGGAGGTGTTCGGGCTCTGCTCACGGCATCGCGCCCGCAAGCGGAGTTGACAATCATTTCCATCTAGCGTTCAGTCGGGTCGTGCGCCGACCTCCTTGGACGATCACGGCGGTCGCGACCTCGGTGGCGGTCGTGGCCGTCTCGTTCTCGCTGGCCGGCTGCCGGTCGGTGGCCCAGCAGCGGTCCGGCGGCCCGCTTCCGGTCGCGGCGAGCATCGATGCCTGGGGCAACGTGCTCGCTCAGCTCGGTGGGACGCAGGTCCGGGCCACCTCGATCATCTCGAACCCCAACACCGACCCGCACGACTACGAGCCGACTCCCGCGGACGCGCGCACGATCGCGGACGCGGCCGTCTTCGTCGAGAACGGTGTGGGCTACGACGCCTGGGCCGCCAAGGCCGTCGCCGCCGACCGCAGTGCCCACCGGCAGGTGGTGGACGTCGGCACGGTCACCCGCACCCCCGCCGACGGGAACCCGCACCGCTGGTACGACCCGGCGGACGTCCGCACGGTCGCCGCCGCCATCACCGCCGCGCTCGTCGCCGCGGCGCCCGAGCACGCGGACTACTTCCGCGCGCGCGAGCAGCAGTTCCTCGGCCCCGGGCTCGCGTCGTACGACGCACTCGTCGACGCCATCCGGACGCGGTACGCGGGCGTGCCGATCGGCGCCAGCGAGTCCATCGTCGTGCCGCTGGCCACCGCTCTCGGCCTCCACCTGGTGACGCCCCCCACGTTCCTGCGCGCCATCAGCGAGGGCACCGACCCGTCGTCGGCAGACACCGCCACCATCGCGCGGCAGATCGCGGACCGGCACATCGCCGTGTACGTGCTCAACACGCAGAACGTGACACCCGACGTCCAGCGGCAGGCCGCCGCCGCCCGGTCGGCGGGCATCCCGATCGTCGATGTCACCGAGACCCTGACCCCCGCCCACGCCACCTTCCAGCAGTGGCAGGTACGGCAGCTCACGGCGCTGCAGGCCGCGCTCCGACAGGCGACCGGCCGGTGACGGCCCGCGGCTCGGCGGCGGCAAACACCATGCGGCGGCAGGACTCCGCCGCCCTGAGGCTGGAGGACGTCGCGGTCCGCGCCGGGGGGCGGACCATCTGGTCCGACGTCAGCCTGACGGTCGGGCGCGGCCGGTTCGTCGCGGTCCTCGGGCCGAACGGCGCCGGCAAGTCCACGCTGCTTCGCGCCATCCTCGGGCTGCACCCGGTCGCATCCGGGCGGATCGAAGTTCTCGGCGCCGCGCCCGGGCAGCGCTCCGACCGCATCGGCTACCTGCCGCAGCGACGGTCGTTCGACCCCGCAGCCCGCATCCGCGGCGTCGACGTGGTCCGCCTTGGCTGGGACGGCGACAGGTGGGGAATTCCGCTGGGACGCAAGGGTTCTCGTCTCGCCCGCGAGCGCGTCGAGGAGGTGACTGCGCTCGTCGGCGCCGAGGCGTACGCGGGGCGTCCGATCGGCCAGTGCAGCGGGGGGGAGCAGCAGCGACTGCTCATCGCCCAGGCTCTGGTTCGCCGCCCAGAGCTGCTCATCCTGGACGAGCCGCTCGACAGCCTCGACGTGACGAACCAGGCGGGGGTGAGCGCGCTGGTGCAGTCGGTCTGCCGGGCCGAGCACGTCGCGGTGCTGCTGGTCGCGCACGACGTCAACCCGATCCTCCCGTACCTCGACCAGGTCGTGTACCTCGCGCACGGCGCCGCCGTCATGGGGCCCCCGGAGCAGGTGATCGAGGCCGAGACGCTCACCCGGCTCTACGGCACGCCCGTCGACGTGCTGCGCGACCGCGCCGGGCGCCTGGTCGTGGTCGGCCAGCCGGACCTGCATCCCGAGCACGGCGGTGTGCCGCACCAGCACCGATGAGCGTCGAGCCGAGCTGGGACCTGGTCTACGACCTCCGGCAGATGCTGGCGTACCCGTTCATGACCAACGCCCTGCGAGCGGGCGCGATCGTCGCCGTCGTCGCGGGCGCGGTCGGCTGGTTCATGGTGTTGCGAAGGCAGTCGTTCGCCGGTCACACGCTCGCCGTGGTCGGCGTGCCGGGGGCCGCTCTCGCGACCCTCGCGGGCTGGAACGTCGCGGTCGGGTACTTCGGCGCGTGCATCGTGACCGCGCTCGTGCTGGGAGCCGTTCCCTCGAGCCGAGCGGCCGCTACGGCAGGTGAGGAATCGGCGGTGATCGGGACGACCCAGGCCCTGGTGCTGGCGCTGGGCTTCCTGTTCTCCAGCCTCAGTCCGGGGTTCACCTCGTCCCTCGACGGCCGGCTGTTCGGGTCGATCATCGGCGTGACAGCCGATCAGGTCATCGCACTGCTGGTCGCGGGGATCGCTTGTCTGGGCGGGCTTCTCGCCATCGGCCGCCCGCTGCTGTTCGCCTCGGTCGACCCAGCCGTGGCACGCGCCCGCGGGGTGCCGGTGGGCATCCTGTCGGTCGCGTTCCTGCTGCTGCTGGCCATCGCCACCGCGGGCGCGGCGCAGATCACCGGGGCGCTGCTCGTGTTCGCCCTCCTGGTCGCCCCGGCGGCCGCGGCCGCGCGGCTGACGGCGCGGCCCGCGTTCGGGCTGGCGCTGTCGGTCGTGATCGGGCTGGCGGTGACGTGGCTCGGGGAGTCCGTGGCGTTCTTCTCCCCGTACCCGATCGGGTTCTGGGTGACCACGTTCGCGTTCGCCGCGTTCGTGCTGGCCGCCGGCTGGCGGGCTGCGGCGGACCGGCGGGGGCGGGCGGCATGATCACCGGCATCGCGCACCTGCTGGCCCAGCCGGCCGAGCTGCACGCGGTGATCGCGGGCGGCGCCATCGCCGTGCTGTGCGGGCTCGTCGGCTGGTTCGTCGTCCTGCGGGGTCAGGTCTTCGCCGGGGACGCGCTGTCGCACGTGTCGTACGCGGGCGCGACCGCCGCGCTCGCCGCCGGCGTGGACCTGCGGTTCGGCCTGTTCGCGGCTACCGTCGCGGTCGGCGTCGTACTCGGTCTGCTCGGCGGGCGCGCCCCGGCCGACGACGTCGTGATCGGGACGACGTTCGTGTGGGTGCTGGGCCTCGGCACGTTCTTCGCGGCGTACTTCAGCCGGCACGGCGCCGGCGACGAGGCGGACGCGACCGTCCACGTGCTGTTCGGCTCCGTCCTCGGCCTGTCGTCCGGTGGTGTCGTGACGGCGGTGGCCGTCGCCGCGGCGCTCGCGGTCCTGCTGCTGCTCGTGGCCCGCCCCCTGCTGTTCGCCTCGCTCGACCCGGCCGTCGCGGCGGCACGCGGCGTCCCCGTCCGCCTGCTCGGCCCGCTGTTCCTCGGCATCGTCGGCGCGTCGGCGGCCGAGGCGTCGCAGGCGGTCGGCGCGTTGCTGCTGTTCGGCCTGCTGGCCGCACCCAGCGCCGCCGCGATGCACCTCACCGCCCGGCCCTGGCGGGCGCTCACCCTGTCCGGGCTCCTGGCCCTGGCGGCGATGTGGGCGGGCATCGGCCTCTCGTACGCCTACCCTGTCCTGCCACCCAGCTTCTCGATCATGGCGCTGGCGGCGGGGGAGTACGCGCTGGCCGGCCTGTGGTCCGTCCGTGCGCGCGTCCCGTGGAATGCCGGGCGACCGCCTCACGGGGAGGCCGCTCGCCCGGCTCAGGTCTGACCGATCCGGCGCGGTCCGGAGATGGCGACCGCGGTCACCCCCTGCTCGGTGCCGACGTAGGCCGCATGACCCGACAGTGCGGGGGTGGCGAAGCGGGTCACCGGAGCCGGGAGCCGCACCGAGGCCAGATCCTTGCCGGTCGCTGCGGCGAGGGCATGCAGCGTCGAGGAGCTCTTGTCGAGCACCCACACCGCGCCGCCGCCGAGCGCCGGCGAGCCATTCACCGCTTCGGCGGCGTGCCAGCGCGTGCTGACCGTGCCGGTGCCGGAGACGGTCACGGCGCGGACGCCGTCCGTACAGGGCAGGTAGACGGTCGCTCCAGCCTGGGCCGTACCGCCGTAGCCAGCGCAGACGCCGGTGGCCGACAGCTGGCCGCCGATGCCCCCGAGCGCAGCCTGCCGGGTGACGTACACGGTGGGGCTCTTGCCGATGGCCAGCAACAGTCCGTCGGCGAGCAGCGTCGGCCCGGTGGAGCCGAGGTCGACGTCACCGGCGTTCTGGGTGCGCCAGTTCGCCGGGGCGAAGAAGTCCAGCAGCTGCAACGTCGGGGAGAGCTTCAGCACCGCGTCCGAGTGGTCGTACGGGTCGTCCTTGTGCCCGGGGTCCTCGCCGGCGGCGCCGTTGCCGACCGACACGAAGATGTCCCCTGCCGCGTCGACGGCTGGGCCCATCGCGTTCCACGCGCCCGCTTCCCGGGCGGTCGGCACCGTGTACGAGACCGGCGTGCCGCCGGCGAGCGGCACGCCGATGACCTGTCCCCGGTAGGTGCCGCAGTCGCCGTCCCGGCCGCCGAACGTCAGGTAGACGCGGCCGTTCGCGGTCGTGAGAGCCGACCGCTGTTGCATGGCGTCCGGTTTCGTGCCCGCCGCGCCGAGGTCGACGTTCTGGCGCAGGGCGACGGCCCCCGTCCTGGCGTCGACGGCGATCAGCTCGTGCTTCGGACCGTCCTCCTCGGCCACGAAGTAGATCCGGCCGGTGCTCGCGACGTAGACCGGGGTCCCGGTGATCCCGACCGTGGGCCGGATGTTCCCGCAGGGCAGTGCCGATGCCTGCTGCGGGGTGCCGACGTGGGTCTGCCAGCGGATTGCGCCGGTCCCCGCGTCCAGGCCGTAGACGGTGTCGTTCTCGGTCGCCACGATCGCGAGGCCGCCCACCACCAGAGGCTGCGCGTAGACGGCGCCGTCGAGCTCGCGGTTCCAGCCGACTGCCAGCGACGTGGGCGTAGCCACGCCCTGGTACGCACCGGTGTGTCGGGCGTCCCCGTGGTACTGACCGACATCGGCGCCGTCGGCGAGGCCCACCTCCGGTTGCGGGCCGGGCGAGTGGCTGTGAGAGCTGCTGCTCGGCGTTGCCGGCGGCGACGATCCACCGCACGCCGCCAGCACGGCGAGAGCCGCGAGCGCGACCGCCGCCCACACCGTCCGCATCTAGGCTCCGTCCCGTGTCCGACGACCAGCCCATCACAGATCTGCGCGAGAAGGTGACCGCCGGCGGAGCGCGGAAGTACCACGAGGCCAACGCCGCGAAGGGCAAGCTTCCCGCCCGCGAGCGCATCGCCCGGCTCGTCGACCCGGGGTCGTTCGTCGAGGACGGCCAGCTGGCGAACGTGCTCGCCGGGGATCTGCCGGCCGACGGCGTCGTGACCGGCGTCGCGAGCGTCGACGGGCGGCCGGTCGCGCTGATGGCCAACGACTCCACGGTGAAGGCGGGCTCGTGGGGCGCCCGGACCGTCGAGAAGATCATCCGCGTCATCGAGCGGGCGTACGCGACCGGCGTCCCGATGGTCTACCTGGTCGACTCGGCCGGCGCGCGGATCACGGACCAGGTCGACCTGTTCCCGGGCCGCCGCGGCGCCGGGCACATCTTCCAGCTACAGGTGCGCGCCAGCGGCTCGGTCCCGCAGGTCTGCGCGCTGTTCGGCCCCAGCGCCGCCGGCGGCGCGTACATCCCGGCGTTCTGCGACATCGTCGTGATGGTCGAGGGGAACGCGTCGATGTACCTCGGCTCCGACCGGATGGTGCAGATGGTCACGGGGGAGCGGACCACGCTCGAGGAGATGGGCGGCGCTCGCGTGCACTGCGCCGAGTCGGGCGTGGGCCACGTCCTCGCGAAGACCGAGGACGAGGCGCTCGCCGCCGTGCGCGCCTACCTCTCGTACCTGCCGACGAACTTCGAGCAGACACCGCCGGTGACGGCGCCGGCCGACCCGGAGGCGATCGGCCTGCGCACGCTTGTCCCGGAGTCCGAGCGGCAGGCGTTCGACATGCGCCGGTACGTGCGCGGGTTGGTCGATTCGGGCTCCTTCTTCGAGATCCACGCGCTGTGGGCCCGCGAGGTAGTCGTCGGGTTCGGCCGGCTCGAGGGGCGCCCGGTCGGGGTGGTCGCGAACAACCCGATGTTCAAGGGCGGCGTGCTGTTCGTGGACTCCGCGGACAAGGCCACCCGGTTCGTGCAGCTGTGCGACGCGTTCAACGTCCCGCTGCTGTTCCTGTCCGACGTCCCCGGCTTCATGGTCGGTACGGCCGTGGAGAAGCAGGGCATCATCCGGCACGGCGCAAAGATGATCACTGCGATCGCCGAGGCGTCCGTCCCGAAGATCTGCGTGGTGGTCCGCAAGGCGTACGGCGCCGGGCTGTACGCCATGTGCGGCCCGGGTTTCGAACCGGACGCGACGATCGCGCTGCCGACCGCGAAGATCGCCGTGATGGGTGCCGAGGCCGCCGTCAACGCGGTCTACGCGAACAAGATCGCGGCGCTGCCCGAGGGGGAGCGGGAGGCGTTCGTCGCCGAGCAGCGGGCCGCGTACGAGAGCGACATCGACATCGTGCGGCTCGCGAGCGAGCTGGTCGTCGACGCCGTCATCGAGCCCGAGGAGCTGCGCGCCGAGCTGGTACGCCGGTACGCCGCGGCGGCGGGCAAGGACCGGACCCCTCCGCGCCGCCGCCACGGGGTCACCCCGGTCTGACCACGCCGCAGGGCTGCGTTCAGGTGGCAGCGGAGACGAGGACCTCTTCGTCGGCCACCGCCGCGGTGAAGACCCAGCGCTTGAACGACCAGAACCGCCAGATCGTCCCGAGGACGAGACCGAAGCCGTTGGCGCTCACGTTCTCGGCGAGCGTGGAGTGCTGGTGCAAGCCGTAGTAGCTGAACGCGAGGCAGCCCTCGGCGATGCCGAGACCGATCGCGGACAGGACGATGAACAGCGGCAGCTCGCGCTTCACCCCCGTCCGCGCGCGGTGCGCGAACGACCAGTGACGATTGGCGAAGTACGACAGCACCGCGGCCGTCGTCGTGGACATGCCCTTGCTGGTCAGCGGCCCGACGCCGACGTGGCGGAAGACGTTGAACAGGCCGATGTCGATGCACACGCCGCCGACGCCGACGACGCAGAACTTGAGCACTTCGCCGACGAGACGGCTCCGTTCGGCGGGATCGCTGAGCTGGGTCCGAACACGGTCGACCAGTCCGCTCAGCACCTGCCGAGAATACCCGTGAAACGATCCGGAGCATGACCGGGAACCTGACGATCGAGCAAGAAGCGCTGCGCGCATCGGTTGCGGACTTCGCCCGTCAGGTGGTCGCTCCGGTCGCCGCCGAGCACGACCGGGAGCACTCCTTCCCGTACGACGTCGTCCGCCAGATGGGCGCGATGGGCCTGTTCGGGCTGCCGTTTCCGGAGGAGTACGGCGGGATGGGCGGCGACTACTTCGCCTTGTGCCTCGCCCTGGAGGAGCTCGCGCGCGTGGACTCGTCGGTGGCCATCACCCTCGAGGCGGGCGTGTCGCTCGGGGCGATGCCGGTGTTCCGGTTCGGGACCGACGAGCAGAAGGAGCACTGGCTGCCGCGGCTGACGTCGGGCCGGGCGCTCGGGGCGTTCGGCCTCACCGAACCCGGCGGGGGGTCCGACGCCGGCGCCACCCGCACGACGGCGCGGCGCGACGGGGACGGCTGGGTCATCGACGGGTCGAAGGCGTTCATCACCAACTCGGGCACCGACATCACCGAGCTGGTCACCGTGACAGCGGTCACCGGGCAGACGTCGGCAGGCAAGAAGGAGATCAGCGCGATCCTCGTGCCGGTGCCGGCCGCGGGCTTCACCGCCGCGAAGCCGTACGACAAGGTCGGCTGGAACGCCAGCGACACCCACGAGCTGCACTTCGACGGCGTCCGGGTTCCCGCCGGGAACCTGCTCGGCGAGCAGGGCCGCGGGTACGCCAACTTCCTGTCGATCCTCGACGAGGGCCGGATCGCGATCTCCGCGCTCGCCGTCGGGCTGGCGCAGGGATGCGTCGACGAGTGCGTGCGGTACGCCCGCGAGCGGGAGGCGTTCGGGCGGAACATCGGGGCGTACCAAGCCATCGCCTTCACCATCGCCGAGATGGAGACGCGCACGCACGTGGCGCGCTGCACGTACTACGACGCGGCGGCGCGGATGCTCGCCGGCCAGCCGTTCAAGCGGCAGGCGGCGATCGCGAAGCTCTACGCCAGCGAGATCGCCGTGACCAACGCCCGCGACGCGACCCAGATCTTCGGCGGGTACGGCTTCATGAACGAGTTCCCGGTGGCTCGCTTCTGGCGCGACTCGAAGATCCTCGAGATCGGCGAGGGGACGAGCGAGGTGCAGAAGATGCTGATCGCCCGCGACCTCGGCGTGGGTTGAGCGCCCGCGTGAGGCGACCGCGGCAGAGGAGCGTCAGAGGCGCTCGCCGTGCGGCGGGACGAGCTCCTCGTGGTTGTCCATGACGTGGTAGACCCGGCCCAGGACCAGGCCGGTCGCGCCGATGACGCCGCCGACGATCCACAGCGGGATGTTGTTGTCCCAGATGAACGCCACCGTGCACACGACGAATCCCACGATCATGCACAGCACTGCGACCCAGGAGGCCATCGGGGCGTGAGTGGTCCCGGCCATGCGTGCGCTCTCCTCGTACCGATGATGCGGGTGGGGAGTCCAGCGTAGTGCAGGGCTTTACCACCTCCGGAAGTCCCGGCATGATCGGCTCCCCGGTGGCGCCCGCCCCGCGCGCCGCAGCGGGCCGGGCCAGGCGGGAGGGAGCCGGCCGATGACGCTCGACATCCAGTTGGTGGGCAACGCCATGCAGATGGCCGTCTGCGGCGTGCGCCCAGGCCAGACGGTCTACTGCGAGGCGGGCAAGTTCCTGTTCTCCTCGGGTCGGCTCACTCCGGAGACGCGGCTGACCGCGCCGGGGACGGAGTCGTCATCCGGTGGTGCGTTGTCCGGCCTGATGAACGTCGCCAAGCAGGCGGGTAAGCGCAAGCTCGCGGGCGAGAGCCTCGCGTTCCAGTACTTCACGAACGGCGGTACGGAGCCCGAGCGCCTCGGCTTGGCCGGTGTCCTGCCCGGCGAGATGCGCGTGCTCGAGCTCGACGGATCGACGGCGTGGCTCGCCGAGAAGGACGCGTTCGTCGCGGCGGAGAGCACGGTCACCTTCGACATCGCGTTCTCCGGGCTGCGCCAGGGGCTGCGCGGGGGCGAAGGGTTCGTGCTCGAGCGGTTCGGCGGCTCGGGCTCGGTCCTCGTCGGCGGCGCCGGCAACTTCATCGACCTCGACCCGGCCGACTTCGGCGGGACTCTCAAGGTCGACACCGGGTGCATCGTCGCGTTCGAGGAGTCGGTGTCGTACTCGGTCGCCCGTGTCGCCGGCCTGAACAAGCAGGCCCTGATGAACGCGTTCCTGGGTGGCGAGGGTTTGTCGCTGGCGACCCTGTCCGGCAAGGGCAGGGTCATCCTCCAGTCGATGACCATGGCCGGTCTGGCGAACGCCATCGCCAAGAACATGCATCGCGGCGACGACGGCGGCGACCAGGGCGAGAAGGGCTTCGGCGCGATCGGCGGCCTCTTGCGCGGGCTGGACTAGCGGATCAGGCGGGCCAGCCCAGCAGGCGCGGGCCCTCGATGTGCGGGCAGCGGTCCATGAGGACGACCAGCCCGGCGGCACGCGCGCGTGCCGCGGCCTCCTCGTCGACCACCCCGAGCTGGAGCCAGACGGCCTTCGCGCCGATCGCGACCGCCTCGTCGACGTGGACACCGGCCTGATCGCTGCGCCGGAACACGTCGACCACCTCGACGGGGAACGGGATGGCAGCCAGCGACTCCCACACGCGTTCCCCGAGCGCCTGGCCTCCGCCGGGGTGCACCGGCACGATCGTCTTGCCGCGCTCCTGGAGCCAGCCCGCCACCTCGTGCGCCGTCCGGCGGGGGCCGGCGCCCAGGCCGACGACCGCCCACACGTCGTACGACGTGAGGACCTCGCGGGCCTCGTCGTCGGTGCCGTACGGCATCAGGGCCGGCCCAGCGCGCGGTAGGTCCAGCCGGCGCCGCGCCAGGCGGCGGGGTCGAGGATGTTGCGCCCGTCCACGATGCGCGGCGCCGCGACGAGGGCCTTGGTCTCAGCCGGGTCGAGGTCGCGGAACTCGCGCCACTCGGTGAGCAGCAGCACGAGGTCGGCGCCGTGCAGCGCCTCGGCGGTGGAGGCCGCGTACCCGAGGTCGGGGTGGGTGAGCCGCGCGTTCGCCACCGCCTGCGGGTCGTAGACGGTGACCGTGCCGCCGGCGCGCCCGATCGCGGACGCGACGTCCAGCGCCGGGCTGTCGCGGATGTCGTCGCTCTCGGGTTTGAAGGCCGCGCCCAGCGCGGCGATCCGGGCGCTCGCGAACGAGCCGTCGAGCAGTTCGCGGGCGAGGTCGACCATGCGGGCGCGGCGGCGCAGGTTGATGGCGTCGACCTCGCGCAGGAACGACAGCGCCTGGTCGACGCCGAGTTCGCCGGCGCGGGCCATGAACGCCCGGATGTCCTTGGGCAGGCAGCCGCCGCCGAATCCGAGGCCGGCCGACAGGAAGCGCCCGCCGATGCGGGTGTCGTACGACAGGGCTTGCGACAGCATCGTGACGTCGGCACGGGTCGCCTCGCACACCTCGGCCATCGCGTTGATGAAAGAGATCTTGGTGGCGAGGAACGCGTTGGCGGCGACCTTCACCAGCTCGGCGGTCGCGAAGTCGGTCGCCACGAGCGGGACGCCGGCGTCCAGCAGCGGGGCGTAGACCTCGCGCATCCGGGCGAGGTCCTCGGCGCGCTCGGTGCCGACCACGAGCCGGTCGGGGCGCAGGGTGTCCTCGACGGCGAACCCCTCGCGCAGGAACTCCGGGTTCCACGCCAACGACACGTCCCCGGGGCACTCCGCGGCGATCCGGGCGGCGACCCGCTCGGCCGTCCCGGCCGGGACCGTGGACTTCCCGACGACGAGGGCAGGCCCGGTGAGCAGGGGGAGCAATGCGTCGAGGCAGCCGTCGACGTAGCGCAGGTCGGCCGCCATCTCGCCGGCCTTCTGCGGCGTGCCGACGCAGACGAAGTGGACGTCGCCGAAGGCGGCCGCCTCGGCGTACGAGGTGGTGAACCGCAGCCGGCCCGCGGCGATGCCGCGGGCGAGGACCTCGTCGAGGCCGGGCTCGAAGAACGGCACGCGACCCTGGTTGAGTGTGTCGACCTTGGCGGCGTCGACGTCCACGCCGAGGACCTCGAACCCCATCTCGGCCATGCACGCGGCGTGCGTCGCACCGAGGTAGCCGGTGCCGAGCACCGTCATCCGCAGGGTCATGGCCGACGAGGCTAGCCGCCGAGGCGTCGTACCCGCCCGATAGCCCTCGCCGAGTACTTCGACGGGACCATCCCCCGCGAGGCAGGCGTGGATATATAGAGCATCTGCGGTATATCTTGACGGCATGGGAAAGCACCTGGTCGACCTCGACGAGTTCGCTCTGGGCGCGGCTCGCGCAGAGCTCGGTACGAGCACGATCAAGGACACGGTCAACGAGGCATTGCGCCGGACGACCTCTTCCCGGGATCGGACGGTCGCCGACGCGCTGGACCGGCTGGCCGAGGCCGATCTGGCAGATCGCGCCGACGCGTGGCGCTGACCCACCTCGTCGACACCAGCGTGGTGAAGCGACTGGCGCATGCACGTGTGCGCGAGGTCGTCGAGCCGCGTGCCGCCGTCGGCGCGCTCGGGCGACCGCGCATCTGCGACCTGGAAGTGGGCTACTCCGCCCGCAACGCCGAGGAGTGGGATCAGCTCGTACGTGCGCTGGGCGCTTTCGTGCCGGTCGACACGACCGCCGCTCACGTACGCCGGGCGCTTCAGGTGCAGCGACTGCTCGCCGAACGCAGCCAGCGCGGCCGCAAGATCCCGGACCTTCTGGTCGCGGCGGCGGCGGAGGAGCTCGGCGTCGCCGTCCTGCACTACGACGCGGACTTCGATCTCCTCGCACGGGTGACGGGTCAGTCCTGCGAGTGGGTGGTTCCCCCGGGCACGGTGGACTGATCGGCGAAGCGATGGGGGTCACGGCGCTTTAGCCGTCGCCGCGCTCACCAGCCAGTACGGCCCGGCGAACCGGGATGCAGTGATCGTCACGGTGACAGGGTCGCCGTTGGACGGGATGGCGTTGCGGTCGCGCAGCCGGCCAGCGATCAGGTCGATCAACGCCGTGTGGTCGTGGTAG
Organism: Mycobacteriales bacterium; assembly: GCA_036379355.1. GTDB lineage: Bacteria > Actinomycetota > Actinomycetes > Mycobacteriales > CAJCIY01 > CAJCIY01. Next base: position 130 of record DASVGV010000126.1, on the reverse strand, counting down.
TTCCAGAAGGCGTCCGTCTCCAGGTGGTGGCCGTCCGCCCAGACGTCGATTTGGCCGGGGGCGACGGCGCTGATGTCGAGCCTGCTCCCGACGGTGACCGGGAGCGTGAACGTGCCGTTGGCGCCGACGT
>DASVGV010000125.1:0-3230 GCA_036379355.1 Mycobacteriales bacterium | reverse complement strand
CTCGCCGCGATGATCGACGGCGAGGCGGACCCGGCGGCCCTCGCCGACCTGGCGAAGGGATGGATGCGACGGAAGATCCCGGACCTGGTGGAGGCGTTGACCGGCCACTTCGACGCCGACCACGCCCGCCTCGCCCGCGCGATCTTGCGCCGGCTGGAGATGGTGGAGGAGGCGCTCGCCGAGTTGAACGACGTCATCGCGGCCGCGTTCGCCCCGTGGGCGCGGCAGTTGGCGTTGCTGCAGACCATCCCCGGCGTCGGGGCCACGGTCGCGCAGGTCATCGTCGCCGAGACCGGCGCGGACATGTCCCGGTTCCCCTCGCCCGCACACCTGGCCGCCTGGGCCGGTCTCGCCCCGGCGATTTACGAGTCCGCCGGGAAGCGGACCCCGGCCGGCAAACGCCACGGCAACAAGTGGCTCACCGCGATGCTGGTGGAGGCCGCCGGGGCGGTCGGGCGGATGAAGGTCGCGAACTACCTGTCCGTCCAGCACGCCCGGCTGACGAAACGCCGCGGCATGGGCCGGGCGCAAATCGCCGTCGCGCACTCCATCCTCGTGTCCGCCTACTGGATGCTCACCCGCGACGAGCCCTACCACGACCTCGGCGCGGACTGGCTCGCCCGCCGCGACACCGAGGCCCACACCCGCCGGCTCGTCGCCCAACTCGAACGCCTCGGCCACACCGTCACCCTCGACACCCCGGCTGCATAACCCCATAGCCGAGAACACGCCGGATTGCGACAGGCGACGATGGCGCGCGCCCTGCAAAGGGTTATTCACGGGTCTGTGGAAGGCTGCCCGAGAAGTTCAACCATGGTACTGACACCAGCGTCGCGCTTGCGAGGCGTACTACGCGCAGGTTACGGCGAGATTCGTCGCTTACCGAGGAGGCGGCTTACGACGGCGTGCCATCCGCGGACCTGGTGTTCGAGGAGGTGGACTGGTCCGACGCAGTCGAGCATGTGTGCGCAACTGCAGCGGCCGTCTCGGAACGCCCGGACGAGTTCGATGTCGGACCGGATCGGGCCACCGAGCACTGTCTGACCCGCGGCGTCTCCCCTGGTTGACTGGTCGCCGTGACGAGCCCGGGTGAGGTGCGGCGTCTGGCCGCGCAGCTCGCGGCTGATGTTCCCGCCGGGCAGGTGGGCGCGTTCCTGCGCGCTGCGTTGAACCGCTCGTGGCCGTTCGAACACCGACTGCCCGTACACAATCCGACCCTGGACGTCCTCGAGCTGTTCGCCGGCCACGCCCGCAACCCACGGCCGAGCGAGCCACGACCCGCGGTCGCCGCGACCGCCCGGGCGGCGATCGCCGCCACCACCGCGCGCGTCTGAGCGCAGCCCGGAAGACGGGTCGGTGCCGCGCGCCGCGCCGTCAGCGGCGACCGGTGGTACCGCACGGCGGACGCAGCCGAGCCTGCTCGCTGTCCGCACCAGCTCGGCCAGGCCCTCGTCACGCATCTTCGCATGCGCCTGACGGCGTAGCGGATCTCCGGCCGTCGTCGCAGCGTTCTCACGCAGATCCGCGAGCGGGCTGTTCAGGGTCTGATGTTCTCCAGGTCGTCGAGGAGGCTGGCGTGGGTCGGCTCCCAGCCGAGCACTTCGCGAGTGTGGATGCTGGATGCGGGCTGGTCCATCGCGAAGATCGGGCCGAACGGGCCGAAGGTCGTCTCTGGTACCGGCTGCGCCGGCAGGTTCAGTCGACGGCCGATGACGGTGGCGATGTCGCGTACCTGATCGCCCTCGTCGGCTACCGCGTGCCAGGCCGTTCCGGCCGGCGCGGATTCGAGGGCCAGCCGGAATAGGACGGCGGCGTCGAGTGCGTGCACGGACGGCCAGCGCTGGGTTCCGTCGCCGGGATAGCCGACCACGCCGGCGCGGCGCGCTTGCTCGGTCAACAGGCCGGCGAATCCGCCCTTCCCCTGGTTGTGGACGGTGCGCGGCATACGGACGGCCGTGCTACGCACGCCGCTCGAGGCCAGTTCCAGCAGCGCGTTGACCGACCGGCTGCGGCCGCCGACCGGTCCGTCGGTCGGCAGCGGATCGTCCTCGGTGGAGGCACGACCGGGGACCCACGGCGTTCCCGAGACGGCGACGATCGGACGGTCGCTGCCGACCAGTGCCTCACCCAACGCGGCCATCGCGGCGCTCTCCTGGGTGATCGCCGCCGAGAGCCCCTCGGGGGTGTCGTAGTTCGGGCTGAAGGCCAGGCTGATCACGCCGTCGGACTGCGCGGCCCCGGTCCGCAGGACGTCGAGGTCCGAGATTTCTCCGCGTAACACCTCTGCGCCGGCGTGCGTGAGGCTCTGCTCGGAGCTGTCCGAGCGGGCCAACCCGATGACGGTGTGGCCGTTGCCGAGCAACTCGGCGACGACGGCGGAGCCGATGGTGCCGGTACCGCCGGTGACAAAGACATGCATGGGGCTCTCCCGAAGAAGTGATGGGACTACAGTCGCATCACTACGATAGCACCGTGACGGGACGGTAGTCCCATCACCGGGTAGTGTCGGAACTATGCCGCGGTGGGAACCAGGAGCGCGCGAACGACTCGTCGTCGCTGCGGTCGACCTTTTCACCGACCAGGGCTATGACGCCACGTCGGTGGCGCAGATCGCCGAGCGCGCAGGGGTCACCCGAAGCACCTTCTTCCGGCACTTCTCCGACAAGCGCGAGGTCTTGACCGCGGGGCAGGAGACGCTCAGCCGGCTGCTGGCCGAGGGCATCGCCGAGGCGCCCGAGGGTGCGAGTCCGCTCGAAGCGGTCGCTGCCGGCCTCGAACGTGCCTCGAGTGAGATGGGACCGGCGAGCCGCGAGCTCGGTCCCCGCCTGCGAGCGGCCGTGGCGGCCAGCGCCGAACTCCAACAGCGGGATGCGCTCAAGAGCGTAGGCCTCGCGGCCGCCATGACAGCCGCGCTGTGTGCCCGTGGCGTCGCGGAGCCCACCGCACATATCGCGGCCGAGTTGGGAGTCCTCGCGTTCAAGCGGGGCTACGCCGACTGGACCGAGGAGAACCGGCACGCCGATGACCAGCTCGCGCAGTACACCTTGGCGGCCTTGAACGAACTGCGGGCGGCGAGCGCAGCACTGGGCTGACCGGTCACGTTACCACCTGTGTCCCTTTGCTGGAGGTGGTGTTCAGCCGGGGGTACCCGCTAGTCCGGTGAGGAGGATTTCGATCATCAGACGTGGGTCGTAGCGCGGGTCGTCCTCGGCGCCGATGCACAGGTTTCC
>DASVGV010000124.1:0-14180 GCA_036379355.1 Mycobacteriales bacterium | reverse complement strand
GCACTTCGCGTACCAGTCACGGACCAAGAGTCCGCCGAAATGGCCCGCGAAGGGTAAAGCCGCAGATGGGCAGATGGAGGGCTCGCCTAGTGGCCGATGGCGGCGGTCTTGAAAACCGCTATGGCGCGGAAGCGTCATCGTGGGTTCGAATCCCACGCCCTCCGCCCACGCCCTCCGCTCGCCGGCTGCAGCCCTCCCGTGCAGGGTGCGCGCGCGAACGACGCTAGATTCCACCCGGTCGGTGCACGGATCCGCAGGGACAGGGAGTGTGGCGTTGCTCATCGGGGTCGTCCGCGAGTCGCAGGCCGGCGAGACGCGGGTCGCGGCAACACCGGCGACCGTTGTGCCGCTGGTCGGGCTCGGCTACGAGGTCGTCGTCGAGGCCGAAGCGGGCACCGCGGCCAGCTTCCCCGACGAGGCGTTCGTGACTGCCGGTGCACGCATCGGTACGGCGGACGAGGCGTGGGCCGCCGACGTGGTCCTGCACGTGAACCCGCCCACGACCGAGGAGATCGCCCGCCTGAGCGACGGTGCGACCCTGATCAGCCTGCTCTACCCCGCGCTGCGTCCGGAGCTGGTGGAGGCGCTCGCGACCCGGCCGATCACCGCGCTCGCGGTCGACGCCGTGCCGCGCATCTCGCGCGCACAGTCGATGGACGTGCTGAGCTCGATGGCCAACATCGCCGGATACCGCGCCGTGATCGAGGCCGCGCACGCCTTCGGCCGGTTCTTCACCGGCCAGGTCACGGCCGCCGGCAAGGTCCCGCCGGCGAAGGTGCTCGTGGCGGGGGCCGGTGTGGCCGGCCTGGCGGCCATCGGCGCCGCCGGCAGCTTGGGCGCGATCGTCCGGGCGACGGACCCGCGCCCCGAGGTCGCGGACCAGGTGCGTTCACTCGGCGGCGAGTACCTCGCGGTCGACGACGGCCTCACCGAGGCCAGCGCAACCGGGTACGCGAAGGAGATGGGCGAGGACTACAACGCCCGCGCCGCCGCGCTCTACGCGGCGCAGATGCCCGAGGTGGACATCGTCATCACGACGGCGCTGATCCCCGGCAAGCCGGCCCCGCGGCTGATCACCGCCGAGATGGTCGCCGCGATGAAGCCGGGCAGCGTGGTCGTCGACATGGCCGCGGCCCAGGGCGGCAACGTCGAGGGCACCGTCGCGGACGAGGTGGTGGTCACCCCCAACGACGTCACCCTCATCGGCTACACCGACCTCGCCGCGCGGCTGCCGGCGCAGGCGTCGCAGCTGTACGGAACCAACCTCGTCAACCTGATGAAGCTGCTCACCCCGGGCAAGGACGGGCAGCTGGTCCTGGACTTCGACGACGTCGTCCAGCGGAGCATCACGGTCGTCCACGGCGGGGAGACGACGTGGCCGCCGCCCCCGGTGCAGGTGTCGGCGGCGCCGGTGGCCGCTCCGCCGGTGGCCGAAGCACGGGAAGAGACCCCCAAGGCGCCGCTGTCGGGCCGAGCCCGGTACTCGATCATCGGCGCCGCGGCGCTCGCGATCTTTTTGATCGCCGGCTTCTCGCCCAGCGCATTGATCACGCACTTCTTCGTGTTCGCGCTGGCCATCGTCATCGGCTACTACGTGATCGGCAACGTGCACCACGCGCTGCACACGCCGCTGCTGTCGGTGACCAACGCGATCTCCGGCATCATCGTCGTCGGCGCGTTGCTCCAGATCGGCCACGGGGACACCACGACGACGGTCCTCGCGTTCATCGCCATCCTCGTCGCCGGTATCAACGTCGTCGGCGGCTTCACCGTCACCCGGCGCATGCTGCGCATGTTCACGAGGAGCTGAGCCCAGCCTCGTGAGCGCCACCACTGCCGCCCAGGCGGCCTACATCGTCGCGGCCCTGGCCTTCATCCTGAGCCTGGCCGGCCTGTCGCACCACGAGAGTGCCAAGTCCGGCGTCGTCTACGGCGTCGTGGGCATGGTGATCGCGCTCGGCGCGACTGTCGCCTACGCGATCACCGGGCCGTCCGACTGGCCGGCCGGCCTCGTGGGGTCGGGCATCGCACTGCTGTTCATCGCGTTCGCCGTCGGCGCCGCGATCGGCACGCGGCTCGCGCTCCGCGTCGAGATGACCGAGATGCCCGAGCTGATCGCGATGCTGCACAGCTTCGTGGGGCTGGCCGCCGTGCTGGTCGGCTGGAACGGTTACTACGACGTCGAGGCCAAGGGCGGCCATCCGGCCGAGTTCGCCGGGGGGCTGCTCGGCGTCCACCACGCAGAGGTGTTCATCGGCGTCTTCATCGGCGCGGTGACGTTCACGGGTTCGATCGTCGCGTACCTGAAGCTGGCCGCGAAGATCAAGTCGAACCCGTTGATGCTGCCGGCGCACAACTGGCTGAACCTGGGCGCGCTGCTGGCGTTCGTCGGCCTCACCGTCGCCTTCGTGATCCACCCGCGGCTCGGGCTGCTCATCGCCGTCACGGTGGTCGCGCTCGCCCTGGGTTGGCATCTGGTGGCCGCCATCGGCGGCGGCGACATGCCGGTCGTGATCTCCATGCTGAACAGCTATTCCGGCTGGGCTGCGGCGGCGTCCGGGTTCCTGCTCGACAACAACCTCCTGATCGTCACCGGCGCCCTGGTCGGCTCGTCCGGTGCGTACCTGTCCTACATCATGTGCGTGGGCATGCACCGCTCGTTCCTCTCGGTGATCGCGGGAGGGTTCGGCAACGAGGGCGCCATCGCGACCGACACCGACTACGGCGAGCACCGCGAGATCGACGCGGCCGGGGTCGCGGAACTGCTCCGCGAAGCGTCGTCGGTGATCATCACGCCGGGCTACGGCATGGCCGTGGCGCAGGCGCAGTACCCCGTCGCCGAGCTGACCCGAAGGCTCCGGGACCGCGGCGTCGACGTGCGCTTCGGCATCCACCCGGTCGCGGGCCGACTGCCCGGCCACATGAACGTGCTGCTGGCCGAGGCCAAGGTGCCGTACGACATCGTCCTGGAGATGGACGAGATCAACGACGACTTCCCCGACACGTCCGTCGTGCTGGTCATCGGCGCCAACGACACGGTGAACCCGGCCGCGACCGACGAGCCCAACAGCCCGATCGCAGGCATGCCGGTGCTGCACGTGTGGCAGGCCGATCGGGTGATCGTGTTCAAGCGCTCCATGGCGGCCGGGTACGCAGGCGTGCAGAACCCGCTGTTCTTCCGGGAGAACACCGCGATGCTGTTCGGCGACGCGAAGGAACGCGTCGAGGACATCCTCCGCGCCCTCTAGCGCCGCCCTCGAAATCGGCGGTCGTCTCGGCAGGAGTCGGCGGCGGCGTGTCGAAATGGCCCGCCGTGGCGAAGAGAGCGCCGTACCGGCGCATGGTCGTGGCCGTCGTCTCCGTGTGCGCCGTCGCGGGCCTGACCGTGCCCGCGTTCGCGCGTGCCTCCGGCGGTGTGTCGAGTCCGTCGACGTACCTCGTCGGCGCCGCCCAGCGCAGCATCAACCCCACCCCGCAGATGCTCGCGGGCCACGACTTCTACCTCGGCGGGTACGGCGTCACCGACGGCAAGGTCGCTGGAACGGTGGCGATCCCGGGCGAGACGGGCCGGCTGGCCACGGGCATCCTCGGCGACGGCATCCACGTGCGCGCGCTCGCCGTCAGCGACGGGCGGCACACGCTCGAGCTCGCCGAGATCGAGACGCAGGGCTACTTCGCGGCCTACCGCGCGGGCCCGTACGGCATCGAGGACATCCGCAAGGACGCCGCCGCCCAGATCAGCGCGCTGGCCGCGCATCGCTCGGGTGCTCGCGGGCCGGCCCTCGACGCCGGCTCCATCCTCGTCGACTCCGACCACAGCCACGGCGGTCCGGACACCGTCGGCGTGTGGGGCGGCGTGCCGACGTCGTACCTCCAGCTGGTCCACGACCGCACCGTCGCCGCGCTGGTCGCCGCGTACGAGCAGATGCGGCCGGCCACTCTGTCGTACGGCATGGCGCACGCCGGGGTGGTCGGGGAGGCGGCGCGCTACCCGTCGCCGGACCCGCTGCTGACCAACCAGTTCTCGAACGACCCGAACAACCAGGTCGTCGACGACCAGCTGCGGGTGCTGCAGGCGCGGGATCGCCGCACCGGCAACGTGATCGTCACGTACGTCAACTTCTCCGGGCACCCCACCGTGCTCGACGCGGACAACACCCTCGTGACCGGCGACTACCCGCAGGTGCTCGACGCGATGCTTGCGCAGGCCTACGGCGGCATCGGCTTCGACCAGGTCGCGACCCTCGGCCGGACCCAGCCCAACCGCGGCAGCTGCGCGCCCGCGACGCCGGACGGCGGCGCGCAGCTGGCGTGCCTGTCGGCGTACGCGGGCCGCGTCCTCGCCCGGGCGCGGCAGGCGCTCGCCGCAGCGCAGCCGCTCACCGGGCCGCCGGTCGTGGCGATGAACAGCTACCTCGTCGAGGACCCCGGGACCGGTCCAGCGCTGCTCGCCCTGCTCTACGCCGGCGGGGCGATCGGCGCACCCGTGGAGCGGTCGCTGGCGTCCCCGTGGATCACCGGCAACGTCGTCGGGACGACGACCTTCTCCGGCCGGATCGGCGACCTGCTCCTCAGCGGCGGCCCGGGCGAGATGTGGCCGCAGATCACTGCCGAGGTGCAGGCCGACGTGCCGGCGCGCGGCTACCTGAACATCGGGACGGCCGGCGACTTCCTCGGCTACTTCATCTATCCGCTGAGCGCCTATCCCGAGCCGATCCGCCGCACGGTCCTGTCGGGCAACCCGCCGCCGTCCGGGGACACCTGCTCGGGGATCCACTCGCCGGTCGGCTGCCCGTCGCCCCTGGACAACGACACCTTCTCGTTCAACCTGTCCACGACGATCGGCGCACGGGTCACCTGCTCGCTGCTGCGCGGCGCCGGGGACGTGTTCGCACACGACCCGTCGCGGTTCCGGTCGCTCGAGCCTGCCTGCGCCCTTTTCCCCGCCGACCTGCTGCGCCCGGCCGGCGCCGACACGACCGCCGGCTGACCGAGCCAAATGATCACTCGCCGGGCTGCCCGTTGACGTGCGTTACAGTGACGCCGTGATCTGCACGCGGTGTGCCGGCCTGGTCGGGGTCATGATCCCCTGCCAGCGCCCCTGTCGCCTCGCTGCCTGACGCCTCGCGCGGTCCTCGACCGCCCGCGTCCCCGTACCCCGCTCGGCCCGGTGGCCTCGCGTGTCTCCTCCGCGGCCCCGGCGCCCGTCATCCCTGACCCGTCCGTGGAGGACATCCGTGACCGTCACCCAGCCGGAACGCGTGCGACGCTCGACCGCCGACCGGCCCCCGCCCGACTGGGATCTCGTCTACCGGCGCAACTACATCGAGCGGCTCAAGCGCGACCGCCCGCCGATGCACGTGCGGGAGGAGTTCCCGGCGCTCATCGAGCGCGGGTACGAGGACATCCCCGAGGAGGACATCGTCCGCCTCTACTGGTGGGGCCTCGCCCACGACAAGCCGAAGATGGGCACCTTCATGGTGCGGATCAAGGTGGCCGGCGGCCTGGTCACCACCGCGCAGCTGCGCGCCCTCGGGCGGATTGCCCGCGAGCACGGCCGCGACGAGGCGGAGCTCACCACCCGCCAGGGAATCCAGCTGCACTGGGTGCAGATGGCGAAGCTGCCGGAGGTCCTCGCCGAGATCGAGGCCGCCGGCCTCACGACCGCCGGCGCCGAGGGTGACACCGTCCGCAACATCACCGGCTGCCCGGTCGCCGGCCTCACCGCCGACGAGCCGTTCGACGTCACGCCCGTGATCCGATCGGTCGCCGACCACTTCTACGGCAACCTCGAGTTCTCGAACCTGCCGCGCAAGCACAAGTACACGATCTCCGCCTGCTCGGCGCAGTGCAACGCGCCCGAGATCTCGGACGTCGCGCTCGTCGCGACGGTCAAGGACGGCCGGTACGGCTTCGGTCTGCGCGTCGGCGGCGGCATGGCCAACACTCCCCGGATCTCCCGCGACGTAGGGGTTTTCGTTCCGGTCGAGGACACCATCAAGGTGCTCGAGGCGGTCACCAACGCCTGGCAGCGCGACCTGCGCTACCGCATCTCGCGGGCCAAGGCCCGGATCAAGTTCATGATGGACGACTACGGGCCCGACGGCGTCCGTACCCGCATCGAGGACCAGCTCGGCCGCCCGCTCGAGGACGGGGCGGCGCCGGAGCCGACGGCCGACACCGACCACATCGGCATCCACCCGCAGGCGCAGGCGGGCCGGTCGTACATCGGCGTGCCGGTGCCGTCCGGCCGCGTGAGCGGAACCGCCCTGGACGCCCTGGCCGACCTGGTCGAGGGCGTCGGCGGCGACGTGCGGTTCACCCGCCAGCAGAACGTCATCCTCGGCAACATCCCGACCGACCGGGTCCCGCACGTCACAGCGGCGCTCGCCGATCTGGGCTATCCCGTCGAGCGGGGCCGCGCCTTCGCGCGGTCCATCGCGTGCACCAGCCACCGGTTCTGCAACTACTCCGTCGCCGAGACGAAGGGCAAGCTCGAGTCGGTCCTCGACCAGCTGTCCGCGCACTACGGCGCCGAGGAGATCGGCGACCTCGCGATCCACATGGACGGTTGCCCGCACGCCTGCGCCCAGCACTGGGTCGGCGAGATCGGGCTCCAGGGGACGACGACCCGCGTCGCCGGCTCCGAGGAGCGGGTCGAGGCGTACGACATCACCGTCGGTGGCGGCCTCGGGACGCGCTCGGCGATCGGGCGCCGGCTGCTGCGCCGCGTCCCCACCGACGAGATCGACGGCGTGCTGGACCGCCTCGTCGGCGCCTGGCTGGCCGAGCGGAACCGGCGCGCGGACATGACCTTCACCCTCGGCGACTTCTGCAACGACCGCAGCGACGAGCAGCTCGTCGCCGTGGCCACCGGCGCGGCGGCACCGGCCGAGGAGGAGCAGCTCGCGGTCGTCGTCCATCTGCCGGGACCACTGCTCGAGCTGGTCGGCGGACAGGACCGGTTCGAGGTCCAGGCCGAGACCGTCGGCGAGGCGCTGGCGCTGATCGCCCAGGAGCACCCGGCGTTCGGCGACACCGTGCTGCCGAACGGGACGGTGGAGCCGGCGTTCCTGGTCGCCGTCGGGGACGACGACATCCGCGGACTCGACGACCTCGCGACGGCGGTCACTGCCGGCACCGAGATCACGATCGTGATGGCGATGTCCGGTGGCTAGGCGCGGAAACGGCGAGCAGACGAGAACGACACGGCGAGAGGCGAAACGATGACGGCACAGCTGGACTGGTCCCCGTTCACCGGTGAGGACCGCGTGGTCTTCGACGACCTGGAGATCGGCGAGATCGCGCTCGAGCTCGACGACCAGGAACCCGAGGACGTCATCGAGTGGGCGCTCGGCGCTCTCGGCGACCGGGTCGCCATCGTCACCGCGCTCCAGTCCGACGGCATGGTCGTGCTGGACATGGCCGCCAAGATCAAGCCGGACGTCCGGGTCATCACGGTCGACACGGGCCGCCTGCCGCAGGAGACGTACGCGTTCATCGACGAGGTACGGGCCCACTACCCGGAAACCCAGTGGCAGGTGCTCTTCCCGGACGCGGCCGAGGTCGAGGCGATGGTCCGGCGGCGCGGCGCGAACCTGTTCCTCAACTCCGTGCCCGAGCGCATGCTCTGCTGCCAGATCCGCAAGGTCCGCCCGCTCGTGAAGGCGCTGCAGGGCGTGGACGGCTGGTTCACCGGGCTGCGCCGCGACCAGTGGGCCTCGCGTGCCGCGATCAAGAAGGTCGAGCTGGACCACGACCACGAGGGCATCGTCAAGATCAACGCCCTGGCCGACTGGGAGGGCGACGAGGTCTGGGACTACATCCGCGCGAACGGCGTGCCCACCCATCCGCTGTACGAGCAGGGCTACACCAGTTTCGGCTGCGCCCCGTGCACGCGGCCGATCCAGCCGGGCGAGGACGACCGGGCCGGGCGCTGGTGGTGGGAGACCGGGGCACCGAAGGAGTGCGGCATCCACTGCCCCATCGAGACGGGCAGCTTCGAGCACGAGACCGAGGCGATCTTCGCCGAGGCGCGTGCCGGCGGGGCCGGCTTCGAGTGAGCGACGTGCTCGTGGACGAGACCTTCGCGCTGTCGGCCGACGAGGCCATCGCGCTCGCCGAGACCGCGGTGGCGTTCGCGGATGCGGTCCCGCCCGAGCGCTCCGGCCCGTACCTGATGCTCGCCTCGTCGGCGGCCGACGGGGAGCTCACCGACGACCAGATGACCGCGCTCGAGCAGGTGTGCGTCCTCGCACTGGAGACCGGCAAGGCCCGGCAGATCGGCAGCGCGGAGACCGAGCGGCTGCTCATGGCGATCTACCGCCGCACGCCGGGCGGCAAGACCCTCCAGAGCGAGACCAGCGACGTGAACAAGGTCCTCGCGCAGTTCGCCGGGCGCATCCTGCAGTCGGCGCGCCTGTCGTGCCGGATGCCCGGCCGCTACCACCTCGACCTGACCGTGGACGGGTTCGACGTGCAGATCGCGATCGCGCCCGAAGGGCTCGAGGTACGCAGCCTGCAGACCGGCTGAGCCGTCCCGGCGCGTCACCAGCAGCGCCTCTCGCCGTTGGTGGGACGTGCACCGTCCGAGACCCGTTCTGCTCGTCGCCGTCTCCGCGGTCCTTGTCGGCCTGGCCGGCACCGGGACCGCGCTCGCGTCGACGGGACGGTCCGCGACCGCCCCGACGGTGAGCCTCGCAGCGCTCGCGGCGGCCCGCGCCGCGGAACCGGTGGTGCTGGAGGGATCGCAGATCCCCGGCTGGGCCGAACCGGCGGCCACCGGCGTCGCCGCGCCGTTCCCGTCCGGCACGTCGCAGGAGCCGGGCGAGCCGGCCCTGCCCGGCGTCGGCCTGCGCTCGGCGCACAACGGCACGATCGTCGTACCGCCGGACCTCCCCGGTGTCGCCAAGATCGACCCGAACACGGTGGCCGCGTACCACTGGACCCGCTCGGGCTGGGCGCAGATCCCGGTGCAGGTGGACCAGCGGTTCCCGTACTTCCTGGCCAACGGCCGCTCGTCGTTCGGCATCTACTCGGGCACCGACGAGGAACTGACGTACGCCTGGACCTCCGACTCCCACGACGCCGGCCAGGAGTCGTGGAAGCGCCTCTTCGGCACGTGCGACGCGCGCTTCGCCGACAGCCTCGCCGAGGTGCAGGCGGGCATCGCCTCCGGCCTGGTGACCCCCGGTGCGGGGGAGACGGCCGCGGACTACCTGACCTCGATGCAGGACCCGCAGCCCCTGTTCGACACCGACGACCAGCTGTCGTTCATGGCCGGCGACGCCGGCCCCGCCGCGCCGCACGGGACCGCGCCCCCGAAGGGCACCGCGAACGGCCAGGTCGTGCAGGTCGCCGACCCGGTGAACCCCGGTCACGACACGTACGTCTACCTGTTCACCCAGCCCGGCGGCTCGTCGTTCAACGCCTCCAACGGGTACGTCCACATGAGTCCGAACGCCGACGCGAGCCAGTGGATCGACCGCTACTCGTTCGCCCACGGCAGCCCGAACGCCATCGGCATCAGCAACACCGGGTACGGACCCAACCTGCCGGAGACCGTGTGCGACACCGCGGCCGGCAACGACGGCGGCTACCCGGCGGGCACGGCCCCGCGCGCCTCGAAGGACGCCAACCCGCGCGACGACTTCACGATCACGACGCCGACGTACGAGATCGACACGACCGGACGGTGGCTGGTCACGGGACTCCACGTCACCAAGCCCGGCACCAGCGGGCAGTACGGGCCGAACATCATCTCGCGGTGGAAGGGCCGGGCGTTCCAGCAGAGCCCCGACTCCGACATCTCCCTCGTCGGCTTCGAGGACGAGCAGACCAACTGGGAGATGAACTCCTCCCTGCTCGGGTGGCGCGCCGGTCCGGTCCGCGCCATCCGGGAGGTGTGGGGAGCCGACTCGGGTACCAACGTCACGAAGACCGAGACCTACTACCGCGACGCCGACGTGTTCGCCTACCACCTGCGGGTCCACCCGATTCCCCCGGACGGGCTCTACACGGACTGGGACTACCAGCCCGGCGTCGCGACGACGTACTACAACCTGAAGAAGAGCGGCGGCGTCGCGATCGACGGCAAACCCGACAGCGACGTCGGCGAGGTCGACACGATCCCGGTGACCGGCACGAAGGCCGAGGTCAACGTCTGCGACCCGACGTACGAGATCTGCTCGGCGCTCGACAACCCCGAGGAGGTCGCCGGCCCGGGCTTCGGGCTGGTGTACGACTTCGAGCTGACCAGCCCCAGCGCGGTGACCGGCGCCAACGTGGCGATCATCCCGTACTACCGCGACGACGCCTGCTTCGACGACGGCACCGGGGACGCGCCGGCACCGCGGCCGTGGCCGGGCGAGAAGAGCACCAGCACCCAGGTGCAGGCGGGGTACGTCGCGTACTGGCAGCGCTACTGGGACACCCACCCGGCCGTCCAGAAGTTCCCGCGGCCGACGGCGTACTCGGACCTGGTGTGCGACCCCGGGAAGGCGGTGCACGGCGACCCGACGGCGAACCCGAACGTGCCGCCGTGGAAGATCATGCCGTTCCAGGGTGCGATCGGCGAGAACGGCATCCACTTCCTGATCACCCAGGACAGCGACAACGACTTCAGCCCCGCGCACACCGACGAGGTCGACGGCCAGCAATGGCGGTTCGAGGTGCCGATGGCGACGCCGACGAACGTCCTGGTGCCCTACGGGCTGGACGTGTCGGCGAAGCTGCTCGCGGTCGCGACTCCGTACGTGGCCGCCCTTCAGGCCGGCTGAGTCACGGCGCGACGCGACGGGCGATGCGGGCGAACTCCTCGCGTAGCCCGCCTCGGCGTTCCTGAGCACCGACCACCTGGTCCGGGTCGCGGCCATCCCGGCGAAGGCCGGTGCCGGACGGACCGCCTAGTCGACGGCGGTGACGAACATGCGTGAGCCGGGGGGCGCGATCGTGCCGTAGTCCTCGGCAGTCGCCTTGCCCTCGTCCGACCCCATCGCCGCCTGCATGGCCTCCGGACTCGAGAACCAGAGCGCGGCCGTGTGGTAGTAGGTCTGCTCGCCGCCGTCGGCCGCGGCGACGATCTTCGCCGACTCCCAGTGGTCGAGGCCGGGCAGCTTCTCGACCAGCGGGCCGTGCACCGAGCGGTAGTGCTCGTCGAACGCGGCGGGGTCGTCGGGCTGGGTGTAGAGGACGATGAGCTTCACAGTCATGACCCGGACCCTAGCCAGCCGAGGTCCGCGGCGGAGCCGGGCGGCGACCGTGTGTAATGCAGGTCATGACGGCGACGACTGAGGCTCTGCAGATCGACCCCGAGACGCTCCGGCGCAAGTACGCCGAGGAGCGCGACAAGCGCATCCGGCCGGACGGCAACGACCAGTACGTCCGCATCGCCGGCCAGCTGGGTCACTACCTCGACGACCCGTACACGCCGCGGGTGGAGCGCGAGCCGAAGACCGACCACGTCACGTTCGCGTTCGTCGGCGGCGGCTTCGCGGGGCTGGTCACCTGTGCGCGGCTGCGCGAGGCCGGCGTCGACAGTGTGCGCATCGTCGAGAAGGGCGGTGACGTCGGCGGCACCTGGTACTGGAACCGCTACCCGGGCGCGCAGTGCGACACCGCGTCGATGGTCTACATGCCGCTGCTCGAGGAGACCGGGCACATGCCCACCGAGAAGTACGCGCACGGGCCGGAGATCCTCGAGCACTGCCAGCGCATCGCCCGCCAGTACGGCCTGTACGAGGACGCCCTGTTCCACACCGAGGTGACCGACCTCACGTGGGACGACGACCGGTCGGTGTGGGTCGTGCGGACCGACCGCGGCGACGCGTTCACGGCCCAGTTCGTGGGCATGGGCATCGGCCCGTTGCACGTGCCGAAGCTGCCCGGAATCCCTGGGCTGGAGTCGTTCCGGGGCCACTCGTTCCACACCAGCCGCTGGGACTACGACTACACCGGCGGTGACTCGCACGGCGCGCCGCTGGCCAAGTTGCGTGACAAGCGGGTGGCGATCATCGGCACCGGGGCGACCTCGGTGCAGTGCGTGCCGCACCTCGCCGCCGCCTGCCAGGAGCTGTACGTCTTCCAGCGCACGCCGTCCTCGGTCGACGTCCGCGACAACCACGACATCGACCCGACGTGGTTCGCGGAGATCGCGACGCCCGGCTGGCAGCAGCGCTGGCTGGAGAACTTCGCCGCCAACCAGACGGGCGGCGACGCCGAGGAGGACCTGGTCCAGGACGGGTGGACCGACCTCGCGCTGCGGATCCGCTCGAAGATCATGGCGCTGCCCGAGTCGGAGCGCAGCCTCGCGAACATGCTCGCGGCGTTCGAGGACTCCGACTTCCAGAAGATGAGCGAGATCCGCGCCCGTACCGACGAGGTCGTGGCGGACAAGGCGACCGCCGACGGCCTCAAGGCGTGGTACCGGCAGCTGTGCAAGCGGCCGTGCTTCCACGACGAGTACCTGCAGGCGTTCAACCAGCCGGGGACGCACCTCGTCCACACCGACGGCAAGGGCGTCGAGAAGATCACCGAGACGGCGGTCGTCGCCGGCGGGAAGGCGTACGAGGTCGACTGCATCATCTACGCGTCCGGCTTCGAGGTCGGCACGCCGCTGAAGCGACGGGCCGGCTTCGAGGTGAACGGGCGTGGCGGCGAAACGCTCACGCAGCACTGGGACGGCGGCATGCGCTCGATGCACGGCACGTACGTGCACGGCTTCCCGAACCTGTTCCTCGTGCAGTTCACCCAGGGCGCGAACCTGATCTCGAACGTGCCGCACAACCTGACCGAGTCGGGCAAGACCATCGCCGCGGTCGTCGCCCACGCGTGCGACGGCGGCCACCAGCGGGTCGAGGTGACCCGCGAGGCCGAGGACGCCTGGGTCGACCTGCTCATGTCCGGCGGCCCGCGGATGCTCGGCCTGCCGGACTGCACGCCCGGCTACTACAACAACGAGGGGCACGACCCGGGCCCGGCGGCGCTGTTCAACGTCGGCTACCCGGCCGGCGCGGTGGCGTACTTCCGCTACCTCGACGGCTGGCGCAGCAGCGGCGACTTCGAGGGCCTCGCCTTCACCTGACGAGGACGCCTCCGCCGCGCCGCACCGCCCGACCCCGTGTTGATCATGATGTTTCCGTCACCGTGACCGGCGTGTCGTGACTGGAACTTCATGATCAACACGAGGGGTACGAGGGGGTACGCCGCGGCTCGGTGGGCGACGGGCCCGTCGGGCGGCGGGGTCGGCGCGCGGATCAGTGCGCGGCGAGGACCTCGTCGCGGATCTCGCGCTTGAGCAGCTTGCCGGCGGGGTTGCGCGGCAGCGGCCCCTCGCGCAGGAACACGTGCGCCGGCACCTTGAACGACGCGAGGCTCTTCGCGACGTGCTGCTGGAGCTCCTCGACCGTCGTCGTGGCTCCGGGCCGCAGCACGATCACCGCGCCGACCTCCTCGCCGAGCTCCTGGTGCGGGATGCCGATGACGCCGGCGTCGGCGACGTCGGGGTGCTCGAACAGGACGTTCTCGATCTCGACGCAGTAGATGTTCTCGCCGCCGCGGATCAGCATGTCCTTCGCCCGGTCGACGATGTAGACGAAGCCCTCGTCGTCGAGCCGTGCGACGTCGCCGGACTTGAACCACCGGTCGCCGAACGCCTCCTGCGTCGCGTCGTCGCGGCCCCAGTAGCCGACCACGATGTTCGGCCCCTGGATCCACAGCTCGCCGATCTCCCCGGTCGGGACGTCCTCGCCGTCCGCGCCGACGACCCGCACGTCGCAGACGGGCACGGGGACGCCGACGCTGTCGGGCTTGCGGATGTAGTCGACGCCGGAGTTCATGGTCGTCACCGACGAGGTCTCGGTCAGCCCGTAGCCGTTCCCGGGTGTGCGTCCCGGGAACATCTCCTCGATCTTGCGGACCAGCTCGGGCGCTGCCGGCGCACCGCCGTACGAGATCGACTGCACGGACGAGAGATCGGCCTTGTCGAAGTTGGGCGACTGCAGGACCTGCCAGACCATCGTGGGTACGCCGCCGAACAGGGTCACGCGCTCACGCTCGATCAGCTCGAGCGCACGTTCCGGATCCCAGTGGTGCATGATCACCAGCCGGCCACCGGAGGCGACGCTCGCGACCAGGATCGAGTGGCAGCCGGTCGCGTGGAAGAACGGCACCGACAGCAGGTA
>DASVGV010000123.1:0-8548 GCA_036379355.1 Mycobacteriales bacterium | reverse complement strand
ACCCGGGAGCCCAACAAGTGGTGGACGCTCGTCGCGGTCTGCCTGGGCACCTTCATGCTGCTGCTCGACATCACGATCGTGAACGTGGCCCTGCCTGACATCCAGGACTCGCTGCACGCCAGCTTCGCCGACCTGCAGTGGGTGGTGGACGCCTACGCGCTCACCCTGGCGGCGCTCCTGCTGACGGCCGGCTCGCTGGCCGACATGTTCGGCCGCAGGCTGCTGTACCTCGCCGGACTGCTGATCTTCACGGCCGCCTCCATGCTCTGCGGCTTCGCGCCCGACCACCTGTTCCTCGAAGTCTCACGGGGGGTGCAGGGTGTCGGCGGCGCGATCATGTTCTCGGTCTCGCTGGCACTGCTCGCGGACTCGTTCCGCGGCAAGGACCGAGGCCTCGCGTTCGGCATCTGGGGAGCCATCACGGGCATCGCGGTGGCGATCGGACCGCTGCTCGGTGGCGCCCTCACCTCGGGGCTGTCCTGGCGGTGGATCTTCTTCGTCAACCTGCCCATCGGGATCGTCGCCCTGGCACTCACCGCGGCAAGGGTGCACGAGTCCAAGGCGGAGAACGCCCGCCGGCCCGACTGGTGGGGATTCGTCACCTTCACGGGGGCCCTGGCCACCCTCGTCTATGCCCTCATCGAGTCGAACGAGCGCAGCTTCTCCTCACCGGTCGTGATCGGCTGCTTCATCGCCTCCGGCGTCCTGCTGCTCGCCTTCCTGGCCGTCGAGAGCCGCGGCAACCACCCGATGTTCGACCTGGCGTTGTTCCGGCTACCCACCTTCAGCGGTGGTCTCGTCGCCGCCTTCGGCATCAGCGCGTCGATCTTCTCGATCCTGCTCTACCTGGTCCTCTACATCCAGGACCTGCTGCGCTTCAGCGCCTTCGGTACGGGTCTGCGGCTGCTCATCCTGTCCGGCGGGATCCTGCTCACATCCACGATCGCCGGGCGGCTCACCTCGCACGTTCCCGTACGGCTGCTCGTCGGTCCGGGACTGCTCATCATCGGCGTCGGGCTGCTGCTCATGCGCGGCCTGGACGCCGGCAGCTCCTGGACGCACCTGATCGTCGGCTTCATCGTGGCGGGGGCTGGTGTCGGGCTGGTGAACCCGCCGCTGGCATCCACCGCCGTCGGCGTCGTCCAGCCGCAGCGCGCCGGCATGGCGTCGGGCATCAACTCCACGTTCCGCCAGGTCGGCATCGCCACCGGTATCGCGCTGCTCGGGACGCTGTTCGCCACGCAGTCGCACCACGTGGTGACCCAGCAGCTGGCGTCCGTCCCGGGCGCGCATCCCCAGCAGGTGGCCACCGCGCTGCAGTCGGGCCAGCTCGGCCCGGCACTGGCCGCGATGCCGGCCCAGCTGCGCGGGCAGGTGGAGCACGCGGCCGCGGCGGCGTTCACGTCGGGGCTGAACCTCATCCTGCTGGTGTCCGCGATCATCGCGCTCGTCTCCGGCGTGATCTCGCTGGCGCTGATCCGCAGCCGAGACTTCGCCCCCCACGAAGGGTGACGGTCCGTAACCTGGTCGCATGGCCACGCTCGTCGCGCGGGGCGTCCGCGCGTCGTACGCGGATGTGCCCGTCCTGTACGGCGTCGACCTGACCGTCGGCCCGGGCGACGTCGTGGGCCTTGTCGGTGCCAACGGGGCCGGCAAGTCCACGCTGTTGCGGGTGCTCGCCGGCGAGCAGGCGCCGGACGCGGGCACCGTCACGGTGACGGGCACGGTCGGGCATCTGGCACAGGAGCCCGAGCGGCGACCGGACGAGACGCTGCTGGCGGCGCTGGCCCGGCGTACCGGTGTCGGACCGGCGCAGGACGCGATGGAGGCGGCCAGTGACGCGCTCGCCCGCGGCGGGAGCGGCGACGCGTACGCCGAAGCCCTCGACCGCTGGCTCGCCCTCGGCGGCGGCGACTTCGACATACGGGCAGCCGCGGTGCTGCACGACCTGGGCCTTCCGCCGGATCTGCTGTTGCTGGGCACCTCGGCGCTGTCCGGCGGGCAGCTGGCTCGTGCCTCGCTGGCCGCGGTGCTGCTGACGCAGGTCGACGTCCTGCTCCTCGACGAACCGACCAACAACCTCGACCTCGAGGGGCTCGCGCGGCTGGAGGACTACGTCGCCGCGGCGCGCGGCGGCCTCGTCGTCGTCAGCCATGACCGGGAGTTCCTGGCCCGCACCGTGACGGCCGTCCTCGAGCTCGACGCCGCCAACCAGCGAAGCCGCCGCTACGACGGCGGCTGGGACGCCTACCTCGCCGAGCGCGCGACCGACCGGCGCCACGCCCGCGAGGCGTACGACGAGTACGCCGACCGCCGCACGAGCCTGGTCGGGCAGATGCAGTCCGTGCGCGAGATGTCCGTCCGCGGGTCGATCCGCGCGCAGCGCCGCTCCAAGGACCCGGACAAGTCCGTACGCGCCCATCGCATCGAGTCGGCGACCTCGGCGGCGGGCAAGGTGCGGTCGCTCGAGACGCGCGTGCGCCGCCTCGACGAGGACGCCGTAGCCGAGCCGCGCAAGGAGTGGTCCCTGCGGCTCGAGCTCCCGGCTGCCGCCCGCTCCGGTGACGTCGTCGCCACCTTGCGGTCTGCGGTCGTCCGGCGAGGATCGTTCACCCTCGGCCCGCTCGACCTCGACGTGCGCGCGGGCGACCGCGTGGTGATCACCGGTCCGAACGGCGCGGGGAAGACGACGCTGCTGGGCCTGCTGATCGGCAGCATGACGGCCGATTCCGGCTCGGCAACGGTGGGTTCCGGCGTCGTCGCCGGAAAGCTCGACCAGGCCCGCGCCGTCTTCGACCGGCCCGCGACCGTCGTGGAGATCCTCGCGGAGCAGCTGGCGATGGCGCCCGAGGAGGCGCGCACCCTGCTGGCGAAGTTCGGCCTGAAGGCAACCCACGTCTGCCGTCCCAGCGGCTCCCTGTCGCCCGGCGAGCGGACCCGCGGCGCCCTGGCGCTGCTCATGGCGCGCGGGACCAACTGCCTCGTGCTGGACGAGCCGACCAACCACTTGGACCTGCCGGCGATCGAGCAGCTGGAGGAGGCGCTCGACTCGTACGAGGGCACGCTCCTGCTGGTCACGCACGACCGCCGGCTGCTCGAGGCGGTCCGCGTGACCCGCACCCTGCACGTCGACGGCGGCACGGTGACCGAGTGCTGACGGTCGGCCGGTACGAGATCCCCGACGCGGAGCTGTCCTGGCGCTTCTCCCGCTCGTCGGGCCCCGGCGGTCAGGGGGTGAACACGACGGACTCGCGCGTCGAGCTGACCTTCGACCTCGCAAGGTCGGATGTCTTCCCGGATTGGCTGCGCGACAGGGCTTCCCGCCGGCTGGGGTCGCGGCTCTCCGGCGGTGTCCTGACCGTCGCCAGCTCCGAGCACCGATCCCAGCTGCGCAACCGGGAGGCCGCCCTCGAGCGGCTCCGGGCGCTGCTCAGCGACGCCATCGCGCCGCCCGCCCCGCCGCGTCGAGCAACCCGGCCCAGCCGCGCCGCCCGGGAGCGACGGATCCAGGCCAAGAAGCAACGCGGGGAGACCAAGCGGCTGCGGGGGCAGCCGACCGACTGACGGTCAGCGCCGAACGCGGGCCGGGCGGACGCGGTCGGGATCCGGCGTCCAGGCGCGACCCGTCGCCGGGCCGACCGTGTTGACCAGGGAGCCCAGCCCCCGGACGGTGAGGGCCACGTGGTCGCCCGCCTGTAGCCAGGGGTAGCCCGTCCCGCCGTGGACCGCCCGCAGCTCGAGCAGGCAGCCGGTCCCGACGGTGCCGCTGCCGATCACCTCGCCGGGCCGCAGATCGCTGGATTCGCTGGCATAGCAGGCCATCTCCGCAAACGACCACCACAGCTCGCCGAGGTCGCCGCGGCTCACCTCGCGCCGGTTCACGATCGCGGTCATCGTGGCTGCGTCGGGCGAGAACTCGTCCGGGGTGACCAGCCACGGACCGAGCGACGTGGCGAAGTCCTTGCCCTTCGCCGGTCCCAGCTGGAGGGCCATCTCGGTGCGCTGCAGATCCCGCGCCGACCAGTCATTCATGATCGTGTACCCGGCGACCAGCGGCTCGACGTCATCAGGCCGCAGGTCCCTCCCACCGCGCCCGAGGACCATCGCAACCTCCAGCTCGAAGTCGAGCTCCGCGCACCGGGGCGGCGGCGCGACCACGTCGTGCTGCCCCAACAGGGCGGCCGGGTTGGTGAAGTAGAAGACCGGCAGCTCGTACCAGTGCGGGTCGACGTCGAGCCCCCGCGCGCGCCGGGCCGTCGCCACATGGCGCTCGAACGCGTAGAAGTCACGAATCGACGGCGGCGAGCCGACCGGCGGCAGCAGACGTACGGACGCGAGCGGCAGGTCTTCGCCGTCGGGGACCCAACCCTCGCGCCGCAGGCGCACCTCCGCCGCGAGGGACAGCACCGTCGCGTCGTCCGCCGGCCCGACCGCGCGAACCAGCTCGCCACGAACCACAGCGGTGAAACGGCCTGCCGTGCAGTCGATCCGGGCGATCTTCACCCGGGCATCATGCTCCTGCCCAGCTCCAGGCATACGACGGGTCCTCGCAGTCCTTGGCTGCCGGCGCGAGCAGGAGCGGTGCGAACGTGTCGACCATGACCGCCAGCTCCTCGGCGCGCGCCACGCCCAGGGACCGCTCGACCGCACCGGGCTGCGGCCCGTGGACGAAGCCCGCGGGGTGCAGCGAGATCGACCCGACCCCGATGCCGCTGCCGGCGCGCGAGGTGAACGACCCGTCGACGTAGAACAGCACCTCGTCGGAGTCCACGTTCGAGTGGTTGTACGGCGCCGGGACGGCGTCGGGGTGGAAGTCCAGCAGCCGCGGCACAAAAGTGCACACGACGAACCCCTGGCCCGCAAACGTCTGGTGGACCGGTGGCGGCTGGTGCAGCGTGCCGGCGATCGGCTGGAGGTCGTGCGCCGACAGGGCCCACGGGTAGAGGCAGCCGTCCCAGCCGACCACGTCGAACGGATGGTGCGCGTACGTGTAGCGGGTGACCGTCGTCGTCGCCCCGGACCGACGGCGCACCAGGACATCGGCGGGACCGTCCGGCTCCAGAAGCGGGGTGACGGGACCACGGATGTCGCGCTCGCAGTAGAGCGACCCCTCGAGGAACTGGCCGCGGGGCGAGAGGTAGCGCGCCGGCGGCCGGACGTGCGACCCCACCGCTTCGACGATCAGGGCGCGCAGCGGCCCGTCCGTCACGGTGACGCGGTGGGTGACGCCCGCCGGGACCACGACGTAGTCGCCCGCGCGGACCGGCAGGGCGCCGAACACGCTCTCCACCACGCCGTCCCCGGCCTCGAGAAAGATCAGCTGGTCGCCGACAGCGTCGCGGAACAGGGGGGAGTCCCCGGCGGCGGCTGCGTACGAGATGCGCACGTCGGCATTCCCCGCGAGCAGGCGCCGGCCGGTGACGAGGTCGCCGCCCACCGCGAGGTCGTGGGTGCGAAAGTGCCTGGGCAGCAGAGGCTCTGCAGGCGTCAGCGGCTCATCCGGCACCTGCTCGACGGTGGCGCCGGTCAGCACCGTCGGCGGATGGAGGTGGTAGAGCAGCGCGCTCTCCGCGGAGAACCCGTCCGCCCCCATCAGCTCCTCGGCGTGCAGCGAGCCGTCGTCGCGGCGGAACTGGGTGTGCCGCTTCGGCGGCACCTGCCCGACCCTGCGGTAGTACGGCATCAGCCGACCAGAGCCGGGGTGAGCAGGGCGTCGAGACCGGACCGGAGCATGGCCATCTCCTCGTCGTCGCCGATGGTGATGCGGACGCCCTCGCCCACGAAGGGTCGCACCAGGACGCGTCGTTCCGCCAGCCCCTCGGCCAGCGGCCCCGACCACTCGCCGAGCGGGAGCCAGACGAAGTTGCCGTGCGCCTCCGGCACGCGCATTCCCTTGGCGCGTAGCCAGTCCGCCAGCTCGTCACGCCGGGCGACGGTCTCCTTGACGCGCACGTCGAGGTCGCACGCCAGCGAGGCGACCGCCACGTCGATCGACGGCTGCGCGACCGCGAACGGCACCTGCGCCGAGCGCAGCACCGACGCGAGCGCCGGGTCGCACACGCCGTAACCGACGCGCGCGCCGGCGAGCCCGTACGCCTTGGAGAAGGTCCGCAGCAGCAGCAGGTTCCGATGCGCCGGCAGGAGCGACAGGCCGTCCGGGTGGTCGACGCCCGCGGCCACGAACTCCACGTACGCCTCGTCCAGCACCACGAGCACGTCGTCCGGGATCGCGGCGAGGAAGGTGGTGAGCTCGGCAGCGGTCACGACGGGACCGGTCGGGTTGTTCGGGGAGCAGACGAACACCAGCCGGGTGCGGTCGGTCACCGCAGCCGCCATCGCCATCAGGTCGTGGCGCCCGTCCCGCAGCGGCACCGGCACCGGGACGGCGGCCGCGGTCGTGACGACCATCGGGTACGCCTCGAACGAGCGCCACGCGAAGACGACCTCGTCGCCGGGGTCGCAGACCGTCTCGACGACCAGGCGGCACAGCGCCACGGAACCGGGCGTCGCGACGATCGCGTCGGCCGGCACCCCGAGGTGCGCGCCGAGTGCCACCCGCAGGTCGTGGGCGGTCGGCTCGGGGTATCGCTGCACCCCGCCGCTGCCCAGCGCCTCGCGGACGCCCGGCAGCGGGCCGTACGCGAGCTCGTTCGACGCGAGGCGGGCGACGCGACCCGGGCCCGACGGACGGCGGCCGGGAACGTACGGCGGCGCGGAAGCCACCGCGGACCGGATTCGGACGGGCACCGTCACAGGTTGCCCCGTCGGCCCTGCTCGCGCTCGATCGCCTCGAACAGCGCCTTGAAGTTGCCCTTGCCGAAGCCCTCGGAGCCGTGCCGCTCGATGAGCTCGAAGAACATCGTCGGCCGGTCCTGCACCGGCTGGGTGAAGATCTGGAGCAGGTAGCCGTCCTCGTCGCGGTCGGCGAGAATTCGCAGTCGCCGCAACGTGTCCAGCGGCACGCGCGTGTCCCCCACCCACGACTCGAGCTCGTCGTAGTACGAGTCCGGGGTGGCCAGGAACTCCACGCCCGCCGCCGTCATCGCCTCGACGCTCGCCACGATGTCGGGGGTCTCCAGCGCGATGTGCTGCACGCCGGGGCCACCGTAGAAGTCGAGGTACTCGTCGATCTGCGAGCGCCTCTTGCCGGGCGCCGGCTCGTTCAGCGGGAACTTCACCGTGCGCGAGCCGTTGGCCACCACCTTGCTCATGAGCGCCGAGTACTCGGTGGCGATGTCCTCCCCGACGAACTCGGCCATGTCCGTGAAGCCCAGGATGCGGTGGTAGAACTCGACCCACGTGTCCATGCGCCCGAGCTCGACGTTGCCGACGACGTGGTCGATGCCGACCCAGAAGTCCTTCCGTGCCGGCGCGACCAGCGGCTCGCGAGCCACCCATCCCGGCAGGTACGGCCCGCGGTAGTCGCCCACCGAGACGAACGAGTGGAGCGTCTCGCCGAACGTCCGGATGGCGGCGAGCGTCGCCGTGCCGCGCTCGTCGGTGACGTCGTACGGCTCGCGCGCCACGGTGGCGCCGCGGTCGACCGCGGCCGCGAACGCCGCACGCGCGTCCGCGACCTCGAGGATCACGTCGACGACGCCGTCGCCGTGCCGGGCGACGTGCTCGCCGAGCGGCGTACCCGCATGCACCGGCGCCAGCAGCACGAAGCGCGCCGGCCGCTCCGCGGGCCCGGCTTCGAGGACGTACCCGCTCACGTCCCGGTCTCCGGTCTCGGGCCCGCGGTACGCGACCACCCGCATCCCGTACGCCGTGGAGTAGAAGTGCGCCGCCTGCCGGGCGTTGCCGACGCCGAACACGACGGCGTAGATGCCGTCGAGGGCGAGCGGGTCCGGCAGCGGGGCGGGCATGCGCTGCGCGCGGTCCTGGGTGACGGTCACACGAGCCTCCTGGGTCTGGTCAGCGACAGCGCACCGCGTCGGCGCCGACAGGACAAGTCTCCCCGTGACGGCCAGTCACTCTGCACAGACTGTGCGCCCTCGGGGGCGCTTGGATGGGCATACTGTCCACCATGGTCGATCGGCTGGATGCGGACCTGCTCGCGCTGCTGCACGACGAGCCGCGGGTCGGCATGCTCGAGGCGAGCCGCCGCCTCGGCGTCGCGCGCGGCACCGTCCAGGCGCGGGTCGACCGGCTCGAGCGCACCGGCGTGGTGACCGGGTACGGTCCCGACCTCGACCCGGCCGCGCTCGGGTTCTCGGTGACCGCCTTCGCCACTCTCGAGATCCGGCAGGGCGCCGGCCGTCGGCGCGTGACCGCGCGGCTGACCGCGATCCCCGAGGTGCTGGAGGCGCACACGATCTCCGGCACCGGCGACGTGCTGTGCCGGATCGTCGCCCGCGACAACACCGACCTGCAGCGCGTGATCGACGAGGTCGTGGCCGGCGAGGACATCGTCCGGACGTCGACGGTCATCGTGCTCACCACCGAGGTGCCGTACCGCACCCAGCCGCTGCTGCGCGCGGCCCGCAGCTCCTGACCCGCCCCTTTCCTGGTTGCGTCAGAACCTGGCGTCGCCCGGGCGACGTAC
>DASVGV010000122.1:0-51568 GCA_036379355.1 Mycobacteriales bacterium | reverse complement strand
CTGAGCGCCTTCGCGATCGCGTTCAGGACCGGGACCATCATCGACCCGACGACCACGCGCTCGACCTGCATGAAGTCCGTCGCGAACTGCTCTACCGCGGGGAGGAGGTTCTTGATGATCCCCCCGATCCCCTTCAACTCGCCCAGGTGCGCCCCGAACAGCCCCGAGAGCACGCCGCCCTTCCCCCCTACGACCTTCAGCCACTTCCCGACCTGGACGAGCAGCCCGGTGAGGATCGTCATGAACGTCCTCCCGGCCCCGAGGGAAGGCTTGAACATCTCCACGAGGTCGTGGCCCAGGGCCTTGATGAACCCCTCCCATGTGCGGAAGTCCGCGATCGCCTTGTCGAGGAACGACATGAGCTTCCCGAAGTCCGCGTGGTTCGCCTCGGTGAACAGCTTGTTCAGGTAGGCCGTGAGCTTCCCGGTCTGCGGCGCGAGCTTCGCCATGACGCGCATGACCAGCTCGAGTGCCTGGGAGCCGGCGTGGACCGCGACGGGGAGGGTCTTCTGGAACGCGTTCTCCAGGGTGGTGAAGGCAGCTACCCCTGGCCCCTTCAGCCACGAGAACAGCGGCTGGAGGCCGGACTGGATGATCTTCATGTTCTGCGCGGCGTACTTCCCGACCGTCGGGAGGAACTTCTCCCCCACCCCGATCGCCTGGGAGATGATCTGCGCTCCCGTCTTCTCCGCGAGGCCCGTGTACTGGTCGAACATGGTCTTGAACTGCGCGACCATCCCCGATGCCTGCACCACCGCGTCCCGGGCGACAGGGTTGAAGCTCGTCAAGGCAGTGTTCAACTGCGCCTGCGCGACCGCTGCCTCCTGGGACTTCGGGCCGTAGTCCGCGACCGCGGCAGTGAGGTTCTCCTGCGCGGTCGTGACGTTCTTGATGTCCCCCGCGGCCTGGCCGAGCCCGGCCATGTCCGTCCCCATGCCGACGCCCATGACGCCGAGGGACGTAGCCCCCAAGGCTGCTCCGCCCAGGGAGGCCATCCCCGCGGACCCGAGGACGCCGAGGCCCGTGGTGAGGAAGTGCTCGGCCCCGAAGCCCATCAGGGACCCCGCTGACCCGAACGTCGCCCCCATGCCGAGTAGCCCGCCTGTGGCGGCCCCGAGCATCGTGCGGTGCCCCCCGCCTCCGCGGCCGCCGAAGCCGAGCAGGGCGGCGAGGCCGAGGCCAGACCCTCCGCCGCCCTTTCCTCCGGCTGCTCCCCCGAGCAGCGTGCCGAGGAACGACCCTCCCCCCCTCTTCCCGCCGGCTTCCGCGACGGGGGCCATCTGGTCGACCTGCGAGAGAGCGAGCGCGCCGCGCAGCGCCTCGATCTTCGCGAGAGCAGCAGCGGTGTCCGCTGTCACGTCGATGCCCAGCGGGCTCATCGCGGCGAGCGTGGCGCGCAGCTCGGCGATGCTCGTCCAGAAGGGCGCGGCGTCAGCCCCGAGCTGCGTGTCGGTGACCTGCTTCGCGAAGGACGCCAGCTCCACCTTCGCGGCCACGAGGTCGTCCTGGAACTGCTCGCTCGTCGCCCCGAGCTGGGTCTTCGTGACCGTCTTGGCGAAGTCCCCGAGCGCGGCCTTGTCGGCGGCGAGCTTCGCGATGAAGTCGGCGTCGTCCGCGACGATGGTGACGACGACCGGCGGGAGGTACCCGGCTCCGGCGGGCATCAGGTCTCCTCGATCGCGGCCGCGACGATGCGCGTGACGGCGGAGCCGATCACGGTCCTCGACTCGTCCAGCGCAGGCTTCATGTACGGCTCCGGCTCCTGGTAGACCCGCGGCACCACGTAGAGGGTCCCGAACTTCGTGAACGCGAGCATCCGTGCTGACCGCGGGAGGATCTCGCCGCCGAGCTCCCGCTGGCGCCCGTAGGCGGTGGTGGGCCCGACCTCGGCCTCCCACGCGTGGGCAGACAGGGCGCGAGGGCCTTGGACGTCGATGGACCTTCGCAAGTCCCCGGGCGCGTTCGTGGAGTTGCCCGGCGTCCCCACGGGCGCGGCCTTCATCGCGGCCGCCTGGACGAGGTGCGCTGCGGTCGAAGCGATGCCGCGGGCCGCGACGTCCATCCGCGTCCCGAGCGCGTCGAAGCCGGCGATCGTGGCGGCGACGTCGACCGGCATCAGCGAGACTTCCGCTTCTGCTTCTCGATCTCGGCCTCCTGCATCTCGTCCTCCATGCGGCTGAAGGCGAGCGCCCAGTCGACGGTCAGGGCAGGCTCCGCGAGGTACTCGGCATGGGTGAGCCCGGGGTAGAGCTTGCGGTAGCAGTGCTCCCGCCACCGCTCGAGGACGTCGTTGTCGACGGGTTCGGCGGAGCGTCGCTCGAGGGCCCAGCGGAGGCGCTGGACCCTTCGGTAGGGCTCGAAGCGTCCGTCGTCGGGGAGAAGTCCGTGTCGAGCGCCCCGTCGGGCACTGCTCCTACCGCGGTGAGGAGCGCGTCGTAGACGTCGCCCGGCAGCTCGCCGATGTTCGACATCGACGGCGCCGGGTACGGCAGGGTCCACGCGGCGACAGAGACGACAGCGGAGACCTCCCGCAGCGTCTCCAGCGCGAGGGCTTCCGAGAGGGAGAACTCGACCGCCTTCATCGCGTCCTCGACGGCGGCAGCGCGCGCTGCGCGTTCCTCGGCGCTCTCCGTCCCCTTCGGCGGTTCCGTCACTTCCGTCGGGAGCTTCGCGAACGCGGAGGACGCAGCGATCGCCGCGGCGCGGACGAGCTTGCGGCCCGCCCCGCTGATCTCCTCAGCGTCCCGGAGGGTCGCGGACCCTCCGGGCAGGTCGATGGTCCTGGGCATTTCTCTCCTGTCTGCCGTGCGATCAGCGAGGGGTCAGTAGGGAGCGGTCTGCGCGTTCGCCACCGTCGCGAGGAGCGGCGACACGCCTCCGGCCAGCGCGTCCGCCGCGGAAGGGAGGAGCTCGGCGTCGAGCGCGATCTTCACCTCGCCCTTCGAGCCGCGGTCGACGGTGCCCGAGGTGTAGACGGCGCTCGACGAGTGGAGGTTCAGCGCGTTCCCGGTCCCGATGTCGAAGATCGTGATGTCGAGGGACTGCTTCGTGCCGTTCTCGAACTCGGTCAACTGCGGCGAGTTGGCCTGCTCGATGATCGTGAGCTTCGCGGTAGCCGTGAGCGCGTTGGCGAAGTACAGGTAGTACTCCTGGCTCCCGGTGAGGGCGGGGATCGGCTCGACACCGCGCTTCATGTCGACCTCCCAGTCCTCCACGTAGTTGACGGGGGTCCCCCCGATCGCTACCGAAGTCGTCCAGCCGGGGACGGCGCGCGCCGAGGAGTACGACGGCGTGGGCGCGGTGGGCGTGGTGGACGCGTTGGCGAACCACGTGCAGGTGTAGTCCGCGAGGCCGGTCGTGTTGCCCTTCACGTTCAGCTCGTCCAACTGAGCGGCGGTCAACTGCCGCCACTGGCTGCCGTCGTAGTCCGTGACGGTCACGGACGGGGGCTGGTTGCCGGAGCCGGCGTTGTTCAGGAGCGAGAACTGGTGGGTGGTGAGCGGCGTCACGGCCTGGCCGGAAGCGTGCGCGTAGATGAGGGGGAACGCGAGCGTCGCCGTGTCCGTGGCGACGGACGCGACGAGACGCGTCTCCAGCGTGCCCCCCGCGCCGATGACGACGTAGCTGCCTTCGGTGAGAGCGGTGGCAGTCGTGATCGTGGCCGCTCCCGCTATCGCCGCGGCCGAGAGCGTGGTGGCGGCCCCTGCGGCCGTCAGCGTGTCCGAGGACCCGAGCTCCGCTCGGAGGAACAGGGGGAAGCTGTCGAGGTACGGGTACCCCTCCCAGCCGTGGGAGTCGTAGCGCATCCCCGGCACCTCGTCGTAGGTCTCGACCATCGAGCCCTGCAACGTGTCGTCCGCGATGAGGGTGAGCTTCGGCTCGTACTTCGGGCTCTTCGCGGGAATCCAGAATGCCGGCGCGACGGCGGTGCCGCGCACGGTCTCGACTGCGAGGCCGATCTCGGTCTGCGATACGGAGTAGGCGGTGTTCGCCACGGTGGGCTCCTTCGGGTCATCCGTGCGCTCGGACGAGGGTCAAGCAGTGAACTTGCGGGTGACGAAACGGCGCTTGGAGAAGTCGCGACGCGGGTCAGGCAGCAGGCGCCGGAGCCACTTCGGCGCCCGGCCCTTCACCTCGATGACGACGAACCCGACCTCGCGGCCGTCGCCGGTCGTCACGCGCCGGTCGACCGTCACCCTCAGGCCGCGCGTCTCGTACGCGTGCCGGTCGTAGGAGACGGAGCCGGCGGAGCGGAGCGAGAGACGCGTCGCGACGTGGCTCGGGACCGGCTCCCGGGTCTTCGAGACCACCGGGCCCTTGCGGCGCTTCGTCTCCAGCCACCACCCCGTATCGCCGGAGCCGGCGGCGAGGCTGGCCTCGGAGGTAGGTGGTGGCGACTCGGTACTCCTGGCCTGCGAGCCTGCGGGCAATCTCCGCCTCGACCTTCTGAGCTTCCGCTTCGGCCAGGAGGTACCGGACCTCCAGGCGGATCACGGCCTCTTGGCGTCCTTCGGCTCGGCCTTCGGCTCCTCGGCCTTCTCCGCGCGCGGCGCGGGGACGACGCGCAGGAACCTGTCGCCGGGCGGCGAGACCTCGACCTCGGCGGTCTCGCCCGGCGCGAGGGAGAGCGTCCTGCCCGTCCCCGCGTCGACCAGCGTGGGCCAGGTGCGAGCGAGATTGCCTGTGTTCCTGACGGTGGGCATTCGTCCTCCTCAGATGCCTTCGCCTGCGATCCACTCCCAGGCGTCGAACCGGATCAGGCCGAACACGAAGACGGTCGTGCCCTCCTCGTCGGTGAACGGCTCCTGCTGGGTGACCTCGACCCCGGCCTCGTACTCGCCCGCCGACCAGATGACGTCGGGTGCGGAGAGCGTCGGGTCGTTCCTCACGAGGACCGTGATCGCGTCGGCGATCGCGTCGAAGTCCTGCTGCGCCCCCACCGGGTCCCCGGCGGTGTTCGCCAGGAACACCTCGATCGCGACCGGGTGGATCTCCGTGTCGTTCACGGACCCGCGCCCCGCCAGCGCGCGCATCCTGCGGTGGTCGGGGCCCGGCAGGTTCACCACCAGCACCGCGCCGGACCCGGCCTGCGAGTACATCGCGTGCTCGTAGTCCGCGCCGGACACGTAGTCGCGGGCCGCGTAGACCGTCCCCACCGCCGGGATCGCCGCAGCCGCCAGCGCGGCGGCTACTGCGGCCCGCACCGCGACGCGTCCCATCAGTGGAGGTAGACCGTGACGTAGGGCTTGAGCAGTCTCGCGGCCGTGTCGAAGTCGTCCAACGCGCCGGCCCTCGCGAACCGCTCCTTCTGCGACGTGGAAGCGGAGCCGAGCCGCGGCAGGTCCATCGCTCGCGTCCCCTGCGTCTTCACGAGGAAGGACGTGAGGAGCACGCACGCCTGCTCCACGGCCGGGGGGATCGCGGAGACGGTCACGGAGTCCGGGGCGCCAGGAGGGGTGTGGGCATAGAGCGTGGGGGACGAGAGCGCGAGCGATCCCCCCGACGGCGGCGAAGCGGCGACGACGGTCTCCGTGCTCGCTCTGTCGTGGATCGTGAGCGCCGTGCCCGCGAAGATGCCGTCCACAGACGCGGTGCCGGCCACCGCGGGCGTGAGGGAGAGCGACGTCGCTCCGGCCGCGCACGCGTCGGCGAGGGTCGCGTGCGGCCAGCCGTTCACGTAGCTCCAGACCGCGTAGACGGAACCGTTCACCGACGGCCAGTTGCCGAAGAACCCGCGGGTCGAGCCCTGCGCCCACGATCCGGGCAGCTCGATCACCTTGCCGTGGACCGAGATGTCGTTCGCCGTCGCCTGGTCGATGTCCTGCGCCCCGGAGGGGTTCGGCCCGACCCCGACCCCGGTCACCGCGATCACCGGCGCGAAGTTGCACACGAGAGCGACGGAGCCGTCCGGCTTCACGCGCGCCCAGTCCCACTCCGTCGAGACCGACGCGGCGAGGGTGCCGTCGGAGCGGTGGAAGCAGTGCTCGTCGATCCACGCGGAAGCGCGCGCTATCACCCTCGCCAGCGACGCGAGCGAGTCGGCGGCCTGGTCAGTCGACCCGGCGACGAGCGCCTGCGTCCCCACCGCTGTAGGGGCGAAGCGGTACTGCGACGGGGAGATGTAGGACGCGGACCGCACGGCCGTCCCGGCCTGGGTGCCCGGCGTGACGATCGGGGACGTGAACGCCGCTGGGACGAAGCTCACCGCCGCGCCTCCGCTGCCTCGCGCAGTGCCGCGACGACGAACGGGTCAGCGGCGTTCCGCCGCTTCGCCTTCGCCCCGCGCCACCCGAGCGAGCGCGACAGCCGCCTACGCTCCGCGCGGTCCACGGGCCTTCGCTGGCTTCTCGGGGGCGCCGAGGGGGTTCGGGCCGGCGAAGACCCCGGCGGTGCCGAGCCTGCGCCCCACCAGTGCGTCCGCGACATCCTGGGGGACGTCGAAGGTCCCGGTCTCGTCGCGCTGGTAGGTCTTCCCGCCGTGCGAGATCGAGGTCACCGGGGCGAGCCCCAGCACTTCCTCGCGCCTCGCGACGGGGCCCCTCTCGGGGTCGACCAGGTGACGGATCTGCGTCGTCGTGTCGACGAGGTGGACGAGCATCGTTCCTCCTGTAGGTGGGTGCCCCCCGGGCACGGTCAGGTGCCCGGGGGGCGTTTCGCTCTCAGGCGACGTTGGCGACGATCGCTTGCGCGACCGGCGCACGGTTCACCAGCGTCTCCATCGAGCGGATCTCGAAGTCGTAGCGGGGGCCCCCGCCCTGACTCCCTGGGTTGAAGTTCGCGGCGTAGTCGAACCGCATGGTGTCGAACTGGCACCTGACCTCGAAGACCGTGCCGATGTTCGAGCCCGGGAACGGCACGCGGTCCGTCCTCGCGACGATGGTGCCCGGCGCGACGCGCGGGTGGACCTCGATCGCGACGGGGACGCCGGCGGCCGCGCGGTTGATGTAGCGCCCGATGTAGCCGCCACCGGCCAGGTTCGTCCTCGCGTCGGCGTCCGTCGGCGGCAGGAAGGTCGTCGCGGAGTCAGACGAGAGGATGAGCCTGGAGATCTCGTCGCCCTGGAGCGAGTTGACCATGTACGCGGTGGGAGAGAGCTGGACGGACGCCCACAGGCTGTCGTTCACCTTGTCGAGCACGTCGATGCCCCCGCCGGAGAGCAGCATCGCGTTCCCGCCGTTGTCGATGAACGTCGCGCCCGACGGGTTCCCGGTGCCCGGCGTCACCACCGCGCTCGCGCCGTAGTCGCCGAGGGTCGACGCGACCACACCGTTGTAGTAGTTGGCGCTGTAGCTGCCGTCCACGGTCGGCGGGTGGCCGTCGCCGCCCGCCCCCGTGAAGGCGTTGGCGCCGATCCCGGGGGCGAGCTGGGAGATGAGGGGCAGGTTCGGCACCGCCGCGGCTGCGGTGGGGACCGACGTGATCGTGACGGTCCCCGTGGTGACCGTGGTGTAGTACCACAGCGACCCGGAGGCGGAGCCCACGTACACGTCGTACGCGGCCGCACCCCTCACGGCTGCCCACGTCGCGGAGACGGAGTTGGTCGTCCCGGAGCCCGTGGTGACGTCGACAGCAGCGCCAGCGGGGCCGGAGTTGCCCTCGAAGTAGTTCGCCCCCGAGCGCGGCGCGACCGCCACGTAGACCGGAGCGGCGGCCCCGATCGTTCCCCCGGTAGCCGAGGCCGCGAGCGTCACGGTCCCGATCGCGGGGAGCGCGTACGCCTGGGAGTTGATGATGTTCATGTCCTGAGCGATGAACAGCTGGTTCAGCACCTGGAGCTCGGTCACGCTCAGCGCGTCCACGTAGTTCCTCGCGGCGGCCACCGCGTCGAGGGTGACGCGGCCGGCCTTCGCGAGCGGGCGGTACGGAGCGAAGACGTCCTGCTCGTCGAAGTCCGCCATCGAGCCGGCGTAGTCCATCCCCACGGCCGCGGAGGACTGCTGGTCGTTGATGTTGAGCAGCGCGCGCCACAGGGCGGTCTGGCTGCCCTCGGGAGCGATGGTCCGCGGGAACGCGGACGTGTTGTTGCGGGCGGGGACGTTGACCGGGACGAGCGAGACGAGCCCGCTCAGGTCGACGCCCTGGACGCCGGTGGACACGAGCATCCCGGCGGTCTGCGCCTTGCGGAGGATGCTCAGGGTTTCCTGCGACAGTGCTTCCACGTCCATCGTGGTTCCGGGCACGGGTCGTCCTTTCTGCGGGCGCGCCCATCGATGCGGGCGGCCCATCGGTAGGTTCGGCCTGCGTGCGCGTCAGGCGGGGGCTGCGAGGATCAGGCGATCCCCTGGGCGTGGGCTTCGCGGAGCCGCAGCAGCGTCAACTGCTGGCTCAGCTCGCTCGCCCTCGCGGCGGCCTCGGGGCCGCGGACGGCCTTCGCCGCCTCCAGCTCCTTCGCGATGCGCTCGATGTCGCCTTCCGCGGCCTTCGTCGCCGCCTGGACGCGACCCTCGGGGGCGAGCCCCCGAGCGATCCCGTCGAGCACGGGTCCGCCAGGACGCGGCCGGGCCTCCATCTTCTCCAGCCGCTCGCGCTGCATCCGCAGCTCCTTCGCGAGCGACTTCATGGAGCGGCCTCGCTTGCTGGTGTTCTTGTACTTCGAGTCGACCTTCCCCCCGCTCGGGACGGAGTCGACGTCGTTCGCGTCGGCCTTCCCGTTCACCCCGGAGCGCTCCGTCGCCTCGGTGATGTCGCCGCCGTTGTTGGCGTTCTTGGCGATCTTGCGCGCCTTGCGGAGCTTCTTGGCGATCTGCTTGCGCTGGGCCTTCATGGCGAGCGAGACCGCGTCACGCGCGGCGCTCGTCATCACGGTCACCAGCTCGTCCTTCGTGACGGTGGTCATCTGGTCATCCTCCTTGGGATGCATGTCGTCGCCGAGCAGGTGGCTCAGCACTTCCAGCGCGCTCCTGATCGAGGACTGCGACGCGGAGGACAGGCGCTTGCCTG
Source organism: Mycobacteriales bacterium (assembly GCA_036379355.1). Taxonomy (GTDB): domain Bacteria; phylum Actinomycetota; class Actinomycetes; order Mycobacteriales; family CAJCIY01; genus CAJCIY01. Next base: position 42,628 of record DASVGV010000122.1, on the reverse strand, counting down.
CCTTCACCGCACCCTCGGCGGCGGCCTCGTGGTAAGCGAGCCGCGCCACCAACGCGAGGGCCGCGTTGATGTCGTCGCACGCGCACTCGAGGTCGCAGGCGTCCATCCAGTCCGCCGAGTTCCCGGTCATCGCCTCGGTGGCCTCGCGGCGGGCGATCCACTCGACCATCCGGGACGCAGCAGCGAGGCCGCGTGCCACGGAGTCGAGCGTCGCGGCGTCGCAGGCTTCCCACGCCGGGTCGCCCGGCGCAGCGGTGGCCGAACCGGGGACGCCGGCCTCCGGGCTGCCGGGATTGGCCTCGGCGACCCACGCCTCCTTGTCGACGACCTCGATCTCGAAGCCCTTCGCGACCTTCGGCGCCTTCGGGTTCGGGTCGTGCTGCGCGGTCTGTTGCGCCGGGATGACGTACGTCGGCTCGCCCCCGAGGCAGTACGACGGGTCCTCGTCGAAGTCTTTCGGCCCAGCGGTCATCGGGCCCGCGAGGCCCGACTTGCCCGTGGAAGCGTCGTGGCCGTGCTCTTGCGGTGTCTCCGTCGCGTACGCCGGGACGCCGGGCGAGTCCTTCGCCGCCCGTGCGACATCGGTGTCGTCGGAGACCTTGACGCCGAACTTCTTCGCGGCCGCCTCGATCTTCTTGGCCGCCGCCTTCTTGGCGTCGTCGGACTCGAAGTGGGTCTGGTCGAACCTGCCCAACGCTGAGCGGACGTGGCCGGCGTCGTTCACCGGCAGGTGGCGGCCGCCCTTCGAGTCGATGTACGCGTAGTCGGAGTCGCTGAGCGCGTGGCGGGCCTTCGCGTCGAGCTTCGCCTTGGCCAGGATCTCGGCGGAGAAGCGCGCCTCGCAGACGTCGCAGCCTTCGGTCGCGCAGTACCCCTTCGTCAGGATCGCCTCCATGTCGTCGGGGTCCGCCTTCGCCTTGACGAGCAGCCAGGGTGTCCCGTTCGCCGGGTTCGCGACCGCGGACACCTTCTCCGCGGTCAGCTCCTCCAGCTCGGTGATCTCGGTCATCAGGTTCTCCTCAGCCGGGCGAGCGATTCGGCGCTGGGCACCGCGCGCCTCGCTCCTCCTTCGGGCGACCAGCCCGTCACGATCCCCGCGCGCACGAGGTTCCAGCCGTACTCGTCCCACACGACGCCGAGCAGCCAGTCGCCCTTGCAGACGGTCTGGTCGGTGTTGTCCGCCGCCTTCATCGCCCACGGCTCGCCGCGCCAGATGTAGGACTCGACGACCGTCCCGTGGCCGGAAGTCCCGTCGCGGTGGAACAGGCTCACGTCGCGGTGCTTCGCCATCCACTCCCACGCCGTCTTCTCCAGGACGTCGGCGGAGACGAAGTCGCGGTGCCCGTCGGAAGCAACAGCGACGTCCGGCTTCATCGCTGGGTACGCGACGCCGAGCGTGTAGCGGCGCTCCTCGGACGTCTTCAAGACCCTCACCGCGGCGTCGGAGGACTTCTGCTCGCCCATCTCCAGCGCCGCGAAGCCGAGGTCGCCCTGGAGCCGGGCGAGCGAGACGACGATGTTCGCCACGACGTGGGGGATGTCCGTCCCCGCTGAGCGCGCAGCCGCGGCGAGGTCAGCCACGGTGATGTCGTCGCTCGTGCCGCCGGAGTCGTCCTCCACGGTGTCGCAGCCGCAGCTCATGCACATCTCACGCGCCTACGGAGACCAGTTCCCGCGCCGCGGGAACGTCCGACTGGGCTGCGTCGTGCGGAACGGGGCGGTTCGCATGGGTTGGCTCCCTCACGGGGTGCTTCGGGTCGATGTGGCGCAGCGCGAGGAATCCGGCCTTCGTCGCGGCCTTGCAGTTGCGCTTGTTGTTGTCCACGAGGACGGAGGCCCCTACGTGGGCCATGTAGGCGACTTTCTGCGCCGCGACGTCGTTGTGCGGGTCCGCGACGACCACGAGCGTGTCGTACGATCCGGACATCCCGAGCGACGCGAGGAGGCTGTGCTTCGCCGCGACAGCGCCGTGCTCGACGGTCGGGGCCTTCACGCCTGTGAGGACTTGGACGGAGATCCCTTGGGACCTGAGCCCGTCCATGAGCGCCTTCATCGCCGCTGGGGTCGCGGTGATCGTCTTGTCCAGGTCGATGCACCAGATCGTCATGTGTCCTCGCAGGTAGTGGCGCGGGAGGGATTCGAACCCTCGGCCTCCTGGTTATGGGCCAGGCGAGCTGCCTCTGCTCCACCGCGCTCTGCGCCCGAGATTCGAACTCGGGCCTCCGGGGCAACGACCCCGCCGTTTACGCCACGTCGGGATAGGAAGGGGCTACCGCGCACCTCTCGTGGGGGTGCACCGGGATCGGGCCGTTGGGCCACTGGGGATCGTTCGTGGGCTGCGGGGAGACCGCCTCGTTCTCCTTGCACAGCCGGCACGCGGTGGGCTCCGCTAGCCACGCGACCATCGGAACGCCGTTCGCCCGGTAGACGGCCATGTGCGCCGCGTTCTGCGCCCGGGCGTACTCGGTCTCCGCGACCATCCGGGCGCGCCTCTCGTCGTGGATGATCGCGTAGACCTCCGCGGCGAGTTCCTCGACGTCGATGCCCCGCGCCTTCGCGTGAGCGATCGCGTCCGCGATCCTGCGCCGCATGTCCTCCGCGATGCCCCTCGCGACGGCGGGGGCGTCGGCGCGCAACCGCTGGAGCGGGAGGAGAGCGCCGTCCGCTGCGAACTGGACGGCCTTCGATCCCCGGACCGCGGCGACAGCCCCCCGGTGCCCGTTCCGCCACGCCTCGACGTAGATCCCCACGATGACCGCGGCGAGCGGGCCGAGCACCAACGGGACAGCGAGGAGCGCGGCGATCAGGCCGGAGATCGCGACCGTGGCCCCGGCGACGCCGACTGCGGCACCGGCCGTCCCGGTGAGGGCGGCGAGCTGGGACGCGTAGGCCGTGGAAGCCTGGTTCCTGGACTGGGGCGACTGGCGACCCTTCGCCAGGCCGAGGAGCGGCGCCAAGACCTTCGCGGGGACCGCAGAAGCCATCGCGTCCTCGACCCTCGGCGTGAACGCGTCCACGGCATCATCGGTGCGCTCGTGGAAGTCGGACCACTCCGACTTGAGCAGCGGTCTGAGCGTCGAGAGCTCCTCGACGAGATCGTCCCTCACGTCGGACGCGTCCATGTCCTCCGGCGCCCACCACCGGGCTTCTGAGACCTCGTGGCGGTCCGGCGCGAGATCCAGGTCGGACTCCCGCGGGACGTCGACGACGAAGCACTCGTAGCCGTCGCGGGAGAACCCTCCCCTCGCCGGCTCGGTGAGAACGGCTCCGGTCTCCTCGGACCACTCGCGCAGAGCCGTCTCCCACGCGCTCTCGCCGGCCTCTGCTCTCCCGCCGGGCAGCTCCCACACCGCGCTGCTGTCCTCGCCGGGAGTCCTCCGCACGAGCAGGACCCGGCCCGTGTCGAGGGCCTGGACGGCGATCCCCGCCGCCTTCATGCGAACGCGGCGTCGACGGCCTCTGGCGTATCGGCTCCTTCGAGGCGCGACCAGATGCCGTCCGCGATCTCGTCGGGGAGCCCGTCGAACCTGCGCGGGAGAGCGCCCTTCCTCACGCGGCGCTTCGAGTTGGACTTCCAGTTGGCGATGATGCGAGCGATCTCGTCGTCGTCGTTCTGCGGGGCCTCGTGGACGCCGGGCCCCCCCGTGTTGTCCCACCCGACCGAGTGCGGGTGCAGACCGGGGCCTCCCGCGTTGTCCTTCTCCAGCAGCATCCCGATGATCGCCATCGCGTCCTCCAGCGCCTTCTCCGCGTCGGAGGGGGGCTCAGGGGACTGCGGCTCGTCGTCCACGTTGCCGTCCGCTCGGACCACCTGCTGCGAGGAGCGCGGGTCGGCGTTCTGGATGAGCATGTTGTCCTGCATCGCGGAAGTCGCGTTCTGCGACTGCTTGTGGCCGGCGGAACCGACCACCGGGGCAGCTCCGGGGGCGGAGACGAACGGGTGGTCGATGAGCGGCTGGTCCTTCGCCGGCCCGAAGGTGGTTGGGTCGACGTCCCCCGCCAGGGACTCGATCGCGAGGAGCGGGATCGGCCCCGCCCTCCCGTTGTCCATGATCCGGGGGGCGGGCCTGTCACGCGAAGTGCGCTTCCCGAGCCTCTGCCTCACCTCGTCGGGGGAGAGCACCCCCGCTTGGATGTAGATCTGCTCCGCCTGGGCGGTCTGGAGCCGGTCCTCCACCTCGCGCCCGACGTCGAACTGGATCACCGCCTTGAGCTTCAACTGCTCGGCGATGAACGTGTTGATGACGTCCTCGACGTGGCGGATCAAGGGGAGTGTGCCCACCCTGAACTGCACGTCCACCTGTGTGTCGCCGGTGTTGCCGTGGACGCCGATCTTCCCGTTGCGACGGGTGACGAACAGGTGGTTCTCGACGTGGAAGCACCAGACAGTGCCGCGGTACACCTCTCGGCTGATGTTGCGGCGCCCGAGCTGGAAGTCCGGGCCACCGGAAAGGAGCACGCGGTGCACGCCAGCGCCATAACCGATCTGCGCCCGGTAGCCGAGCTTCCACGCTACTTCCTGGGCCTCGCCGGCCAACCGCGCAGACTTCGTGTAGTAGGTGCGCCCGGTGTTGCCGTCGCGCCGGTCGGTCGTGCCGTCACCGAGCATCAGAGCTTCCAACAGGATGTCGAGCTGCCGCTTGCCGAGGGTGTGGACGAACGCCGGCAGGTGCTTGTCACCCGAGAGGTGACCGACGTGCTGCGAGAGCCACGTCCACAGCGCCTTGTCGCTGACCTGCCAGCGCCGCGTTCCGTCCGCGTCCACGTACGACGCGAACGCGAACGGGAGCCGCGCCAGGCATGCGCCGATCACTCGCGTCTTCTCGGGGTTCACGCGCTCGCTCTGGCTGAGCGTCACGACGCAGCGGTTGCGCTGGTTCGGTACCTGCTTCGCGCGGTAGACGCACCCTTCGGACACGACGTAGCCGAGGAACTCGAGCCACAGGTCCATCGCGATGCGCCGCTCCGGCTTCTTGTGGCTCTGTGACTCGACAGCAGGGAGCGTGAACGAGTCGATGTCGTGCCCTGACCACCCGGCGGTTGCCGCGAAGCGGAACCACGAGCCCGTATCGAGCCGCTCGGCTTCGACCTTCTCCCACACCGGCAAGCGCGTGCCGGTGCGCGTGCGGCCGGCCCACATCTTGTGGTCCGGAGTCACGAGCACATCGACATTCCGAGACGAGAAGTGGACCATCTCGCCCTCGTACGGGTACGTGTGGAGGCTGTACGGCACGTGGTACTCGATGGCGCGGGACTCCGGGTTGACGGTCGCGATCCGCTCGGTGCGAGCAACTTCCCAGTACCGCTTCCATCCGTGCTCCGTGAGCACTTCGGTGTCCTCGGAGTAGCACGACCTGTTCACGTCCTCGGTGAAGCCGAGGTCGTTCGGCGTCACCCCGAAGGCCGCGGCGACCCTCCGCATGAGGTACAGCGGGAACGCGGAGTCGAACGCGTCAGCGGAGGGCTTCAGCGCGGTGAACTTCGCTCCGGCCGGGACCCAGCGGATCTGGCGAAGCTTCTCCTGGTCGCCCATCATCACGGCGTCCCAGGTGTCCTGCCACTCGCGGACCTGGGACGGGTCGGAGAGGTCCGGAGGGGCCTCCATGAATCCCGCCGGGATCGTGCCCGCGGTGAAGTACTGGAGGAAGTGCCACTGGAACCGGATGTCGGTGTTGGCGGTGAGCATCACCGCTTCCAGCGGCGCGAGGCCGTACTGGGAGTCCGGGAGCGGGTTCCACGGCTGGTAGATGACCTCGGAGCCCGTGAGCCACACCCACGGCATTCCCTCGATGATCTGGAGGTAGGCGGGGACCGTCTCGCCGGACCAGGAGCCCCCGGCCTCCGCGATCTTCGCGGTCACCTCGTCGGAGGGGGGCTCGTCCATCGCGACGCGGCCGAAGAAGTCGATGAGCGGGATCATCGTCGGGCCGGAGACCACCTCCAGCGCGTACGGCTCGCCCTTCTCCGTCCTCTGGACGAACAGGCAGCCAGCGTCGTAGCGGAGGACGTCCTGGAGGTACTCCGCGAGCCACGCCCGGAAGGGCTGCCTGCGGTCGGGGCGGCGGAAGAAGGTCTCCGCGCGCTCCACGTCGGAGGTGGCGTCCTCCTGCACGTTCATCGGCGGGACGAACTGGTACTCCAAGGACCGGACGTCGTTGATGAGGTGGCGGACGCAGACCTGCGCGACGTCGTAGGAGTCGTAGAGGGCCTTGAGCGTCGCGAACGAGACGCGGTCCCACCGCGGCGTGAGCTGGACGTTCTCGCCGACCGAGTAGTCCCACGTCCGAGGGGGGCGCTTGTAGCCCCAGAACGGGTCCAGCGGTCTCCCGGGGGGGAACGGAGGGCCCCACGAGAGCCCCTGGCGCGCGAGCGCTGCTTCCAGGTCCTCCGGCGCGCGCTTGAACGACGACGCGAGGTTCTGCGTGACCCGCTGGATCAGCCTCGTGGAGGAGCCCTGGGACGAGAACGACGACCCCGGCATCTGCGCGGCGTTGCCGCTCAGGAACGCCTTCGAGAGATGGCCCTCGGCTTCCACGGAGAGAGCGACGGCCGTGAGCGCCTTCGAGATCACGCGGTCCTCAGTGCGCTTCCTCAGCCTCTCCCGGATCATCCGTCCCTCCCTCCAGCAGCGCCCTCACGCCCGGCGGGCACTGGCCGAGCCGTGCCGGCATCGGTGACTGGCCGCGCTTGCGGCACGCGTACAGCTCGGCCCACCACGAGACGGCGAGCCGCCCCACGGCGCCGAGGTCCGAGAGCACTGAGTCGAGGAGCCGTTCATCGCCCTCCTCGTACCGCGCGCCGTCCGCGGTCGCGGGGTCGAAGAGGTCCGACGCGTCGACGTAGCAGACGAGCCTGCCTCCCTCCACTGCGACGGAGACGCCGTCCAGGGGCTCGCCGTACTCCGCCAGCCTCCGCGCGAGGTGGTCGAGCGCGCTCACGCGGCCTCCCCGCACACCGCGCACCGCTTCTCCGGCCCGAAGTACCGGTGGGAGGAGCAGGGTGCAGGGGCCGTCGGCGCGCCGACCAGGAAGCCCGCGTGGCCCTTCGGCTTCTCGTCGGAGAGCGATTCCTTCATCGCCGCGAGCCACGCTTCCCCCGCCCCGAACCTCGCGAGGCCGAGTTCCGTCATGCCGTGGACCATCGCGTCGAGACGGTCCGGCGACTGCTTCGAGTCCGGGTCCCACGTCGTCAACTGCTCCTCGAGGACGGGGAACGATCCGGCGTGGTGGATGCGGCCCTGCTCGTAGAGGGCAGTCACCGGCTCCGCCCTCAGCCTCTTGCCGAGGCTGGCCTGGATCGGCGTGTAGGGGACCCTCGGGGCGACGGAGCGGATGACCTCCTCGACCATGAGGTGGCCCTGGTTCTTCTCCGCGACGATCCTGTCCGCGCCGAACCGCTCGAACGCCCTCACCGCGGTGAGCGCCCAGTCCCTCGGGGACTTCTTGCAGGAGTAGTCCGCGAGCACGTAGCCCTCGGAGTCGCGCCCCTTCGCGCACACGACGATCCCGGTCTCGTCGGACCTCTCGCCGTAGGAGCCCGCCGGGTCCACCGCGACCACGATGCGCGAGTACCCCCCCGACCGCTCCTCGGCTTCCTCCGCCGTGAGGCGCGCGTCCTCGATCATCTCCCAGGAGACCAACGCCCCCTCGGTGTCGAACACCAGTTCGCCCTCGATCTCCTGGCGGGCGAGGCGCGTCCCCTGGAAGGAGTCCCGCAGCCCCTCGATGACGCCCATCGAGAGGTTCGCGGCGTTGTCGAACGTGGACCCGGTGGTGAGGCGCATCGCGGGGTCCGTGGCGGCTCTCTCGACGAGCTGGCGGATGAGCGCGGTGGGCTTCGGAGTCGTGGTGACGACGACGCGCGCGTGGGCGCCGATCCGCAGCGCGAACCCGAGGCCCTGGTTCCACGTCTCCTCGGCGTACCTCCACGCGCAGATCTCGTCGGCCCACGCCCCGGCGAGGTTGTAGCCGCGGAGCTTGTCGGGCTTGTCCGCTGAGAGGCAGTGGATGACCGCGCCGTTGTTGAGGATGACGTCCTCCTCGTGGCGGTTGTACTGCCTGAGCCTCCCGTCGCGCTGGGCGATGACCTCCAGGCCCCCGGTCATGTCCCGGGCGTTCTTGCGGACGTCGGAGGCCGACCTAGCGATCGCGCACCACTCCGCCGCGGGCGCGTTCCACGCCGACTCCACCAGCCACTCAGCGGCCGTGCGGGACTTCCCGAACCCCCTGCCCGTGAGCAGGAGCCACGTCGTCCAGTCCCCCTCCGGGGGGCGCTGCTTCGCCCTGGCGTGGCGGCAGGCGGGCTCGTGGTGGACGCGAGCGCCCCTCCCACAGCCGAGGGAGCAAGCGCCGGACTTCGCGTCGTAGCGCCCGTCGCAGGGGTGGGAGCACCAGCGCCAGTGGTCCCCGTGGGGCTCGCCGTCGCACTCCGGCCGGTCGCAGACCCAGCGAGACCACGTCTCGGGGGGCCTCGCCACGTCCGCGAGGGCGTCCAGGAACTGCGTCACGCGACGACCAGCCCCGCGCGTTCGAGGTACGTGTCGAGGGGCACCCCGGTGCAAGACGACGTGATGCGCCACGACGCCACGACGCACTCCGCCAGGACCTCCACGAGGTCCGAGTCCGGGGCCATCGACCGAGCGACGGACACGGCCTCAGCGTCCGCGTGGGCGATCGCGGTCATGAGCGCGACCACGGCCTTCGCAGCTTCCGTCGAGGGCATCGGGGCCTTTCGTCGCGTAGGCGGCGGGGGGGAGGGGAGTGGAGACGCACTAAGCGCGGTACTCGCACTCGCGAATGGGGGAATCCTGGCCCGACCGGCTCCCGCGCGACGGGCTAGGCACACATCCGGGCACATCGTGTCTCTGACCTGGGCTTTCACAGAACTGCTACATCCGTGACCGTGGTGTCACGCATCCGTGACGGCTCAGACAGGCAGGTTTCGGCAGGGATCGGCAGTGTCACGCCAGTGTCGGCAAGCCGCCCCGACGCGTACCCCTGTCACCATCTCGCGACACGGCGTTGCCTCAGATTGCTCAGGGCCGCGTTGCTTGCCGCGTCACCATCCCGCGACACTCGTCGTGCGTCGACCTGCACACGACCGCGTTCGTCGCCGAGCTCACGTCTGCTCAGGATGACGTTGGTCGGTCGATGCGTGCCGATACTGCTTGCCCCGTCGTGATCGTCATGCTAGGGTGACAGTGACCTTGGGAGGCTGGCATGATCGCAGTACCGCAGTGACCGTCCTCGTAGAGCGTGCAGACGTCCTCTTGCTCCGCCGTCCTCGCCCGGTCCGTGACGCTCGCGGCCGGATGCACCGTGACCCTGGCGGAGAGTGGGACTGGCTGTACGCTCTCGACCCTGGCGAGCAGAGGTACATACGGGACCACTGCATGACCCGTGCTGGCGAAGCTCCCGGGCTCGGTCCTGACGACCTCGAGGACTTCTACGGGTGCGGGTCTGTGGACGAAGCCTGCGCTCGCTGGCTCGGGGAAGTGAGGCTCGCACGGGCGAAGGCCGACCTCGAGTCTTGGGACGAGCCAGACCCTGACACGACGTGGGACCCGGACGAACTCCTCGGCCCGGAGGAACTGGCCGGCTTGCTCGGTGTCGGGCGGTCGACCGTGAGGCAGTGGCGCCACCGCGGCCACCTGCCCGAGTGCGACCAGGTGATATCCGGGCTGCCTCTCTGGCGCCGTGACACGGTGTGGTACTGGGCCGTGTCTACGGGCAGGTGGCCCGATGGCGAGTGAGACAGTGACCGCGTGCCCCTACTGCGGGGCCGAGGTCCGCACTCCCCTCCGGCTGCGGGCCGGCGAGACGCTGGTCTGCGGCGCTCCCGAATGCCTGCGGCGGCGCAACGACGACGTCGAAGCGCCCGTACGGGCGTCCCGCGCAGCTGCCGCGCCGCGAGCGGGAAGGCGCGACGCGGGCGGGTGGAACGCGGTCCTCGCTCTCGTCGGCGGGGAATCCCCGCGGAACGCTTGACTCCCCCACCGCGTCATGCTAGAGTGACAACGTACCCGGACGATCCGGGCAGACCTTGGGAGGCAGTGATGGCACAGACCACGATCACGTTGACGGGAGTGAGCCGGCTCCGCAACTCTCGCAACGGGAACCCGCGCTACCGGCTCGCTGGGACGACCGCGGACGGCGGGTACGTCCGGGTCACGACATCGGCGGACGCGGCGTGCGCCTACGAGGTCGGTAACGCCGGGTTCCGGGTCGGCGACACCGTGACCCTCGCCATCGGCGGCCGCGGCACCGTCACGGGCATGGTGCAGCGGTGACCGCTCTCCACGCAGGCAGGCTGTTCGGCACGGACGGGCGCTCGACGTGGGCCGAGCCCGAACTGCCCTTCGGCGAGCCCGTCAACCGCTACGCATGCACGCGGTGCGGTGCAGAGTCTCCCTGCGGCATCGGGTACTACGCGGGTGACGACGTGCTCCCGGATCCCGACCCGGAGTGCCCCGGCCCGCACGCCTGATGCCAGCGCCGGGCCCACCTGCGGGCGGGCCTGCGCGGTGCCATCAGGCGCCATCGGCCTCGGGAGGAACGATGAATGACGCAGACATCTACGCGGACGGCCTCGAAGCGGCCAGCCGGAGGATCACGGCCTACGAGCGCCACCGCGCGGCGACGGGCAACGCGGCGTGCGCGTGCCAGTCTGTGATCGGCTGCCGTCCGGTCTGCACGGACTGCGGGCGGGCGTTCGCGTCGTCGTCGGACTGGGACGCCTTCTGCGACGCGGTGGCCTACGGCGACTTCGATGAGGCGGACAAAATAGCTTGACCCTGCCGCACCGTCATGCTATGCTTACACTATCGGGCGAGTGCCCGAGACCTTGGGAGGACAGATGACCGAGTACTACGTGTTCCAGGGGCCGGACGCGGCCTACGTCGAGCTCTGGGACGACGGCGAGCGGTACGTCGCCCCGACGGCGTGGCGGACCGTGCGCGATGCGATCGCAGGGCTGCGGGAGCTCCACCCCGGCGACCTCGTCGAGTCCCTGGACGTCGAGCACGTCGCTGCGATGATCGCCGGGGCGTGAGCCGAAACCGCCTCCGGGCGGTCGCCGGGGGATGACCTACCCGGCCTGACGAGGCAGGTCACGAGGAGGAGACATGACGACAGTGATCGCAGGGACGTGGCGCGGCGACTACGCCGCTGACGACGTGCTCACGGACGCGGGGGTCGACGCGACGAACCGCCGGCTCCGCGAGGAGATGGAGCGGCGCTGGCCCGACGTCTCGTGGCGCGTCGTCGAGCAGGGGCCCGCGTCCGGCGAGTGGGACACGCTGGTCCACGGCAACGGCTACGACCTGCCGACCGAGGAGCAGTCGGACGCGGCCGAGGAGATCATCGGGGCGATCTGGCAGGGCGAGATGCCACAGGGATCGTGGGAGTGCCACGAAAGGTGCGTGGGGCCGGACGGGGACGACCGGCTGTGCGCTCTGCCGGAGGGCCACGGCCTGCCGCACCGCGCCGACCCGGACTGGGAGCCAGCATGAGCGCGGAGCGCGTGACCTTCGTCCGGCAGCCCGGAGGGTGGGTCGCCCACGGACCGGCCGATCAGGTGCGGGTCGGGCCGCTCGACGTCTGCAAGGCGGACGGGTCGGTCTGCCCGCAGGTCGCGGTGGCCGTCTCAGAGCCCCACGAGGAGCACGGCACGATGGTGCGCACCGCGTACCTCGGCCGCGGGCGGTGCAAGGCGCAGGCGCCGTCGTGAGCCCGCTCGTGTGGGCGCTGGCGGGCCTCGGAGCGGCGGCAGCGGTACTCGGTGCCGCCGTCGCCCGCAGGCGGCTCGCGGTGGCCGTGCGGGTGCTCAGGGGCATCGCGACAGACCGACGACTCCCGCGTCCGCTCCGCTGCGCTCTCGCCGCCGGGCTCCTGCCGATACCAGGGCCCTTCGACGAGATCGCGTTGGGGATCGCGGCGGTCGTAGCGGTGCTGTTCTACCGCCCCGTCGTCCGGCAGGTCATCTCGGACGCCCGAGGCCCCCGGTGACCCCTCCTGAGCGGCGCTGGGGCTGCGGCGGGTGGCTCGCAGTGCTGATCGTGGTCGGCCTCGTGACGTCGTGGGCCGGCGAGACGGCGGGAGCCGTCGTGCTGTGGGTCGCGCTGGGGACCGCGGCGACCGTGCTGGGTTGCCGGGCGCTCGCCCGGCTCAGGAAGAGAGGATGCGACGATGGGTGACGAACGAGGGATCGTCGAAATGATGCGGGCCGGTACCGAGGGCCGGTACCGAGGGCGTCTCCTCGCTGCCGCGGACGCTCTCTCGCGGGCGGACGCGGCGTCGGTCGCGTGGACGCGGCAGGCGGCGTCGTGAGCCGCGCCGAGCCGTCGGAGCTCGCGGACCGCGTCGAGGTCGCCCGGATGCTCGGCGTCGACCCGGGCACCGTGGACCAGTGGCGCCACCGCGGGGAGCTGCCCGATCCCTGGGCCAGGTGGGCGAGGGCCACGCTCTGGCTCCGGAGCGAGATCGTCCGGTGGGCCGGGGAGACCGGGAGGGAGGTCAGACACGCCCAACCTGAGTCAGATGGTACATAAGCCCAGGTGGCCTGTCAATGGCTGTCAATGGCGGTAGCGCGGCTGGGGCGGGAGCGTCGGCGTCTGCGCCCTGATCGCTCGGAGCTCTGACGCGAGGTGCTCCCGCACCTCGGCGTCGTGCTCCCCGAGCCCCGCTCGCTCCAGGGCGCGGCTCACGGCGGCCATCGTGTCCTGCGCCATCTGGCGAGTGAGGGCGAGGCCCCTCGCCTGGAGGTCCAACTTGCTCATGTCGACCAGTTGCCGCGTGCACTGGTCGATCAGGCGTTCGAGGAGACCCACGACCGCGCGGACCCTCTCGACGCCCATCTTGTCCGTCACGTCGATCTCGTCGAGCGCGGAGACGCGCTCGGTCGCGATCCTCCGCAGCTCCTTCGTCTCGGCCGCCAGTGAGATCAGCTCGAGGATCGGGTGGTCGATCGGCGGGGGCGCGTCCAGCCTCGCGAGGATGCTCATGGCGCGTCGCTCCTCGACGCGCTCCCTCGCCTTCGCCCGGACCTGCGGAGTCGAGCCGCCGTGGCGCTGGGCGCAGACGGACGCTCCGTCGAGCGGCCAGTTCATGCACGGCTCGCCGTTCGCCCGGTGGGCCACGCACGTCGGGATCGTGCGCCCGGACGGCCCCTCGCGCTCGTGCGGCCGCCCGCACGTCGCACAAGGCGTCATAGTCGCCCGTTCCGCACGGCCGTCATGGTCGAGCCGTCCTCGCCGGCCTGCGCCCGGCGTGTATCTCCGCGCACTCGACGGCGTACGCCTCGGTGGTGTGGCCCCGGCAGACCCGGCCGTGGTCGATGCAGGTGACGAGCCACTTGCGCCGGTCCTTCGTCACGACGACCACGGCGGGCGCGTCGTGCGAGAGCGCGCCGGGGTGGGGCTCGCTCATGACCACGGCCGGTCGTGGCCGTGGCGCCGGAGGTAGGCCATGCACGCCCGGCACCTGCCCTGGACCACCGCGTCCCTCCCGACGCAGACGGCGCACCGCATCCGCCCGCGGTCTGTCAGCCACCGGGTCACGGCGCGTCGCGCCAGAGGTCGCGGCGCAGCGCGGCGACGGCAGGTAGGCGGATGCAGTCGGCACACACGTCGAGGGTGTCCGCGTCCACGAGGTCGGACCACTCGACCTTGACCTGCACGCGGTCCGGCCAGTCGGCGCACTGGCGCCCGCAGAGGTCGCACACGTAGACATGATCGGTGCCACGCACGAGGACTTCCGTCCCGCACCGAGCGCACTCGCCCCGGTAGCTGTAGCTCACCCTGTCACCTCCGTCCAGTCCCCCGATGACTCGGCTCTCTGCCTGCGCCTCTCCTGCGCCGCGTGGGCGCGTGCCAGGTCCCCCCTGTCGGCGGGGTGGGGGAGCGTGCGGACGTCCGCTACCTCGATGCCCTCGCGCGGCTCCTGGAGCCGCAGGGCGTCCCCGAGAGCCTGGACGGCGTGGGCCAGCCGCCACTTCGCCTCGCGTACGTCGGATGCCGCGTCCCGGAGCAGGGAGCGGTACCGCTGGGTCGAGACCACGGTCGAGCCGGTCGGGTCGCCCCCCGACGGGAGGCTGCCGTCGCCCCCGCAGTCCGGGCACGGGCCGTTGTCGCGCTCGCCCGACCCAGCGCAGGCGGCGCACCTGACCGTGGACGCAGGTGTCGATGCGTCGGTGGGCTCGGCGTGGCTCGGCCGGCGGTAGGCGTCCGGAGCCGCCCAGCGCCACGCGTCCACGACCTCGCGCGACAGCGTCGCGATCTCCGCCGCGTCCCGCTGGACCTCGGCGGACCGCGGGACCGCGGGACGGCTCATCGCCTCGAACCCTCTGGGAGCCCGGCGACGACCCACGACGGCGCGGCTAGGCACGAGCAATGTCTCGCGCGGCACGCCCCTCGGTACGGCGGAGCGCCGTGCAGGTCGCGGACGTGGCCGCACTGGCGGCACAGGTCCGTCACCTTCGGCACCTTGACCGCTGGGAGATCGTGCCAGTACGGGCGCTTCGTCGTCATCCTCGGGCGGCCTCCCTCATGGATGCTGCGATTGTACGCAGCGCGTCGATACGTGCGCGTGTCGCGAACATGACGTCGCGCGCCGAAGTGCTCTTGGCCTCCGCGATCAGCCTCTCCGCCAGGAGCCCCGACACGCGGACGGTGACCTCCGCGTCGACCCTGCCTTCCGTCGGCTTCTCGGAGGACATCTCGGACCGCACGCGCAGTTGCGTCGTCGCGACCGCCCTCCGGTAGCGGGCTTCTGACTCTGCGGCCTTGACCGCGAGGGCGGCGCTCTCGCCCGCCTGGCGTTCGAGCAGGTCGCACAGCTCGAGGATCTTCGCGTCAACCTCGACCGGGTTCACGCCGCCCCCTGATTACCCCGAGACCCCGCCCGGCGAGGTTTCGGTGTGGGTGTTGACGTCGGTGTTGCCGTTGACGTTGGGGTCGGTTCCTCGGTACTCGACCGACTGACGTGCGGCTCGGTGACGCTCACGGTTGGTCGGTCGGTCAAAGGACAGACAGGTCCACCCCTCTGCCGCGGCCGGGTGCCGGCGGAACGCGGGTGCCGCGGCACGCACTGCGGCTCCCGCCCTGCGGGCGTGAGCATCCCGGCCCCCTCACCATGTCTCAGGCTGCATCCTCCGCAGGGTCGAACTGACCCGTCCTCTCGCCGCTCGGCAGGTATCCGCGGGACCGGACCGCGATGAGAGTGCCTTGCCCAAGGGCATGGGGCTGTCCGCCCTGCGACGGGGGTGCACCCGGGGGTCGGCCGGGGAGCTTTCGACGGCCCGCACATCAAGCCCTGAGCCGGCTTGACGACTCCTGCGCCGTCCGCTACGCTCTGGGCAGCGGGTTGTGGTGACTCCGACTGTAACACCGAGATGTGCCCGTGTCTTGCGACACGGGCACACTCGCGTCCGGCCTTCACTGCGGCCCCCACGGCCACACCAGCGCGGCAGGGGGGTCGCACGCGCTGGACCGGGACCAGTGCGGCCCGTCGTGCCCCGCGTAGCCGTCGCAGTAGCGGGTGTACGAGCCCCACTTGTCGTCCGCGATGAGCAGCGTCGCCGGGCACCAAGCGGGTTCCCTGGCCGTCACGACGCCGCCTTGATCGCTCCGTCGAACGCGGCCAGCACGTCAGGTCGGGTCGTCCGAGGGTCGTTGTTCCACGCGCCGAAGTCGGCGGTAGGGGACAACCGTGCTCCCCGCCTGAGAAACGTGACGCACTCCATCCACTCGCTCCGGTCCGGCGACCGGTCGGCCACGGGCAGCGCTCCGATCGCGGTCCACCGGACCGCGCGAGGGTCGCGCGGGTCGCAGTCGACGCCCTCTGCCGTGACGGCCGCGTACCCTCGGCACCAGCCGCGCTCGACGAGCGCTCGGGCGGCGACGAGCGTGTCCCGGACCGTGCGACTGGTCATGCGCCGCGTCGGCCCGTGCTGGCAGCGGACGTCGGCTCCGTCGCCCTCGGCCCGATCCGCCCGCCGATCCACCGCAGCACGCGCTCGTACCGCTCTTCCGGAGTGCAGCCGCCGAACGAGCCGTCGTTGAGCCACACGATCTCCCTGGCCACGATCCGGCTCATGCCCGCCGCCTCGCCTGCGAGAGCAGTGTCCTCCTCGTTCTCCCCGAGCAGGTCCGCGGTCACGGGCAGTTCGGCCATAGCTTCACGAGGGTCAGCGCCGCCCTCGACTGCCTTCCACCAGCAGTAGGCGCCGACCGCGCACACGCCGATGCCCTCGCGCTCGACAAGCGCATCCGCCGCGGACCGGTCATCCTCCCAAGCGTGCGGCCACCGCTCGGCTGCACCGTCGCCGCCCGCGTCCACCCATCGGCGCAGGCTCGCCGTCGAGAGAGCGCCCGAGACCAGGCGGCGGTCCGGCAGCGCCAAGAGCGCCTCCCTGAGATCGGCGAGCATCGCCCGGCCGCGCTTGCCCCGGAGCGCCCGGTCGGCGTTGGCGGCGTACATCGCGCGAGCGTTGGGGAACGGCTCGTCGAACTCGTCGAACTCCTCGCACCGGCTCACGATCCCTCCTCCGTCACCCTGAGCATCCGGTCGATGAGGTCGTGTGCAGACGCCTGGAGGGCCGCGACGGTCGGCGCCAGAGCGTCCTCGGATGTCGCCCAGGCTGCGGCGGCCCCGGCTGCGGCCCGGGCTGTCGCCCAGTCTGCGGCCCCGGCTGTCGCCCAGTCTGCGGCCCAGGCTGCGGCCGCGGCTGCGTCCCAGGCTGCGGGTCCGGCTGCGGCCCCGGCTGCGGGTCCGGCTGCGGTCCTGGCTGCGGCCCGGGCTGCGGTCCTGGCTGCGACGACGACGGGTGCTGCCTCGGCGACGCGTCGTCCGGAGCTGATACGCCGGAGGCTGCGCAGTCCGTCGGCGTGGTCCCCGAGCCCCGCAGCGTCGAGCCATGCTGGCGCGTACACCCGAACGAGCCAGTCCAGCGCCATCCACGAGCGCTGCATCTCCTGCTCATCGGTGCCGCGGCTCCCGACCAAGCGCGCGATGTACCGACGCAAGGACTGGCGCTCGTCGTCGGCCATCGCGTCGTTCCACGGCCGCATGAACGCGGAGACCACGCTGCTCGCGCACGCCGGCCGGTCGGACCAGGGCTCGCCCGCGACGTACGCGACGGCCTCCATGACGCAGAGACGGGCGCCGTCCGGGGCGCCGTCCGGGGCCGCATGCGCCCCGGCCCCGAGACGCAGGCCCGACACGACGCGCAGGCGTCCCTCGACGGTCACGGCCTCTGCTCCGCGAGCTGCCGGGCGAGCTGCCGGACCTCATCTACGACCCACCGCCACCCGCGGTAGTGCCCTTCGATCGTGCTCACGACTCTCTCCGGACCACGGCGTCGTCATTGATGGCGATGATCGTCATGCTGTCTCCTCCAGTCGGGGCGCGTGCGTCCGCGCCGGTTGGTTGTCGATGAGCGGCGCGAGAACAGCCGCCGCGAGCGCCGGGGGGACCGCGTTGCCGATCTGACGGGCGATCTGCGTCCTGTTCCCCTGCCACGGGAAGCCGGGCGCGAAGCCCTGGAGCGCGGCCAGTTCGGCGAGGGTCACGCGCACGCCGCCCGCGGCGTCCTGGCGCGGGATGCCGCGGACCCAGTCGCGGTGCCCTGGACGCGTGATGACGGTCGGCTCGAAAGAGTCGACTACGGTCGTCGACGGTCGCGACCAAACCCATTGACCCGATGCCCTCGTCGTTGCCGCTGGCGCGGCGCGGTCAACCGCCATCTGCTGGCGGCCGCTCTCAGATGGGCCGGTACCACGATTCGTATTCAGGCGCCAGGTGCGACCCGCCTTCGTGTCGACGGTTGGCGCCGGACGATCGACGGACCGGTCGTACGGGCGCCCGCTGACCGTCGTGTTCGCTCCCGTGCGAAGGCGCATCCGGTTCGGCGCGGCCCAGCCCTGATCGGCCTTCCCGGTCACGGTCCGCGCGGGCGCAGCGGACGTGACCGAGCACCGCCTCCCGTCCGCGCGCTCCCAGTCCCACGAGGGTTCGTCGCCCCACCCCAGCGCGCGGGCCATCGGCACCCACCGCTTGAGCCCGAACAGGCCCCCGCCTGACTCGGAGTGCGTCGGGCCCTCGGGCCACGGCTGGCGGTCCCGGCGCGCCATGAAGATCGCCCTCCTGCGGGTCTGCGGGACGCCGTAGTCCGCGGCGCAGAGCACTCCAGTCCACGTCCGGTAGCCCCACGCCCGCAGGCAGTGCTCGTACGCGTGCCAGAGAGGCAGAGCGGGGGGGACCTGCTCCATCGCCACCCACGTCGGTCGGAGCGCGTCGACCCAGCGCAACGGCTCGACGGAGAGCGCGATGAGCGCGTCCGTCCCAGGGTCGACGTCGATGTCGGACTCGTCGGAGACGTCGAGCAGCGGGCTTGCCCCGTCGATCAGCCACGGGCGCCACGAGCGGGCGCAGGACCGCACGTACGCGCACAGGCCATCGAGAGCCCGCACCCCTCGGCCGTCGCCGGCACGCGAGAACGCCGGGCACGGCGGCGACGCGATCAGGCCGTCGACTCGTGCAGGCCACGTCCCCGGGTCGATCGACGTCACGTCCGCGCGGACCGTCCGCAGGCCGGCGGCTGATCTCGTCGCGCACGCGGCCGCATCGGTCTCGATGCCGATGGGGCACAGGCCGAGATCGCGGGCCGCGACGTCCCAACCGCCAGCTCCCGCGAAGAGGTCGACGATCACGACCAGCACGCCCGGCTCGCGGCCCACGCTCCGTACCCCTGCTCCTGCCAGAGGGAGTAAGCGTCGCTGACCTGCGTGTACGGGTCGTCGCTCGCCTCGCCGAGCTGCTGGAACAGCCCGTGGGCGCCGGAGTGCGGCTCGGTCGCAGATGGCTCGTCCCGCGACTCGCACCACGCGACGCGGAGCATGAGCGGCCCGTCCCAGCCGAGAGAGAGAACGACGGACTGCCACGAGGTCTGCGGTGCTGGCGGAGCGGGCTCCGCAGGCGGCGGTTGCTCCGCGACGGGCCGCACGGCGACGAGTGCCACGCCACGACTCGGAGCCGGGCAGCGCAGGGGGTGGACCGGAGCCGCGATGGCCGACGCGACGAGCACCGCAGCGATGCCGTTCACCGCAGGCTCCGGTACCACGCCTGGTCGGCGTGGAGCTTGCACAGTCCGTCGCGGTACTCGGGCCTCATGCACATCTCCGCGGCGCACCCTGCGAGCGTTTCGCGCGCCTGCGCCGGGGGCACGGGCCTCGCCCTGCCAGTCCGAGCCGCGTACTGGTAGCACGCCGCGCACATCGCCTTGCGGGGCGGTCTCAGGACGCGCTTGCAGTGGCGGCACCGCGGTGCCGGTGCGACCGCCACGTCCTCGCCGCTCGGGCGCGGCGTCACTGCGCTTCCGGGTCTGGCGGCGTGTCGACGACCCTGGCGATCGCGGTGAGGAGCTGGCAGAGCAGCCACCGGAGCCGGTCGAACGGCGGCGGCGGCGCCATCATCAGCTCAGCTTCGAGGACCGCCAGCCGGTCCGCGATCATCGCGTCGGCCTCCGCTCGGTTCATGCCGGCGCTCCGGAGAACAGACGCGCTTGGCCTGTCGCCCTGCCGCCAGCGTCCATGACGCCGTACCGGCCCACGCGGTCGCGGGCGAGTGCAACGTTGCGATCGTCGATGTCGATGCCGACGGAGTCGCGTCCCAGCCGCTCGGCCGCCGCGAGCGTCGTCCCGGACCCCGCGAAGGGGTCCAAGACCACGCCCCGGCGCCACCTCCCGTGCTCGTCGTCCGGAGAGTCCCCCTGGTGGCCGACGTACGGCCAGTCGCACCCGCAGTCGGACCATCCGCACCCCGACGGCCGGCTCGGCCTCCCGCACACGCGGCACACCCGCTCGGCGCACATCGACAGGATCGGGCGCACCAGCAGTGCTTCCGGCCACGCCGCGTAGTGAGCACCCGCGTACGGCTGGGTCGGGATCTCCCACCAGTCGAGCGGCGGCGCTCCGCCGGGGTTGACGCCGGTCCGCCCGCGCCCGCTGTCGAGGCCTACTGCGCGCCGCGCGGCCGTCGGCGAGTCCGTGTGCCCGATCGGGTGCGAGTCGGTGGCACGGCCGGCGCGCACGGCGTCCATGTCGAAGTAGCGGTCGCGGGCCTTGGTGGCTACGGTCAGGTAACTCGTGGCGGGACGGAACTTGTCCGCGAGC
This sequence comes from Mycobacteriales bacterium, assembly GCA_036379355.1. Classification (GTDB taxonomy): domain Bacteria; phylum Actinomycetota; class Actinomycetes; order Mycobacteriales; family CAJCIY01; genus CAJCIY01. The sequence continues at coordinate 22,461 of DASVGV010000122.1, read as the reverse complement.
GCTCCGACCGCAGGATTCGGGCGGCACCACGCAACGACATTGCGGATCATCCACGGATCGGTCTCGCGCTCGGGACGGAGCAGGTTGCGGCCGTAGGCCAGGGACCATGCGAACAGGGTCGGGATGCCGCAGAGGGACTTCGCGGCAGGCCAGCCGTCGCCCGCTCTGCCGGCAGCAGCCGACCCAGCGAACGTGTGCTGGCCCTCGCGTAGCCCGCCCTGCCCGTAATCCCCTCCGGCGCCTCCTGACCCGGCGTACGTGTCCCCCAGCTCGAACACCAGGCTCCCGTGCGGAGCGAGCACCCGGTCGCAAGCTTCGACGACGTCGAGCAGCCGGTCGAGGAAGTCGGCCGGCGTCGACTCCGAGCCGATCTCGCGGCCCTTGCTCGCGTGGCCCTCGGGCAGGTACGAACGCAGCCCGAGGAACGGGGGGCTCGCGAGCACGAGGTCTACGGAGTCGTCGTCGAGCGACGCCAGCCCGTCGAGGACGTCGGCAGTGATCATGCGCGCCGTCACGTCCCCTCCGGCGCCGCGACGTAGAACGTGGGCCACTCGTCCTCGTGCTCCCGAGCGCACGGAGTCGAGTCGTCGTGGACGCAGAAGACGACGCCATTGTCCGTGTGCCGGCGCACCGCGCCCCACGCGACGATCGTCCCGGCTGCCATCGCGGCGTCCACGAAGTCGAGGACGCTCGCCGCGTCCGCCGGGTCGTACACGATGCGCGGAACGCGGGACTTCCCTGCGCAGCAGTCGCACCGGATCATGAGCGTGCAGGGCTGGCGGCACCGAGGGCACCATGTCGACGAGCCGTGCGGGTCCGTGGGCGCCGTCATATCGCCTCCCTCGCTGCGCGGATCGCTCGGATCGCTTCGTCCTTCGATGCGACGTTGCCCGCCGACGGGGCAGAGATGACCGCGCGGGCTCGGCGGGCACGCGCCTGGAGCTCGCAGAGGACGGCGCCGGGGTCCGGTGCGTACCGCTGGTACTGCCCGGCCCGCATGTCGTCGAGCACAGAGAGCGCATCGCGCAACTCGAAGCGCCGCAGGCAGTCCCTCCACGCTCGCACCTGCGCGGTGTTCAGCGTGACGTGCGGCCAGTGGACGCCGACCCGCGCCATCGCCTCCTGTACCTCGTCCCGCGTCATCGTTCCCTCCATGCTCGGTCGGCGTACGCTTCGCTCCTACGCTGCTTCTCGCACCACTTCGACCGCTCCAGGTGCCAGCCGAGGAAGTCGTAGAGGTCGTCGTCGCAGTAGTCCTCCGGATCCTCGCCGTCGCCGACGAGCGCGAGCGAGCAGTACGGGCACTCGCCCCTCACCGCAGCCTCCGCATGGCCCGGCGCTGGTTGAGCGACAGGCCGCCCCACACGCCGTAGTGCTCGCCCATTCCGGCGTCCGCGCACTCGGCCCGCACCGGGCACTCCGCGCACACTGCCCGCGCCGCCGCGGCCTCGGCCGTCGGCGCGTGGCCCCATCCCGACTCCGGGTAGAACGCGCTGGGCCCCATGCCCCGGCACGCCGCGCGCCGGTGCCACTCCGGGCGCTCGAGGAGGTCCCATGCGGCGGACGCGTCCGACGCGTTGCCGTCGTCGACCCACGCGTGCCCAGCGCTCGTCATCGGCCGAGGACCCGCGACGCTCGCGGCCACGAGAGCGCGCCAGCGAGCAGGGACAGCAACCCGCTCCCGGCGATCACACCGACGGCCACGGGCGCCCATGCCAGGTACGACGGCACCCACGCGAGGACGCACAGCGCGCCGATCGAAGCTCCCAGGAGCCCGCAGTACCGGATGTACGCAGTCCTCGCGGAGCGCCGGTGCGGCTCGGGCCTCGTCACGTCCGCCACCAGCCGGTCGAACGCAGCCCTGCACCGCGGCGACTGCGCCTCGTGCATGTCGCGCACCGTGTCGGCGATGCTCGGCGGCAGGTCGTCGCTCGACAGTTCCTCTTCGCACCACGGGCAACAGGTGCTCATGGCTGGTCCATGTCGAACGGCTCGCGGACCGTGAGCGACGACAGGATCATCCGTGCGAGGTGCGCCGCGTTCGCGCGCGACAGGCGCATCGACACCGAGCCCGCGTCCGTCTGGCAGCGCACGAGCCACTCGTCGCCGGAAGCGCACTCCTGGGAGACGGAGACGTCGAAGCGAGACCCAGACGCCGCGTTGCACGCGACTGCGACTGCTGAGCTGGCGATCACTCGCCCCTCCTCACCGGCGTCCTGCGCGGGTCGTCGAACGACCTCACCAGGAAGCCCCTCTCGTAGGAACGCTCCGGGTCCGCGTGGATCGACCGGTGGCACGACCAGCAGACCATGAGCAGGTTCGCTGCCTCGTCCGGCCCGCCTTGCGACCGCATCTTGCGGTGGTGCGCGTGCTCCGGTCGGCACGAGCAGCCCGGCAGAGCCGCCTCGCACCGGTAGCCGCCGCGCTCCAGTGCGTCCTTGCGCGCCTTCCGCAGCTCCTTGCGAGAGCGCGGCCGGTAGCCCATCGGCGCGCGCCGCCGGATCGGGGACCGGATCACGGCGCCAGCGCCGCCTCAGCGAACCCGACGGCGGTGCCGTCCATCACCATCGTCCCGGTGACGTGGAGCACCCTCCAACCCGCGATCGCCGCGAGGCACGACTTGGTGCAGTCCCGCTCGAACCCGACGCCCGTGGTGTGGCGCCCCGCGGCCCACGACCCGCCGTCGACCTCGATCGCGATCATCCGGTCGGGCCACGCGAAGTCGAACCGGAACCGCCGCGCGGGGTGGAAGCGGTGCTCGCGCACAGGGTCCGGGAGCCCGAGGGCGCGGAACTGGCGCTCCAGCGCCCGCTCGTAGACGGACTCGCTCACTGGTCGCCCTCGTCGGAAGCGTCGCTCTCGGCGTCCGCGTACGCCGCCTCGATGTCGGAGACGGACGCCGCGAGCACGTCGAACTCGTCCTTCGCGAGCGGCCAGCCGTGGTCCGATCGGTACGCCCGGCACCACTCGACGTCCGTCTCGGAGAGGCGCTTGATCCGCGCAGCGAGGGCGTTGTGCTCGTCGGAGCACTGGTCGTCGTTGTCCCACCCTGCAGGGACGTCTGCTGCTTCGAGGTCTGTGATTCCGGTCTCCGGGAGTGGGAACGGCTCCGCTGGTCGCGCAGGGGAGGCGCGTTTGCGGCTGCGACGCGGCGGCGCGTCGACGGGCGCCGCGTCCTCGGCCTGGCCCATCTCGTCGGTCGTGTAGAGGCCGGACAACTCCATCGGGAACGCCTTGCGGAGCGCCAGCGCCTCAGCACACTTCGCGAGTTGGCTGTCCGGCATCTTCGACCAGACCTGGTTCGGGCTGCCGTCGCGGGTCGTCTGGACGTACGCGCCGTAGCGGGCGATGCTCCAGAGCACCTCCCGGAAGTCGCTCCGGATGACGCCGACCATCGACGCCGCCGGGGGGCCCGACGCGAGCCACGGGCGAGGGCGACCGTCAGCGCCCGTGGCCCATTCCCCGTCGTCGCCGCACCAGAACGGCCCGATCTGCCCGGCGTAGCAGCCAGACCTCTGCGCGACGAGTCGTGCGCCGTCTATGGAGACCTGCGTCTGGAAGACCTCGCGCTTCACGCGCCCGTCGTAGCGGCCGATGCAGTAGATCTGCCGTGCGAAGGGGTCCAACCCGGTGCGGTCGCACTGCTGGACGAACAGGCTCAGCTCGTCGTCGCTCGCGCCCTTGGCGATGGTGCGCTTGATGAGGTCCACCTGCTCGCGGGTCAGCTTCCTCGGCATCGCCACCACCTCCGCCCCGTCGCGGACCACCAGTTCTGTCGTCATGCGCTCTCCTCCACTGTCCGTGGCGCCTTGAGCGCCCTGTCCCATCGCCCGAAGCTCGCCAGAGCGAGGAACGCCTGGTACGCGTCCTCGTCCGCCGCGACCTCGTAGAGCGTGAACCCGCCGTCGCCCCTGAGGTGGATCACGGCGCACGCGTCCACCGGGTCGTTCTCCCACGCTCCCGTCTCCACGACCTTCCCCGCGTCGTTGAGTGCGTACCCGACGCACTCCTCGGCGTAGCGGTAGGCGGCCAACTGGAGCGCCCAGGAGTCGTGGTAGACGGCCTTCTCCGGGTCCTGCTCGTGCGTCGTCTTGATGTCGAGCAGGACTCTGGACTTCGCCCCTCGCCAGTTGATCGTCGCCACCATGTCCCGCTGCCCGACGTAGACGTTCGGGGTCCGCACGCACTCCTCGCACCGCCGCTCGATGGGGCGGTGGACGTTCCAGAACTTCTCCAGGCCGTCCACGTAACCCTCCAGCCGGTCCACGGTCTCGGCCTCGTGGCCCTGCCAGAGCTTCGCCTGCTTGTCCGAGTCCGCCATGTCGCAGACGAGGGCGTCGAGGTCGACCTCAGTACCCGCGTCCCACGCCTCGTTCACCGCGTGCAGAGCGGTCCCGATCGACGCGTGCGAGTCCCACACGGCTCGGTGGCGGAGACGCAGGACGTCCGTCGCCGCGTCGTCGAGGAGGTCCCTCCACTCGTCGAAGCTGTTCACGGCGTACAGCGCGGTCTCCTTCGCCGCGCCCCACGGGAGGCCGGGGACCGCCTTGTACCCGATGATCTCCGTCACGGACCGCTCCCGCCTGCCCTTCATTCGCGCGTAAGGGCGGTGCGGGACGCGATGGTCAGCGCGGGCGCCGCACTGCTCGGTGTCGGGGCGATGTTGGCCCGCGCTGAGAGGGTCGCTGGCGCCGTTTGCACCGCGGGTGTCGGAGCCGGGATGGGCGCCAGCGAGAAGGTCCGCGTCACCGCTCCACGCATGGAGGTCGTGGGTGGTATGGGTGACGCGGAGAGGGTCGCTGGCGACGCGCCATGAATGGGTGTCGGATGACGTCTGGTCGCCAGCGAGATCGGTCACGGCTCCTCCGCGGCGAGCCACAGGTCGTGCAGGATCGCCTTGCCCGTGACGCGGAGCGCGTCCGCGTGCTGGTGCGCTCGGGACCACGCGGAGCCCGGCGCCGCCGGGTGGCCGGACGGGCCACAACGCGCGCACCGCTCCGCGTGCACGCGTCCGAGGGTCTGCCGTCTGCGGTCCTCGTAGACGACGCGATACGGCCACACGGGCGTAGCCCGTGTGGGTGCCGGCACGACGCTGGCCCGTGTGGTCGAGGGGTCCGCGTCACCGTTACCGCGCTGAGCGTCGTTACATGCTTGGGTGACGCGGAGAGGGTCGCTGGCGACGGCGGTGGCATGGGTGTCGGAGCCGGGATGGTCGCCAGCGAGAGGGTCGACACGAGCGGATGCTCCGTGGGTGCCGGCTGGGACTTGGCTCGTGCCGAAGGGGTCCCGGCCCGGCGGGATGACGTCGGGCTCCGGGCCTTCGCTGGCCGGGCCGGGAGTGGTGGTGCCGGGCTCCTTGATCGAGCACTCGGCCATGAGGTGCGTGAGCACCTTGAGGCGCGGGTTGCCGAGCGCGAACAGCTCGGCGGCGGTCGCGCCCTTCGTGACCCGGCCGGGCCGGCCGTGGCCGCAGTACTGCCAGAGCTGGCCGACGGTGCGCTCGAAGGGCTCGTCCACGACGAGGACGCGGTCGTTCCCGGTGCCCTCCCAGTGCATCGGCGTGGCGTAGCGCGGGTGGCCCAGTTCGCCCAAGAGCTGAGCGAGCATGTCCGTGCCGATACCGGGCGACTCCTTCTGCCACTCGATCACGCCGGGCGGCGCGGTCTTCCGGTACTGCCGCCGCAGGGCGAGCATCAGACGGTGCTCCGCCGCGTGTGCCGCGTCTATCTCCGCTGCGAAGATCTCGGGCACGACGGGCGCGTGGAGCGCACGGTTCGACGCTCGGATACGCGACGCCTGGGAGTCGGCGTGAGTCCTCGCCCACAGCCGCAGGAGCCGGTACTGGCTCAGGTCGACATCTCGCAGCTCGGTCACCGCGCGCCGCCCCCGAGTGCTTCTCCGAGCGTCTTCGCGCCCGCTTCCTCGATCACGGAGACCATCTGCTCGTGCAGCGCACGCGTCGACGCGAGCCCGGCTTCCTGGCGCGAGAGCATGTCGATGTACGCCCGGTGCTGCTCGACCGTCGCGTCGCGGTTGGTGACGCGTTGCCCGTGCCCCACGGCGAACTCGGCGTCGAGCAGGAGGCGCAGCCGCTCGACGTCGGGCTCCGCGCCGCCCGCGATGACCCGCACTGCCCTCCCATCGGGAGCGGTGCGAGGCCCGGTCGCCGCGTCGCGTTCCAGCGCCCTTGTCCGCCGCCTGCGCTCGTCGGTGACGCCGTTCACCACGATCGGCGCGATCGCTGGCCGGTAGCGCGGAGGCAGACCGACGAGCGACATCGCGTGGTCGGCCACGGTCGCGTCGTCCTGGTGCGCCATGCGGGCGCACGCTTCGGTGATCGCGTCGTAGATGTCCCGTCCCGGCGCCGGGAGGTTCCTGGGTGTCGGGACGCGATTGGGTGCCGGGACGGGAGGGTCGCCCGCAGCCGCTGACCGTTTGGGAGCCGGATCACGGTTGGGCTGCGGGCGAGAGGCGCCGCCAGCGCGGGGCGCCGGAGGCATGGGCGTCGTCGTGCTGGCGGCCCCGCGCTGACGGACGGGTGTCTGGACGGTCATGGTTCCTCCTCGTAGGGCCAACCGGCGCGGGGCGGGGCGCCAGGCTCCGGGCTGCCGCTGCCCCCGACGGGGACGATCTCGAACGCGATGCCGAGCATCTCCAGCAGGCGAGCAGTAGGGACGCGGTACGACGACTTGTTCTGCCTGCCCGGCATCGTCGGCAGGAGGCCCTGCTGGCACTGGGCGCAGACGGTCCGCACGGAGCGGCCGAGGAAGGACGCGGCCTCCGTCGTCGTCAGCTCGACGGGGAGGTGCGTCGCCCCGACGGCGATCTCGACGCCGGTCACGACCCCGCGTTCCCGCCGAACGGATCGCTCATGAGAGAGACGGTGAGGTGCGGCTCGAGCTCCCCGACCTCGTGGACGCGCAGTTCTCGGGGGAACCGCTTACTCCACGGGTGGTCTTCCGGGATGACCAGGTCGATCGTCACGACGAGCGGCGTCACTGCTCGGCCCGGTAGTACGCCGCCGCGTACGCGACGCCGATCTGCTCCTCGTGGCGGAGCCCCGCTAGCACCGATTCCTCGGGGACGCCGACAGGGTGGACGACGAGCCCCGGCGGGGTGTCCGAGCACCAGGGATGGGGGGCGTCGAGCACGATGTCGATGCTCAGGTAGAGGCGGGTCGTCACGGCGCGGTCTCGTCCAGCCAGGAGCGGAGGGCGGCACGGTTCCGAGGATTCGGCTCGGTGACGCCGGTCTCCCACAGGGAGACCGCCTCCTTCGTCACGCCGATCGCGTCGCCGACGACCTGCTGCGTCAGGTGCCGGCGCTCGCGTTCGTAGCGGAGCAACGTCCCGATGGGCACCTCGATCGTGTGGTCCACGGGGAGATCATGACGGACCTCACGCCCGTTGTCAACGATTTATTGCCCGTTGTCAACGACCTATTGGTTCGCGCCGACAGTGAATACTCCCTTGACAAGTGGCGACCGAGAGTGGCACGCTCGGTGGATGACGAATCAGGCGACGCTCGCGGAAGTGCTCACCGAGACGAGCGAGAGATTCGCGGACCTGGCACGACGCTTCGATGTCCCCACGCAGTCGCTCTACGACTGGCGCGACGGCACCGTCCCGCAGCACCGGGAGATGTGGGAGAAGTTCGAGGCGTGGCTGGGCATCAGCGAGGCCCAGGCCGCGGAGATGTGCGGCCGGTCTACGTGGCGGCGAGCGGCGCAACTACGCGCAGACCGGGCCGAGCGCGATAGGGACCCGAGCACCGGGCGGCGCGTTCAGCCTCGACGGACGCGATGACGCTCAGAGCGACTTCGCGTTCCTGGTCCAGCCGGGCCACGTCGTCGTACAGCGCCGCGATGTGGCGAGCCATCGGGCACGCGGCGCACGCTAGCTGCGCGACGCTCCCCGCGCACGGTACCGTCTCCATCGTCCCCTCCCAAGGTCTGCGGTGTCGGGCGCATGGTACGACCGCTTCGGCCGCGGCGCAAGGATCACGTGTTGTTTTCCCATGGATGGGTAGGTTGCGAGGTCGCGACCGCGCCGATCGGCGCGGCGGGAGGAGGAAGCCATGACACGGAAGATCATCGCAGCGGGGGTCGCGGCACTCGGCGCGCTCGGGCTCGCGGCGTGCGGGTCGGCGTCGAGCGCGACCCCAGCTCCGGCCCATGCGGCAGTGCCAGCGGCGCACCCGTCGGCGCCGTCGGTCGGCCCGCAGGTGCTCGCGATCATCAACGAAGGGAACGCCGCTGTCACGAAGGACCGGCAGATCAAGGACGAGACCGCCGCGGACGACGCGATCGCGTCGGCGTTCTCGTCGGCGGCATCGAAGCTCCGCGGACTCTCGTACCCCGCGTCAGCGACGGGCGACGCGAAGGCGCTCGAAGCGGTCCTCGACAAGCTCGCCGCGGACGTGACGCAACTGGCGACCGACACCGTGTCCGACGCGTCCGAGGTAGACCAGGACATCGTTAGCGACGAGGCCACGGAGGCAGCCGACTCCGACGCTCTCCGCTCCGACCTCGGCCTGCCGGCAGCGGCGGTCGGGTCCTCGGCTTCCTGACTCCTGCCCTACTCCTGCCCTACTCCGCGCGGGCGACCTGTTGCCGATCCCTGCTCAGGATGCCGAGTGCGTGCGTAGGTCGGCGGAGAATGCCCAGGTCAGGCGGTAGGTGCTCGGACGGGCACGCATTAGGAAACCGTCGCTCTATCCTCTGAGCTACGGGGGCCACCTGGGATTTCTCATCGGGCACTTGACGCTTGCCCTACCGAAACCCTACTCTCGTGGCATGGCGAACGTCCGGGAACGGTCCCCCGGCCACTGGGAGATCAGAGCCTACGCCGGCACGGACCCGGCGACGGGCAGGAAGCGGTGGCGCTGGGCGACGTACACGGCGTCGCGCAAGGAGCCCGGATCCGGCCGGAGGTCTGCGGAGAAGGCGCAGCGCGCGCTACAGGCCGCTGCCGACGCCGAGAGGCCCGGGTCCGAGATGAGCGTCGGAGCGTTCCTGGGGCTCTGGCTCGAGGACCGGGAGCCCCGCGTCTCCCCGACCACGATCGACGGGTACCGCACGAAGGCCCGGCTCGTCGCGTCGGGGCCCCTCGCGTCCGTCCGGCTCTGCGACCTCGGCCCGCGTGACGTCGAGTCGTGGTACCGCGTCCTCCGGGAGTCCGGGAAGACCGCTGCGAACGTCCGCAGCGCCCACCAGGTGCTCTCCGCGGCTCTGAGGGTCGCCGTGCGGTGGGGGTGGCTCGACCGCTCCCCGATGGACCGGGTCGATGTCGCGCCGAGGACGACGGAGCGCCCCGTCGCCCCCACGATGCGCGAGGTGCGCCAGCTCGTCGAGGCGGCAGACGCGGGCCGCGACCCGGGCCTCGCTGAGATCGTCGTCTTCGCGGTCCTCACTGGGATGCGCCGCGGGGAGATCTGCGGGCTGCGGTTCTCCGACGTGACGCGCTTCCCCGGCGAGCCCCCGATGACCGTCGCCACGGTCTCGCGGTCCGTCTGGCAGGCGGGCGGCCGGTGGGGGGTGAAGGAGCCGAAGTCGCGCGCGGGCAGGCGCCGGGTCACCCTCGACGCGATGGCGGAGCGGGCCGTCGAGCTGCGGGCCGAGCGCCTGCGCGAGCGCGCCGCTGTCGCAGGAACCCCGGTCCCGGACGACGCCTACGTGTTCGCTCCGGGCCTCTCCGGCGACCCGCTCATGCCCGACACCGTGACCCAGGCATGGAGCAGGCTCACGAAGCGCCAGGAGCGCGAGACGGGCCGGCCGTGGCCGTTCCGCTTCCACGATCTCCGCCACGCTTCCGCGACGGAGATGGTCGGGGCCGGGGTGGACGTCGCGACGGTCGCGGGGAGACTGGGCCATGCCGACCCGAGCGTGACGCTCCGGGTCTACGCGCACGTCCTGGCGACGCGGGACGCGGAAGCAGCAGGAGTCCTCGGCCGAGCACTCGGCCCCGGACGCGATGATGCCCCGGACCAGCGGTAGCCAGTCCGGGGCATCTGCCGACCTTGGGAAGGTTCAGCATGGGTGAAGGTACCACACGCAGGGCGCCGGGGAGCGGGTCCGTCGTGAGGCGCGGCGCTCGATCGTGGCGGGTGACGGCCGAGGGTCCGAGGGCGGACGGCCGGCGTTCGCGGGCGAGCAAGGTCGTGGCCGGCACGCGCAGGGACGCCGAGCGCGCGTTGCGGGGCCTCGTCCCGGAGCGCAGGGACGACGGCGTGACCGCGGAGGCCGTGCTGCGCCAATGGCTCGCGGATGTCGAGACGCGCGGAGTGTCCCCGGCCACGCTCGTCGCGTACCGGGCGAAGGTCGACGGGTGGCTCGTCCCGGCCTTCGGGTCCTTACACGCATCTGTAATGACCGCTGCGGTGATCGAGCGCCAGTACGCGGCGTGGCTGCGGGAGGGGAGAGCTCCTTCCACGGTCCGCCAGTGCCACACGGTGCTGATGGCGGCGTGGTCGCTCGCGGAGCGGTGGGGCCAGGTCGCTCCCCTCACCGGCGTCCGGGCGCCGAGCGTCCCGAAGGAGGCAGGTCACGAGCCGCCGGAGCCGGCACAGGTCGCGGCGTGGATCGGCGCCGCGTGGTCATCGGACCCCACGCTCGCGGTCGCAGCGTCCGTCGCCGTGGTGACGGGGATGCGCCGCGGGGAGATCGTGGCGCTCCGGTGGAGCGACGTGGACCTCGACGGCGCGAAGGTCGTCGTGTCGAGGTCCGTGGGCGTCGTGGGAGCAGAGCTCGTCGAGCGCACCACGAAGAGCGGGAGGACGCGGGTCCTGGCCCTCGACGCCCGCACCGTCGCGATGCTGCGCCAGATGGAGCCCTGCGGCGACCGGAGGGTCCTCGGGGGCAGCGACGAGCCGGTCCGGCCCGACGACCTCTCGCGCCGCTGGAACAAGCTGTGCGGCGGGGCGTGCCGGTTCCACGACCTCCGGCACTTCGCCGGCACGCAGATGGGAGCGGCGGGGGTGCCGGTCCGCGCGATCATGGCCCGGCTCGGCCACCAGCAGCTCTCGACGGTGCTCAGGTACACGCACGCGGTCGACGCGGCCGACGTCGCCGCGGCGGACGCTCTCGGGAACGTCCTCGCTCAGTGCTCGACGGTGAGAGCGGAGCCGTAGTGGCGCACCACGTCCGGTTCGCCAGGGTGGTGATCGGACTCCGAGATGTCGTACTCGGTCTTGTCTGCTGAAGTGCCGAGCTTGTGGATGCCCTTCACCTTCCCGTGGCCGATGGCCGAGCGGTAGTGCCAGGAGACCTTCGTCCCCTTCGGGAGCACCTTGATGCCCTTGGCCTTCGCCTGCGCGTACTTGCTAGCCACCGGTCGCTCCGATCACGAACGCGTGGTTCACCTGGCTGTCCTGCTCGCTCGCGACCCGCTGGCCGAGCCGGATCGCCCACGCGACGAGCCCGCTGCCGTGCGCGAAACCGATGTCGCCCGGCATCAGCGCGTCCACAGTGACCTCAGTCGATCCGGTGGCGAGCATCCCGTGCAGCAGCTCCGCGGGGGTCACCTGGTAGATGTCCGGCCAGCGGTGGTACCAGCCCCCGAAGCGCAGGGCCTCCGCAGCGAACGCGGAGCAGATCCACGTACCCGGGCGCATGACCGGGACGTGCAGCCACGACGGCGTGAGGATGTCGACCGCGATGGACCCGATCGTGAGGAAGCCGTAGTGCGCGCCGACCTCGCCTCGCGCGAACGCGACAGTCCGCGACGGCTCGGCGCCGGCCGGGGGCCGGAGGAACGTGAGCGCGCCCCCGACGGAGGACAGGTCGGACTCGACCACTCCGGCCCCGTCGGCCTGGATGACGGTCGTCACAGCGCCGCCAGGTCCGCTTCGAGCGATTCGAGGTCGAGAGCGGGGCCCCTCGCGGCCTCGACGAACTGGTGCGGGACGATGGCCCAGCACTCGTCCATGTACGCCGAGAGCCACGGGTACGTGACTCGAGCGACCTTCCCCCATGTCACGCAGGACAGGCCGAGCGAGTCGTACCCGACGGCGACGACGCAGTGGCCCCCGAGCACCGGGGAGCCGGGTTCTACCGTCCACCGCGCGCCGTCGGCGAACTGCTCCTCGGCTGACTCCGGCAGCGTCACCCCGAGGTACGCGCCGCCGTAGAACGCGATCGCCTGGTGGACGGCGATGATGTCCCTCGGGTCGACCGGCGCGTAGCCGGCGATCGGAGCGCCGCCGAACAGCCCGGAGCGGTGCCAGAGCGAGAGGACGTCTGCCTCGACGCAGCCCGTGTCCTGGCCCCCCGTGATGCGGAGATACTGGTCGATCACGTCGTCCGCATTGGGAACCGGGTCGTGCTCGGAGACCTCGGAGTCCCACGCGGCGAGCAGGTGGGCCGCTCCCGCGATGGTGCAGCAGCCGTACCGGTCATTCGCGTCCATGCCCCAGCCGGTGACACCGCGGCCGTACTCCACAGCCTTCGGTGGCGCCGGGAGGCGCTTGGTCGCGTAGGCAGAGAGCGTCTTGAGTCCGTGCGGTCGGACCGCAGGGAGCCTGCCGAGCATGAGGGTCACTTCGCCGCCTTCTTGGCCCGGACGGCCTTCACGGCGGACGCGACTGCCGCGGACTTGTCCACCTGCTTCGCGACCGAGAGGACGGCGGTGGCGACGACCACGACCGCGTCGAGCACTCCCTGGATCGCTCCGGTGGCGTGGAAGACGTGGCTCGCCCCCGGCACATTCGCCAGGACCGACAGCACAGCGATGACCGGCGCGGCGTACGCGGCCAGGTCCTTCGCTACCTGCTTCGCTGACAGTTCCATGTGATCTCCCTTCACGCGGCCCTCGCGGCCGTGAGCATGTGCTCGTGGATCATGTCGACGCGGGACCTCGCCTCTGCTGCCACGAGCGCGTTCCGCACGACCGTGAGCTGGTTGTCCTGCTTCGACTCTCCCGAGTCGGACCAGTTCGTCGAGCCCGTCACCACGTCGAGCCCGTCGATGATCAGGAGCTTGAGGTGCATGATCGCGCCCTTCTCGGACCTCCCGACGGCGACGGAGTTCGACGGGAACGCGTCCTTCGCCAGCAGCGCCTTCTCGTGTGCTCCCCCGGCCTGGGACGAGTCCAGCGTGAGCGAGACGTAGCAGTGGCCATCGGAGAGCTTCGCCTTCATCGCCTCGGCCAGCTCGTCGTCGTCGAACCCGTACATGGCGCAGACGAGCGAGTGGTGCGCGGAGCCGATGAGTTCTCGCAGCACGCCGTGGACGTTGTCGACCGGCGAGTAGAACGTGAGGACGTCCGCCGGGTAGCCCTCCGCGAAGGGCGTGCGCTTGTAGCGGTGCAGGGATTGGAGTGACGCGAGGCTCACAGGTGACCCCTCTTCGAGCGTTCGAGTGCGGACACCCGCTCCTCGAGCGTGAGCCCTTCGCGCCGGAAGAGCGTCTTCATCCGCGCGGAGGAGAGCAGCCGCTTGCCCATGAGCTGGCCCGCCTTCGTGCCGAGGACGTTCGCGACCGTGACGAGCAGCGCGACCAGGACCTTCTCCGTGAGGGAGTGGCCGTCGAACGCGTTGATCGAGATGGTGGTGGTGAGGATGCCCACCCCCCACATCGCCCCGTCGCAGATCCCAGCGAGCCATCCGTGGTTCGCGGCTTCCGCTTGGACGAGGACGACGGAGATCGCGTCGTCCACGAACATGGCGACAGCGGCGACGATCGCTACGAGCACGGGTCGTCCTTGCGCCCCGAGGCGCCGAGGCGCGGCCCGTGGCCCACGGGGGTCGGCCGCACCCTCGTGCGCTCGTCGATCGCCTGCGCGTGGAGTGCGCCCTGCGCGGCACTCATCGCGTCGAAGTCGGTGTCGGCGTTGGCGTAGAGGCTGAGCAGCAGCACGTAGAGGATGCCGATCGTCGCCCACAGCCCGGGCCAGAGGAGCATGATCACGACCGCGGCCGGGACATTCGCGAGCCAGAACACGATCGCCCAGCGGTGGAAGTTGATCTGCTTGCGGTGATCGTTCTCCAGCCCGTCGATGACCCGGTAGGCCCAGCCGTGCCGTCGCATGTCAGCGGGCGAACGCCAGGATCAGGGCGACCGCGAGCGGCACCACCACAGCCGTGGCCGCGGCCCACCACCACCGCAGCCTCCGCGCCTTCTCGCTCGCGATGATGACCCGCTCGTCGCGGTCGTCCTCGAGCCCCTTGATCCGGTTCTCGTGGCCGTCCACGCGGGAGTTGATCGCCGCGATGTCGGATTTATCGGCCTTCGTGTCCACCTTCCCGTCGATGCGGCGCAGGAGGGCGGTCTGTTCGGCCAGCAGCTCCCTCACGGAGTAGGTGACGCGTGCGTCCGGGCCGATCTCGTCCATGTGGTCGTCCCTCCGCATCTGGATGATGGTCACGGGTTCACAGCCCGAGCAGCACGGGCCAGGTCTCGGGTCCCACGATGCCGTCCACGGAGAGCCCGAAGAAGGACTGCACGTCCTTCACCGCCGTCTCGGTTTCCGGGCCGAAGTCCCCGTCGACCGCGAGCGAGGACTGGCCCATCTTCTCCTTGCAGACCGACTGGACCGTCTCGACCCAGTAGGTCAGCGAGGAACCGCTCGACACGTCAGGGAGCGTCACGTCTCCTCCATTCGACGAGGGTGAAGGCGCAGGAACGGGCGGCGCAGGTGCCGGCGGGTCGGGCGCAGGCCCCGCGACGCCGAAGAACGAGTCGTACGCGGCCTGGGAGCCGACCCACCGGTCGTGGTCGACGGCGCCCTGCACCCCTGCTACCGCGGACTGGCCGTACTGCCAGAGCTGGCACGGCTCCGTGGGCGATGAGTCTGACGGCTCTGCGAGCCACACCTGCCAGCCCCACGACGAGATGCCGGTCGCCGCGTACCAGGACTCGTCGAGGTAGGCGAGCACCTGCTTCGCTCCGACGAGCGCGAGGTGGTCGTGGCACTGCTGCATCGCGGTGCAGACCGCGCCCCACCCGAGCCCGTCGGTGTCCTCGCAGTCCAGCGCGACCCCAGCGAGATCAGAGCCGCCGTTGGCGAGGTAGTACTCCGCCTGTGCGACGGGGTCTTCGCTCGGGTGGAGGAACAGGTAGCCGGCGACCGAGAGCCCCGCCGCCTTCGCAGCAGCGACGTCCGCGGCCGCGTAAGGGTTCACGTAGTCGGTCCCCTCGGTGATCTTCACGACCACGCCGGAGATCCCGGCACCCTTCACCGCTGCGAAGTCGATGCTCGCGCCGCTCGGGTGCTGGAACGACGAGATGTCGATGACCTCCGCGGCCGAGAGCGTCGGAGCGAACGGCAGCCCGGTGACGTACCCCAGGATGTCGGGGCCAGAGCGCGTCTGCGCGTAGACGCCGTACGTCGGATCGGTCGCTGTGACCGTGTTCCCCTCGACCGTCGAGACCGACCCGTCCGCGTTCACGGCTGTCACGATGCCGGTGTGCTGGGCTGTTCCCGAGCCGTCCCAGCAGTAGAGCACGACGTCGCCGACTGAAGGCGTCTCGGACCAGTGCCCCTGCTGCTTCGCCCACGTCTCGGCGTCCGGGCAGTAGGCGAACCCGGAAGTCACCGCCGTCTCGTCCATCTTCGGCAGCGGCACTCCTGCGGTCGCGAAGCACCACGAGACGAAGATCGCGCACCAGTCGACAGCGACCGCAGGCCGGTCGGGCCAGACGAGGTTCCAGTACGCGCTCGGGTCCGCGTTCCCGAGCTGGGACTCGGCGACCTGCATTGCGCTCGGCATCGAGCCTCCTACGCGAGCTTCCCGTGGACCACGCGTGCGGTCCGCGACGAGCCCTGCATCCGGGCCACGAACACGACGTCCCCCACTGTCGGCGAGTACCCCGACATGTACCTCACACCGGGCGTCACGTAGTCCGACCCGTCCATCTTCACGTCGACCGAGTTCGGGCTAGTGTTCACCGCGGTGACGGTGCCCCACTGGTACGGCCCGGCGACGTTCCAGTCGTGCGAGAGCTGGGTGCGGATGCGCCCCGCCACGGTGTTCGACGCGAGCCTCACCCGATCACCCGTCCTTGGAGTTGCGTCGTGGCCGCGTACGAGATGTCGAACTGCACCTGGTCGACCACGACCTTCTGCCCAGTGAGCCCCACCCGCGGGTTCACGATGCTGAACACGTCGTCGATGTCGAACAGCGGGTTCGGAGGGCACTCGACCTGCACCGTCCACGACTGGGCCAACGCTTGCGCGAGGTCGTAGTCCGCCTCCGCCTGGGCCTGGGCCAGTGACGTGATGAGCGAGTCCGACGTGAACTGCGGCACGTCCCCCATCCCTCCCCCGACGTAGGTCGGGCTCGCCGGGTTCGAGTCCTTCGCCTCCGCCTGGACGGGCGCAGCGGTGGTGTCGGTGGTCGACGGGGCGTTGTTCGGGCCGGTGGCGGAGACCCAGAAGTCGTTGTAGACCTGGTCGCGGGTCATCGTCACCGTGACGGCCGCGGGGGTGGAGAAAGGGTTCTGGCTCACCTGGTAGTCGTAGGTGCTCGGCGCGTTCAACTGGCCGACCGCCGTCACGGAGGCCGGGTTGAACGTCCACGACACGGGCTGCGCCGTCGGGTCCGGGATCGGGAAGCCGGTGACGACGCCGTTCACGTCGAAGAACAGCTCGTACCCCGCGCTCTGCGCCATGTCGAGAGCTGCCTGCCAGGGGTCCTCGCCCTGGTTGTAGGTCCCCGCGGGGACGACGTAGTCCGTCGGCGTGATGTTGTAGACGAGGGCGGGCATGTTGGACGACTGGGACCACACCTGGTCGAGCAGGTGCGCGATCTCGGCCTCGAACGCGCCCCCTACCGCGGGGACGTTGTACGGGGCGAGGAGGGTCCGCTGCGCGATGACCCATGACCGGTCGTAGAGGTCGAGCGTGATCGTGACGTCCGTCGTGGAGTCCTCGACCGTCGTGGTCGCGATGGCGAAGACGCCGCACGGTATCCACTGCATCGGCGTGCCCTCGTCCCCGACGAGCGAGAACTCGACCTTCACCTCGTTACCGAAGGGAGCGAGGAGGGAACTCGGCCCAGTGGGCATGAGCGGGCTGGGCGGGACAGTGGGATCGAGCACCATCGTGACCTGGCCCTGGCGGCGGTTCTCCGAGGTGCGGTCGATGGTGATCTGGACGTCGGAGAGCGGGACCGTGTACTGCGTCGCCGCCCCGTTCGCCATCACGGTGACCTGGCCCATGACGATCGCGGACCCGAACCGGAGCGCGTCGACGAAGGCGGAGGACGCGCGCTGCATCAGACCGGGGGCCTCGGCTGCGCGACGGCCGTGATCTGGACCGTGCGGTGCGGCGCCGAGATCGTGGACGGGTGGAGGGTCGTGTCCTTCGCCTTGTTCCCGACGCCCGACGAGAGGCCGCCGGTCTGCGGCCCGATGCGGAACCACCCTGTGTCCGCGGCGCCCCACGGGGAGGAGACGAACACGGTCTTCTGGCCCATGAGGAGCGCCTGGAAGGCCGTGTAGGTCGCAGCGTCGAAGATCTCGGCTGTCCCGGAGAAGTCCTGGTTCATCATGGCCGAAGCGATGATGACCATTGTGGTCTGCCCGAGGACTTGGGTCGCCGTGGACTGCTCCGTGTTCTGCGGGTTCCACTCCGTGAACTGCGCCGCGACCGCGGTCGACGGGTTCGTCGGGTCCAGCTCCCACCACTTCGTCGTCGTCACGGACGCGTCCGCAGAGACGCCCGCGTCGGACGAGAGCACGGTCGCTCCCTGCGTGGACGACACGACGGCGGAATACGAGTACTCGGTGCCAGGAGAGACCTCGTAGTCGTCGATGACGACGAGCTGGGTCGAAGCCGGGAGCGAGACAGGGCTCGCGGCTGATGCGCCCCGAAGGTAGAGGCCGTCGGAGCGCGTCACGACGACCTGGGTCGCGCCGACCAAGCCGCCTCGTGTCCACGGGCGAGGGGTGCCGCCGGGGAAGATGCCAGCGCAGTCCACGTAGAACTGCTGGTCCGCGACCGTGGTGTCGAGCCGCACGTCCATGCTCGCGAAGGCCGCGTTGGCCGGAGCGACGCAGGTCTGTGCCGGGACGTCGCTCCACGACCCGGCCGGCAACGCGGCCGTCGCGCCGTACGTGTCTTCGATGAAGGTGCCATCGGCGTCGAAGAACAGCAGGTCCAACCAGAACGACGCGGCGGTGACCGGGTAGACCGACGCGACAGCCGTGTACGCGACCCCGGGCGTGATCGGGCACGGCGGTCCCTGCGTCACCCAGTTGTTGCCGCTCGGCGTTGCCCCCATCGTCACGAGCAGGCTGTACGACCCGTCGAGCGCCTGTGCGGAGGACTGCACCGCGCTGACCTCATTCGCTCCGCTGCCCCAGCCGCCGACGCCTCCCTCGAAGCTAGCGTTGTCCGCGGAGAGGATGTTGTCGTGGCCCTGGATTGCCACCGCTATCATCGGGCAGCCGGTCGTCGGGTCCGTCGTCGCCGTCGCGGTGACGGTAGGGACGGCGGGGGCGTCGTAGCTGAGCGTGAACGATGCCGGGGAGGACCAGCCCGTCTGGCCCCCGGTCTGCGTCACCTCGGCGTAGACCGTCACCGTCGAGTTGTTCGGGATCGTGCCGGCCGGCACGGCTTGGGAAGCGGTCGACGGGTTGCTCGCGGTCGTCACGGTCCCCGTGTCGTACAGGCTCGGCCCGCTGCCGGGAGCGAATCCCGAAGCTGACGCCTGCGCTGCCGAATACACGACGAACCGGTACGCCGTGACCGACATGCCCGTGGCCGGCGCGAAGCTGGCCGTCAGCGTCGGAGAAGCGGTCGCCTGCACTCCCGTCGGGCCGGTGACCGTCACGCCAGGGGGGGCCTCGAAGGTCACGGTGAAGTCCGAGGCGAATGGCCCCTGGAGGCCGTAGGTTCCTTCCTCGGTCGCGACCGACCAGTTCACCGTCGAGCCGTCCGCGAACACACCGCCCGGCGGCGTCCACGAGTCCGTCGTCCACGGGTTCCACGCGATCGTCGACTGGCCGGTACCTGTCGCCTGGTTCCAGTACGTGTACGCAGTGGCGCCCGACACTTTGTAGCGGAACGCCATCGCGCTCTGAGCGCCGTCGCCGGAAGTGGGGCTCGGCGTCCACGTGAACGCTGCAGTGGCAGACGACTGCGTCGTGCCGTTACTCGGGCTACCCAGCGCGGGCGCGTTCGGGACGGCCGTTCCGGGTATTACCACTGCGATCTGGACTGCGCCCGAACCGATCTCGTAGGTCCCGCCCCCCTGCGTGTACGGCAGCGGCTCCGAGCTGTTCTGGGCCTGCTGCCACACGAGGAACGGTATCGCCGTGTTCGTGGTGTACTCGCCTGCCTGCCATTGCGTCGTCCAGGGCGCAGGCAGCACCGGATCGGGCGAGCTCGTATCGGACCCCGAGACTGCCAGCAGGACCAGGCTCGCCGTGTCGCCAACGACGATCGCGGGCACGCTCGGCGCGCCAAACGCATCGGCCACGCCGCTGATCGGCCCCCCCTGCCACCCCTCGATCTCGTACAGCACGGCCATCGAAGGCGCCTCCATCACGACTGCGCCGCCTGCTCCCGTCGACACGCCATAGCTCACCTGAGCGTTGATGGTCGTGTTGGCAGCGACCGGGATGCTCACATCCGTCCACGACCCCACGAGCCCCGCGGGCGGGCTCTGGATGGTGCCGTACTGGACTAGCACCATCAAGTTGCCCGCCTTCGGGGCCATGGACAGTTCCCAATACACGTTGCCGTTGCCGATGGCGTCTCCGACGGCCACTTGGCGCACGGTCGGTGCCGGCGACGACGCTACCGCCGTGTCGACCACGATCATCAGCTCGGCCGGGTAGGTCGCGCTGGTCGACGTGCCTGCTGGCGTAGGTGCCGCGCTGAGTATCCCCTGGAGGGTCGTCGCTCCTACTGCGACCAACTCGGCGAACGACGCGATCTGCGACCACGGGCTCGGGCCGATCGACGTCGCCGACTCTCCGGCGAATGCCGCCAGGAACATAGCGCCGGAGTTGGCGTAGGCAATCGCGTACGCGCCGTTTGTCTGGTAAGCGACCGCGGCGCCCGAGTATTCGAGCACGACGGCCACGTAGCCGTAGCTCGGCGTCATGCCCAGCGAGAAGGACACCTCCGACACGGCGCCATCGAGAACGGCGAACGCGAACTGGCCGTACCCCGTCAGGTAGCCGGCGTTGCCGTCGCCGCTGGTCGGCGACACTGTCCACGCCTCGGCCGGCGCACTCACGGCCAGCCCGAGGTCGACGTCGTTACCCGAAGGTTCTACCGTCGTCGCTGCGACGATCACGAGGAGCAGATTGCCGGCCGAAGCCGGGGCGCTGAGCGTGATCGTGCCGCTGTTCTCGGCACCGACGGTCGTGTTGACCAGCGCCACCGCCATCAGGGCACCGTCGCGATCAGCGACCTGGCTTGCGCCGCGAACTCGGCCTCGACGCCAGGCGCATCCGCGAGCGCAGCGAGCTGGGCTGCAGACAGCCGCGCCAGCTGGTCCGGCCTCGCCGACGTCCCTCGCGCTGCTGCGGCAGCGATTTCGTACGTGACGGCGCCCCGCAACGCGACCGCCGCAGTATGGCGGAACGACCTCGTCCGCACGTCGTACTCACTCCGCTGGTCCAGCTCCGCCTGCCACCACGAGTTCCGGTGGACGGCGAAGTTGAGGCACTGCCACGGGGCGCACTCAGGCCCGTTGATGACGACCTGCAGCTCCTGGCCGCAGATGAGGCACGCCTGGGACGGCGCCTGGGGAGGGAGGACTACGGGCGTCACCGGGCTCACCGGGTCGACGACCGTCATGCCGCTGCCCCTGCCCGGAGACGGCGCACGACGTTCGCGAACTCGGCCTGTACGGCCTTCTGCACGGCGGAGCCCACGAGTTGCGGGCTGCCGGCGGACGCGCCGGAGACCGTGACCGTGATCGGGGCAGAGATGGTGACGTTCCCGCCGCCGCCCGCGGTGCCGGCGCCCCGGACCGGTCCCATGCTGCCGCCCGAGACCGCGGTCCGCGCTGCGAGGACGCTTGCTCTGCCGACCTGCGTCGCCGCGGCCAGGGCCGCCCCCTGGCCCGCCAGGATGCCGACCCCGATGCCCTGGCTGATCGGCACGCCGACCTCCGACGCCATGACCCCGGACGGCGAGAAGATGTGGAGGACAGACTTGATGCCGCTGACGATCTTGCTCCCGACGGACTTGACCGCTGCTACGGCGGCGCCGGCCGCGGCCTTGATCCCGTTCACGAGGCCCTCCACGATGGATCTCCCTACGTTGTAGAGCAGCGTCCCGGCGTCCCCGAAGACGCCGAGGATCTTCCCCGGTATCGACTGGACGAAGGAGATCACGTCCCCCACCACGGTCGTGGTGATGGTGAGGAAGCCGTGCCACGCGGCCGTAGCGATGGAGCCGACCGTGCTCACGAGCGAGGAGAGGGCACCGACGATCTTCCCCGGCACCCCGGTGAAGAACGCGACGATCGCGTCCCACACGGTCTCGGCGTCGTGCTCGATGGTCGACCAGTGCTGGACGAGGAGGTTCACCAGGCCCGCGATGGGGGCGACGATCGTGAGCACGATCTGGCCGACCGTGGAGTGCAGGAACGCCTTGATCGCGTTCCACACGGTCTCGGCTGCCCCCTTGATCGCCTTCCACACCGCGGAGACCGCGCCTTCGATCCCCTTGATCGGGTCCTCGATGAACCCGACGATGGCCCCGATCACCGTCGAGAAGAAGGAGCTGATCGCGTGCCACACAGACTCCGTGTCGGACTTGACCGTGGCCCAGTGCTGGACGACCAGGTTCACCACTCCGGCCAGAGGAGCGACGATGAACAGCACGATCTGCCCGATGGTCGAGTGGAGGAAGGACTTGATCGCGTTCCACACCGACACCGTGACGGAGCGGACCGCGTCGAACCCGGATCGGAAGAACCCGACCACCGACCCGAACGCACCCCGGATCGCACCCCAAGTCGTGTCGAAGATGCGCTTCACCTCACCCCACACCTGCTTCCAGTGCGTCACGAGCTCGTAGATCCCCACCCCCAGCGCGACGACCGCCCCGAGCACGCCGACCCCGAGGGCGATGTTGAGCGCACCCGCGCTCGCCGCTGCGGCGTCGCTGGACGCCGCGGACGCGTCCTCGGAGGCGGCGAGCGTGTCGGTGCCGGCGGCAGCAGCGGCGGACTCCGTGCCGATGCCCAGGAGCTTCGCGGCCATCTTCCCGATCGCTCCGAGAACGCTCCCGGCGGCCTTGCCGAAGTCCTTCATCGCCTTCACGGCCGGCGAGAGGCGCTTGTTCAGGAGGAACACGACGCCCGCCAGCCCTGCGACGTCACCGAGGATCTTCCCGACGCCCGGGGTCTCCATGATCTTGCTGAGCGCCTTCGCGATCGCGTTCAGGACCGGGACCATCATCGACCCGACGACCACGCGCTCGACCTGCATGAAGTCCGTCGCGAACTGCTCTACCGCGGGGAGGAGGTTCTTGATGATCCCCCCGATCCCCTTCAACT
>DASVGV010000121.1:0-32614 GCA_036379355.1 Mycobacteriales bacterium | reverse complement strand
TGCGGAAAATCTAGGCCGCGGTCATCTGGCGACCGGGAGCGACCGTCCGCGGGGGTGGCGTCCGGTCGGTGACGCTCGTCGGAGATAGTCATGCGCATCGCCCCGAACCGGAGGAGCCAGCCATGGACGCATCGCTGCGCGGGCGGCGCAGCGGCCGCCGTGCGGACGCCGACCGCGAGGTCCGGCCCGCGGAGGTGTCGCGCGCGTGAGCGGAGTCGACCCGATGGTGGCCGGAATCCGGGACGACCTGGCCGCCGCGCTCGGGCAGCCCGACCTCACGCTGGCTTCGGCGGCGCGGCTGACCGCGGGCGCTTCTCGGCTCACGTGGATGCTCGAAACCACCAGCGGCACAGGTAAGACCGAGCAGTTCGTGCTCCAGCGCGAGCGTGTCCGCGGTGCCAGCATGGGCCGCGTTGCCCTCGAAGCGGCTCTGTTGCGCACGGCGGGCGCAGGCGGTGTCCCGGTCCCCGAGGTGGTGGTCGCCGATCCCGAGGGGGAGTGCATCGACGGCGGCTACGTCGTCACCCGGCGGATCGACGGAGAGACCATCGCCCGCCGCATCCTGCGCGACGACGAGTACGCCACCGCCCGCAGCGGCTTCGCGGCGCAGGCCGGGCGCATCCTGGCGGCGATCCACGCGCTGCCCACGACAGACCTGCCGCTGCCCGCGGCCGCCGACCCGCTCGCGCTGGCAGAGGTGATGCTCGACGAGGCGTACGACGCGCGCCCGGCTCTCGAGGTCGGCCTGCGCTGGCTGCGCGAGCACCGCCCGCCGTCGGGGCCGACCACGCTGGTCCACGGGGACTTCCGGCTCGGCAACCTCATCGTGGGGCCGGACGGGATCCGCGCCGTCCTCGACTGGGAGATCGCGCACCTGGGCGACCCGATGGAGGACCTCGGCTGGATCGCCAGCCCGGCCTGGCGGTTTCGCGGTCCCCAACCGGTGGGCGGCATGGGGGCACGGGAGGCCATGTGGGCCGCGTACGAGGAGGCCGGCGGACGCCATGTGGACCCGGACACCGCCCGGTGGTGGGAGATCTGCTCGACGGTGAGATGGGGGGCGATGTGCCTGAAGCAGGCCCACGCCCACCTGTCCGGTGCGGTGAGCTCCGTCGAACTGGCGCTGATCGGTCGGCGTGCGGCCCAGTGCGAGCACGACCTGTTCGCGGCGGTCTTCCCCGGCGACGACCCCCCGGCCGCCCCGGCCGCCCCGCCGCCGGACCTCTACGGCCGGCCGAGCGCCGCCGAGCTCGTCGCCGCAGTCCGCGAGCAGCTCCAGAGCGGCGACGGTTCGTTCCGGACGCGCGTGGCCGCGAACGCGCTGGCAACGGTCGAGCGCGAGCTGACAGCCGGTGGGGAACCGGAGCGGCTGCATCGAGAGCGACTGCGGTCATTGGGTTTTGCCGACGACGCCGAACTGGCCGCGGCCGTGCGGTCGGGGGCGGCCCCGCTGGACGAGAACCTGCTGGCCGCGGTGCGTGCGGACGTGACGCAGCGGATCGCCGTCTACGAGCCCGGCTACGGCCGCTAGACCGTGGCCGCCTACTACGAGCCGCTCGGCGGTGGCCGGTTCCGGTCCACGCCGGCGTGCGCCGGTCCGTGGAGCGCCGACGATCAGCACGGGGGTCCGCCGAGCGCCCTGCTGGCCGGCGCCATCGCAGCGGCGGGGGGCCGCGACGACATGATGCTGGCGCGCCTGACGTTCGAGATCCTCGGCCCGATCAAGATCGACGATGTCGAGGTGGCGGCGGCGGTGACCCGCCCGGGGCGGCGGGTCGAGCGGGTCGAGGGGACGCTCGTCCAGCGCGGTCGGCCGGTGCTGGTCGCCAGCGCCTGGCGGATCGGCCGTACCGAGATGGCGACGGCGCTGCCGTTGCCGCCTCCCGTGCCGCCCGCGCGCGACCTCGAGGACGCGGCCGGCTACCTCGGCTCGGTGGAGTGGGCGCCGGTGATCGGCCGGTTCGCCGAGCCCGGCCCCTGTGTGGTGTGGACCCGCCTGCGCGGCGAGATCGTGGCCGGTGAGGAGCCCACACCGCTCCAGCGGGTCATTGCTGTCGCCGACTCGGGCAACGGCGTCTCCCAGGTCTTCCCGCTCGATCGCACGCTGTTCATCAACCCGGAGCTGACCGTTCACCTGCACCGCGAGGCCGCCGGCGAGTGGATCCTGCTCGACGCCGAGACGGTGGCGTCCGCCGGCGGGACGGGGCTCGCCACGTCCGTACTGTCGGACCGGGGGGGCCGCGTCGGGCGGGGCGCGCAGGCCCTGCTTGTCGCGCCCCGCTGAAATCCCTGTGGCGCAGGCGCTCTCAGCGCATCTCGGCGTACGAGAGCGGAAGTCGCTCCAGGCCCCGCAGCACCATGTTCGGCTTGTACGACACGGCCCCGAGCGTGGGGGACGCGACGCGGCGGGTGATCTCGCGGAGCGCCACACTGGCCTCCAGCCTGGCGAGCGGCGCGCCCAGGCAGAAGTGGACGCCGCCGCCGAACGCGAGGTGCTTGTTCGCCCCCTGTTCGGGTGTACGCAGGACGTCGAAGCGGTCCGGATCGGTGAAGACCTTCGGGTCGCGGTTCGCGGCGCCGATGATCATCATGATCACCTCGCCGGGACCGACGGCAAGGCCACCGACCTCCATCTGCTCGGTCGCGGTCCGGCCGGTCATCTGCACGGGCGGGTCCCAGCGCAACGTCTCCTCGGCGGTCGCGCCGGCGAGCGACGGGTCCTCGACGAGCAGGTCCCACTGGTCCTGGGTGAGGAGGGCCTGCACGGCGTTGCCGATGAGCGACACGGTGGTCTCGTGGCCGGCCACGAGCAGCAGGATGCACGTCGACAGCAGCTCGTCCTCGGTGAGGGTCTGGCCGTCCTCCTCCACGCGGACGAGACCGCTCACCAGGTCGTCGCCGGGGTTCTGGCGGCGCGCGGCGAACAGGGTGCGGAAGTAGGCCCGGAACTCGTCACCGGCCTTGAGCGCGAGCTCAGCCTGGCTGAGGTCGGTCTCGCCGAAGCTCGGGTCGAGGCTGGAGGCGAGCACCTTGGACCACCCGGCGAACTCGGCGTGGTCCTCGGGCGGCACGCCCATCAGCGCGCAGATGACGGCGACCGGAAGGGGGTACGCCAGGTCCTCGACGACCTCCATGTCGCCGCCACGGTCGCGGGCCGCGTCGAGGAGCCGCGTGGTGATCGCCTCGATCTCGCCCTCGAGGTTGGCCACGACTTTGCGGGTGAACGCCTTGGACACCAGGCCGCGCAGCCGGGTGTGGTCGGGTGGGTCGAGGCTGAGGAACGATGCCTGGCGCAGCTCGCGCTCCGGGTCGGGGATCATCCCAGCCGCCACGGCGCGCTGGTAGACCCGCGACTTGCGCCGCTCCACCGACAGCCGCCGGTCGGCCAGCAGCTCGGCGATCATGCCGTGGTCGCCGAGCACGATGCCCACCTCGGGGAGTGCGACCGGACCCTGCTCGCGCAGCGCGGCGAACGACGGGTACGGGTTGCTCCGGTCGGTCGCCGACAGGAAGTCCAGGGGTCCTGCCGCTCGTCGCTCGGACTGGGTGACTGCGCTCATGCCTTCCTCCTGCGCTCGGCTCGGGCCGCCCGCTCGGCCCTGTGCTCGTGACGCCGGCGTTCGTCGTCGGCGTCCAGCGCGGCGGCCTCGGCGAGGGTCGGCGCGCTCCCACCCATCCTCGCCGGTAACCACCAGGGGGCGCCCGCGGGGTCGGCGTGGTAGCGACGCTGGGCGTCGTCCAGGAGCGCGCCCATTGCCTCGGCGAGCTCCTTGGTCGCGACGGTCACGTCGGCAGCGGGCTCGACGGTCATGGGTTCGCCGACGGTGATCGACACCTCCGTGCCGCGCGCCGCGCGCAGGTTGCGGGGGCGGCCCTTGGTCAGGACCCGGTGACTGCCCCAGACGATCACCGGGATCACCGGGACCCCTGCTTCCTGCGCCATCCGGACCGCACCGCTCTTGAACTCCTTGAGGCACCAGCTGCGGCTGATGGTCGCCTCCGGGAACACGCCGATCAGCTCACCACGGCGCAGCGCGTCGACCGCGGCCCGGTAGGCGCCTGCTCCGGCCGACCGATCGACGGGGATGTGCTTCATTCCGCGCATCAGCGGGCCGGAGAGGGGGTGGTCGAACACCTCCTTCTTGGCCATGAAGCGCACGAGGCGGTGGTGTGCGTACCAGAACGGGACACCGGCGAGGGCGAAGTCGAGGTAGCTGATGTGGTTCATGGCCACGACGGCCCCGCCCGTCGCCGGGACGTGCTCCTGGCCGCTCACTCTCAGGTCGAGGCGCAGCGCGCGGAAGACGCCGATGAAGATCCGGATGACGGGGCGGTACACCGGCTCGGCCATGGCCGGGGAGGCTACTCGCGAACCTGATCGCGGGTCAGCACGGATCCGAGGTGCTGGGCAGCATCGCGGCGAACGTCAGGCGGGCGCGTGCAGTCAGGTCGCCCGCCTCGGTGGCGCGGACGTGCACCCAGCCGTCCGGCTCGGCGGGCAGCACGCAGCCCTGCCCGTTCGCCACCTGCCACAGCGAGGACATGCGCACGCGGACGACGGCGTCGCCAGGCTGGCTGAAGTGCAGCTCGAACGACGACGTCCCGAGCTTGACCAGCGTGGCCGCGCCGGACACGAGCGGCTTCGCGCCCGCGACCCGCCACACCTTCCAGTGCGCGTCGTGCCACACCGGGACGAGGTAGGCAGGAGGGTGCGCGAGCAGCTGCTTCTCGGCCCGGCCGCCGTAGTCGATCGGCGCGTCCGGCAGGGCCACGAGGTCCACTCCGGCACTCGCGAGCCACTGCCGGTACGTCGCCGGGGTGAGCGTGTCGTAGAGCACCGCGTCGTACTTGTAGTCGGTCTGCCTCTCCCAGCCTCGCGCGATCGGGAAGTACGGCGCGACCCGGGCGGCCTCCCAGTGCTCACGGGTGAACGGGATCTCGAGGCGACCGTCGGCCGGGTTCTGGGTGCTGAGGAAACGCAGCAGACCCGTGTAGTACGAGGCGTTCACGGACGGGTCGCCGGCCGCGCGGGCCGCGGCGGACCCGATCGGCCAGAACTGCCAGACCAGGGCCGGCAGGAGGGCGATGCCGAGCACTGCCAGGGCCTTGCGGTGGCGGGTCAGCATCCAGAACGCTGCTGGGACGGCGAACAGCTGGGCCAGCCGGATGACGTTGCCGCCGATCGGGTTGGGGATGACGAACGACGCGACGGCGACGAGCGCATAGACCAAGACGAAGCGGCGCAGCAGGCCGTAGCGCCGCGGCACCAGGACGAGAGTGGCGCCGACGAAGATCATCAGATCCATCAGGCCGTCCCAGGGGAACGGGAACGGGCCCGCGCTCCCCCCGGCGATCAGCGACAGGACCGAACCCGCGACCGCGGCGCCGAGCGGCAGCGCGCGCCGCCAGCCGACGTCGAACGCCCAGGCGAAGGCGGCGAGCAGCAGGAAGAAACCGGCCAGCGGGCTGGCCAGCGAGGACGCAGCCGCGAGCAGGGCGACCACGGTCGTGGCGGAGCGGGAGGGTGCCGCGCGCAGCACGGCCAGGAAGGCCGCGAGCCCGAAGAAGAGGCCCAGCAGGAACGGCACCTGGCCGAGGAACAGGTTGCCGGCGACGCAGACCGCGGCGGCGATGCCGAACCAGCGCCGGCCGGCATCGACCGGCGGGAGCAGGCGGCTCACCAGCCACGTGCAGCCGACGCAGGCGAGCACCCCGGTGAACGCGGCACCGAACACGGCCGCGAACGGGGGATACAACAGCGAGTACCCCGACAGCGGATGCCCGCCGTACCACTGGTCGTTCCAGGCGGTCAGGCCCACGTCGTGCGCGAGCTGGGCGCGGAACTCCTGCGCGGGCCAGTCGGGGCCGAGCCGCGCCACGACGACGACCAGCGTGCAGATCGCGAGCGCCAGCAGCCACGGCCGCCGCGACAGCGAGCGCCAGGCGCGGCGCAGGGCGCTGGGCGCGGGCGGGGGCCAGCCGTGCAACGTGGCGCCGGCGGCCGACATGCGCTGCTCCTCGGGGATGATCCGCACGCGGCGACGCGCCGCGCGGAAGTCTCGATTCTACCGAGGGTGACCTCGGACCAGCGTCCCGCGCCGGCGCGCCGGCAGCCGGTCAGCGAGCGTGGTACTGCTCGACGACGGCCGCGGGGATGCGGCCGCGCGCCGGCACCTCGATGCCGTTCTCGTGGGCCCAGGCCCGGATTGCCGCCGCCTCGCCGGTCGGCCGTGCCGCGCCGCGCCGCCGCCCACCTCCGGTCTTGCGCGCCTTGCGGGCATGCGCCGTCCACTTGGAGATGTCCGCGCGGAGCGCCTTGGCGTTCTTGGCACTGAGGTCGATCTCGTACGCGACACCGTCGAGGGCAAACGCGACGGTTTCGGCTGCCTGGACGCCGTCGACATCGTCGACGAGGTGGACGATGACTTCCTGCTTACGGGCCACGATGAATTCCGATCTCCTGATGAATGCGGACGGGCCGGGTAAGTAAAGCACACTTCGAACTCGCCATCGACCTGGGCGGGAATTCTCCTGACTCAGGAGCGGATTCACGGGCGAGAAAGTCACGCACTGCCGAAAAGTGGCCGCCTCCATCTCAGGGTCCCCGGGAAATGCCCCACTCGCAGCATGTGGCACAGTTCACTTCCCCGGGGTGCGAGGAGGATCACGTCGTGGCGGTCGTCGAGCCGGCGGTTCTGTCCGGCCCAGAAGAGATCAGCCCGGCGTGGCTGTCGGCGGTGCTGGGGAGTCGGGTCACCGATATTTCGGTGGTGCCGGTCGGAACCGGCCAGATGGCCGACACGGTGCGCGTTGCCGTCACCTATGAGAGGCCCGGCTCCGGACCGGAGAGCGTCGTCGCGAAGTTGGCCTCGGCCGACGAGCGCAGTCGCTCCGCATCGGCCGTTGCCCGCGCGTACGAGATCGAGGTGTCCGTCTATACCGAATTGCCGCCGCTGCCGGGAGTTCCCCGTTGCTATTACGCCGCTCGCGACGTGAACACCGACCGGTTCACGTTGATTCTCGAGGACATGGCCCCCTGCGTCGCCGGTGACGACATCGCCGGTACGGACATCGCTACGGCGACGGCGTGCCTCGAGCAGCTGGCCGCGTTGCACGCCGCCGGCTGGGAGGACCCGGCCTTCGCCGCGCACGAGTGGCTGAACCGTCAGGACCCGGGCCAGCGCGAGGCGATGGTCGGCCTGCTCGCGATGCTCGCGCCGTCGTTCCTCGAACGCTTCGCGGCCCGCATCGCGCCGGAGCACCGGGCCCTGGTCGAGCGGCTGCTGCCTCATCTCGGGGCGATGGTGGGCGGGTACGACGGCCCCCGGACGCTGACCCACGGCGACTACCGGCTCGACAACATGCTGTTTCGCGAGGGCGTACGCACGCCCGCTGTCGTGGACTGGCAGACGGCGGTCTGGGGCAGCCCGGCCCAGGACGTGGCGTACTTCGTCGGCGGCAGCCTGACGACCGAGAACCGGCGTGCCCACGAGGAGGAGCTGCTCGACGCCTATCACGCGGCGCTGGTCGGCGCGGGCGTCCAGGGCTACTCCCGCGAGCAGCTCGGCGCCGACGTTCGCCCGGCGTCCTTCGGCGGCGTCGTCATGATGTTCGCGTCCGCCATCCTGGTCGTGCAGACCGAGCGTGGCGACGCCATGTTCGCGGAGATGTTCCGCCGGCACGCCCAGCACGCGCTCGACGTCGATGCGGAGGCGCTGCTCGCCGGTCCGGCGGCTGCTCCCCCTGGATGACCGATCGCCGCCGCGTGGCGGGGGCGGCGATGTCGGACACAGTGGCATATGACCCGTCCGGACGGGAAGGACTAGGCCGATCTAGTCCTTTTTCGTCCTACATGTCCGTTTCCGGGGATGCCAGGCTCAGGTCATCCCATTCCGGACACCGACAAGGAGTCCCGTGCG
Source organism: Mycobacteriales bacterium (assembly GCA_036379355.1). GTDB lineage: Bacteria > Actinomycetota > Actinomycetes > Mycobacteriales > CAJCIY01 > CAJCIY01. The sequence continues at coordinate 24,695 of DASVGV010000121.1, read as the reverse complement.
CCTGTTTCGTCCCGTTCGCCGCCGCGGTCTCGTCGCGGCGGCTGCCGCCGCCCTGCTCGGGGCCGGCCTCGGCGTCCCCGCTCTGCTGCCGCACGCGGCCGCTGCCACCGCGCCGCTCGGCAACCTTCTCCCCGGCGAGACCGCGGCCCTGACCGGAGCGATCGGCTCGTGGCAGGCGTCCGACACCCAGCCGCTGGTGCCCTACCTCTGGTCGGACGGTACGGCGTCGCTCGCCGTGACGTCCGCCGCCGCCGGCGACGTCGTGGCCCTGACCGGCTCGGAGACCGTTCCCGCCCTGCCCGGCGCGATCTACCAGGGCAGCGTCCGGGTGCGCGCGGCGGCCGCGTCGAGCCAGATCACCGCGCAGCTGCGCTGGTACACCGTGACCGGCAGCGAGCTGACGACCGATCGCGTGGTCGGCTACACCCTGGGCGACGGGTCCTGGGGCTGGACGAACTACGCGGTGTCCGGGATCGCGCCGGCCGGCGCCGCGTTCGTGGCGCTCGCCGTCGACGCTCCCGCGTCGGGGGCCGGGCAGACGCACTACCTCTCGCAGCCGAACCTCACCGCCTCGACCGGGGGCTCCTCCGCCGTCCGCGGCCCGCTGACGACCGTCGGGAACGCCATCGTCGACGGCAACGGCCAGCACATCGTCCTGCGCGGACTCAACCGGTCCGGCCAGTACGACGCCACCCAGCCCGGCGGCCTGACCCGGTACGACATCGGCCGCATCAAGGCCTGGGGCGCCAACGTGGTCCGGGTGACGCTGGGCCAGCAGCTGTGGATGCCCGGCTGCTCGACCTACGACCCGGCGTACAAGAAGGCCGTCGACCAGGACGTGCAGTGGATCACCTCGTACGGCATGGTCGCTGTGCTGGACCTGCAGTGGAACGACCCCACCTGTGATGCCGCGGGGCTGAACCCCCTGGCCGACAGCGGATCGCTCGCGTTCTGGACGCAGGTGGCCGCCCGCTACAAGAACAACCGCCTCGTCGCGTTCGACCTGTTCAACGAGCCGCACGGCGTGACTGCGGTGCAGTGGCGCGACGGCGGCACGGTCACCAGCGTGGCCGGCACGACCTACCAGGGCGTCGGCATGACGGCGCTGTACAACGCCGTTCGCCGCACCGGTGCCAACAACCTCGTCCTCATGGGCGTCCTGAACTACGCCTCGCAGTGGCCGTCGACCGCGCCGCTGGCGGGCACCAAGAACGTCGTCTATGCGGTGCACGCCTACAACTGCGACCAGCCGTCGGCCTGCACGAGCGGGACGGGCGCGTCGTGGCTGCTCGACCCCTTCGTGACCCCGGGCAAGACCGTGCCGATCATGGTGAGCGAGTTCGGCTGGCCGACCAGCAACGCCCCGCAGTCCTGGGGGTTCAACGCCAACGTCATCAGCGAGGCCGAGGCCAACGGCTGGAGCTGGGCGGCGTGGGACTGGGACCGTGACGGCACCTGCTCGACGGCGACCTGGTTCAACCTGATCTCTCCTGGGACGTGCGGTCCGACCGGCACCTACGAGCCGGCTGTCGCCGGCGAGCCGATCCTCAGCGGGCTCACCCGCAACTCCTGACGCGCGGCGGCCGGATGCCGGCGGCAGTACGTTCTGCCGCAACGCCGGGCACGAGCCGCCGGCGCGGTGACGACGGGAGCGCCGTGAGCAGCAGCACCGACCGGGTGGCGTGGGCCGCCTTCGGCGCCGCGCGCCGGGTCGCGCCTCCCGCGCAGCGAGTGGCTCAGCGACTACGCCGGGCAGCCTTCGCGGGTCGGGTACGCGCCGCCGCCCGGATGGTCCGCGCGGACCTGGATCTCGACCTCGCCCCGGACCTGCTGATCGGCCGCGACGTCCGCGTCACGCTGGAGCCCGGGTCGCGCAACGTGCTGCGGATCGCCGCCGGCTCCCGCCTCGACGACCGGGTGCTGATCATGCTCAAGGGTGGGTCCGTCGAGCTCGGCCCCCGCGTCCAGGTCCGCCGCGACGTCGTACTCAACGTGGCGGGCACTCTCCGGGTCGGCGCGGACGGCATCGTGTCCTGGGGCTCGATCGTGCACTGCAGCAACGACGTCGTCCTCGAGCCCATGGCGGGCCTCGCGGAGCAGGTCACGATCGCCGACTCCAGCCACTACCTGACCACGCCGGACGCGCACTTCTACCACAACGTGCGCGTGGGCTCCGTACGCGTCGGTCGCAACTCCTGGATCTGTCCGAAGGCGACGCTGACGCGGGGCGCCGACGTCGGCTCGTGCTGCATCGTCGGTGCCGGGTCGGTGGTCACCGGCGTCGTGCCGGACGGCCATCTCGCCAGTGGCGTGCCGGCGCGGACCCGACCGCTGCCGTTGCCGTGGACCACCGAGACCGCGGTCTCAGCGTCGCCGGCGACCGAGCCGCTTGGCGCGGGGGGCTTCGACGGCCCGGCCGCCGATCGAGATGGCGGCGCGTAGGTCGACCAGCCCGGACGCGTGCACCTCGTGGGAGCTGACGTAGAACGACTCCGTCGGCGTGGTGCCCACCATGACCTGCCCGTCGCTGTCGTGCAGCGCGACGGTGGCGGTGTAGCCGCCGGCCAGCAACCGGTTCTCCAGCCGGATCTCCGCCTCCAGCGGCTTGCCCGGTCCGTGGCTGCCGGCGTACGCGCCCGGGACCGTGAACGTCGTGTACGCCGGGGAGCCCAGCCCGATCGGGGCGATCATGACGCCGAGCAGCGGGTCGTCGATGTCGACGTCGAAGGAGGCCTCGACCCGCAGCACGATGTCGGCGCCGGTTGCGAAGGTCCGTTGCCGGACCCCGGCGGCGTCGACGAGGTCGAGCAGCATCTCCGCCCCGCCGACGTAGGTCGCCGACCCGTCCTCGGCGACGGCCACCGACGACCGGTCACGCGACTCGGCCTGCATCACCTCGTGCATCTTGCCGATCGCCTGCTCGGTCGGTCCGTCGTAGACCAGCTGCCCGCGCGACAGCAGGACCGCCCGGGGCGCGGTGCGGTCGAGGGTGTGCAGGTTGTGGGTGACGATGACGATGGTGGTGCCGGCGGCCTGGATCTCGCGCATCCGCTCCATGCACTTCAGCTGGAAGGCGAGGTCGCCGACGGCGAGGATCTCGTCGAGGACGAACACCTCCGGCTCGGTGTGGATGGCCACCGCGAACGCCAGCCGCAGGAACATGCCGGACGAGTAGAACTTCACCGGGGTGTCGAGGAAGCCCTCGATCTCGCTGAAGTCGACGATGGCGTCGTACGCGCGCCGTACCTGGGCCTCGCTCATGCCGAGAAGCCGGCCGTTGATGAAGACGTTCTCCCGACCCGTCAGCTCGTTGTTGAACCCGACGCCGATGCCGATGAGCGGTGCGACTCGCCCCACGACGCGAACCCGTCCGGCGCTCGGCGCGGAGACGCCGGACAGCAGCCGGAGCAGAGTCGTCTTGCCCGACCCGTTGCGGCCGATGATGCCGATGGTCTCGCCCTGCGCGACGTCGAGGTCGACGTCCCGCAGCGCCCAGAGCTCGGTCTTGCGGCTGCTGCGGCCGACATGCTGGAGCCGCCCCAGCAGCGTGTCGTCCGACCGCGCGGTCTGCTGGTAGCGCTTGCCGACGCCGGACAGCGAGATCGCGAGGTCAGAGCCGGTCACAGGCCACCCGCTCGAGCCGGGCGTAGACGACGGTGACCAGCGCCGCCAGGCCCACGCACCAGGCGACGGTGACGGCGACCGCCACACCGACGTGGCTGGCCTGTCCAGTCAACGCGAGGCGCGAGAGTTGGACGGCGCCGGTGAGCGGGTTCGCGACGACGTACGGGGTGAGCCGCGCCGGCAGGGCCCGCACGCCGGGCGTGCCGGACAGGAAGTAGATCACCGGGGTCGCGTAGAACAGGATGAGCAGGGCGGCCTGCACGACGTAGCGCACGTCCCGCGAGTAGACGTGCAGCATCGTGAGGATCGCCGCCGCCAGGGTCGCGAGGAGCCAGGCCAGGACCACGATCAGCGGGCTGAGCACCAGCGTCCAGTGCAGCCCGCCACCGGTGGCCAGCACGATGATCTCGGCGATGACGAGGGAGATCAGCAGGCCGGGGAGGTTGGCGCTCGGGGCGATGGTGGGCAGCACCAGGCGGGGGAAGTAGATGCGCCCCGCGATCGCGCCGTTGTCCACGATCGCGGTGCAGGCCGCGGTGATCGACTGGGACAGGTAGCCGTAGGTGGTCACGCCCGTGATGACGTACGGGACGTAGAGGCTGATCTTCCCGCCGCCGATGAGCTTGCTGAACACGACGGCGATCACCAGGCCCTGCACCAGCGGCAGGAAGATGCTCCACGTCAGGCCGAGCGAGGCGCTGCGGTACCGCGAGTGGTAGTCCTGCCGGGCGAGCATGGCGAGCAGGTCCCGGTGCCGCCAGAAGTCGGTGAGCAGCGTCCGGACCGCCGTGCGCTCGCCCGACAGCTCGAGGACGCTGCCGTCCGTACTGGTCGTCACCGGTGCCGTCCTGTCGATCTCCGGGGCGGCCAGGGTACCGACATAGGATGCGCCGGTCCCGCCGTTGCGCACGGGAGGCCGCTGTCCACGTCCTCGCGACCCATCCGTACTTCTGGCCGCACGTCGCCCGGGGCGCCGAGCGCGAGATCCACGACCTCGGTGCCCGCCTGGCCGCGCGTGGCCACCGCGTCGACCTGTGGACCGGCCAGCCGCGGGGGTTGACGTCGCGCCGCGTGGTCGACGGCGTCGGTGTCCGGTACGTGCGCACCCCGCTGCCGCGGGCGCTGGCCCGCCGCGGCTGGACCCGGGAGGGCGTGTTCGGAGCCGTCGCGGCCGCGGGCGCGGCCGGGTCGCGGGCGGACGTCGTGCTGAGCTTCCTGTACGCGGACGCCCTCGGCGCGTCGCTCGCCGGTCACCTGCCGGGCCGGCGCGGCCGTCCGGTCGTGCTGAAGCTCACCGGTTCGGTGCCGCGGGCCTACCTGGATGCGCAGGGGCAGCGGGTCGAGCGGGCGCTGCTGCGCCGCGCGCTGGACGCGGCCGACGAGGTGTGGGTCAACTCCGGGTACGTCGTCGACGCGATGGCCGACTGGGGCCGGCCGATGCACGTCGTGCCCGCGGGCCTGGACCCGGACCTGTTCGCACCCGTCGCCCCCCGGTCGGCGCGGCCGCTGATCCTGTGCACCGCCGCCCCCGGCGAGCCGCGCAAGCGCGTCGGCGACCTGCTGGGGGCGTGGCGGCTGGTCCGGGAGCAGCTGCCGGACGCCGCGCTGGTCCTGGCCCAGTCCGTGTCCGTTGCGGACCGCCAGCGGCTGACCGACCGGCTCGACGCGGCCGACCGGGACTCGGTGCGGTTCGCCGGGCGGCTGGACGACGCCGCGCTGGCGCACGCGTACAGCACGGCCTGGGTCACGGTCGCGCCGGCCGTGCACGAGGCCCTCGGGCTGGCGACCCTCGAGTCGCTCGCCTGCGGGACGCCGGTGGCGGGCGCCCGGTCGGGGGCGACGCCGGAGCTGCTGGCCGCCCCCGGCACCGGCCGGCTGTTCGCCCCGGGGGATGCGGTGTCGCTGGCCGCCGCGGTGGTCGAGGCCGCGACGCTCGTGCACGACGTGGACACCGGCGATCGGTGCCGCGCCGCGGCACTCCGCTATGCCTGGCCCGGGGTGGTGGACCGGGTGGAGGAACGACTCACCGGTCTGGTCGGACGGGCCTGATCGGTCGGCGGACGGCGGCCGCGCTCCTCGAGCCAGTCGCGGACCTGCTCGAACAGTGCCTCGCCGACCGCACGGTGCGTGGCCGGGCTGTAGTGCATCGCGTCGCCGAGTGCCTCCGGCCCGAGTGCGGCCGTGATCTCGCTGACGCGGACGAGCCGTACCTCCGGGTCGTCGTGCTCGGCCACGACGCGCTCGATCACGTCCTGGTAGATCGCGTGCCGCACGGCCATGCCCGGCAGGAAGTGCTCGAGGACGCCGGCGGGTTCGTCGATGTCGAGGACGAGGACGAGGGGGCGCGCCTCCCAGCGGGCGTTGCGCAGCAGCCGGGCCAGGTGCCCGGCGAAACGCTCCGGCGTCACCTGCCAGGTGCGGGTGCCGACGACGCCGGCCACCCGGCGGCGGTAGCCCCGGACGAGGCCCCAGAGCCGCGGCGCGACGACGCGGCGGTACTCCTTCGCCGTCCTTGTCGCAGCCTGGTTCTGCACCAGCAGGTGTCGGATCAGCCAGACCGGCACCAGCCATGGCTGGTACTCGTTGAGGCCGAACTGCACGACCAGCACGTCCGGGTTGTGCACCCGTACCCGCGACTCGTAGTCGCGCATCGCGCGGTGCAGGAAGTCGAACCACCGCGACTCGAGATGGGGCACCGCGGGCACGCCGACCGTCGCCAGCAGGTCGGCGAGCACCTCGACGTAGGTGCCTTCCGCGCGGTCGGCGCGGACCGGCAGCTGGAGGGTGGCCACGCTGTTGGCGAACGCCACCACGGACAGGGGCCGCCGGTCGGGCGGCCACGGCAGCTGCGGACCGGTGAGGCTCACGCGCCCAGCCAACGGCAGATCTCGTCGGCGAGCAACGCCGCCGTGACGCCGTGCGCGGCGACGGACCGGTGCAGGCCGTCGGGGAGATCTGCGTCCGGATCCGTCACGGTCGCCCCTGCCCGCACGAACCGGACGTGGTCGTCGTAGGACGAGGTCACCGCATCGAGCACCGCGTTGTACTGCTCCACCCGGGCGGCGGTCGTCGGCAGCCAGTGCTCGACCCGGTCACCCGGCGGGTCGATGTCGAGCACCAGCACCAGCGACCCGCAGTCCTTGCGGGTCATGTCGATGAGGCGGTGCAGGTCGGCTGCGAACCGGCGCGGGCTGAGGCGGTGGGTGCGGCCGCCGTCGTGCCCGCTCGCCCAGCGCTGGTAACGGCGCAGCTGCCGCCAGAGCGGCGGCACCACGTGGGTGCGGTACCGGCCGGCACCCACCCGCGATGTCCGCCGCCAGGTGAGGATGTGCCGGGCCAGGGCCAGGGGCACCACCGCCGGCTGCGCCTCGAGCATCCCGAAGTTGATCACCAGTACGTCGGGGAAGTGGTTACGCACGTCGCCCTCGTACCGGGGCAGGTGCTCGTTGATCCGGCTCATCCAGGTGCCCGAGCAGGTGACCACGCACGGCGTCCCTCGCGCGGCGAGCAGCCCGACCAGCTGCTCGCCGTACACGCCGCCGTCGCGGGGCCCGTGCTCGGGCTCGACCATCACGGCCGCGGAGTTGCCGATCACGTGCACCCGCAGCGGCCGGTGCGGGCCGAGACCGGTGGGCGGAGCGATCACGGGATCATCTTCACAGCAGCAGCGACCGGTGCCGGACCGAGCCCGCGACGAGCACGAGCGTCTCCGCCAGGTCGTTGACGGCCAGCTGCACACCGTCGTGAACCCCCGCCGCTCGCACGCGCCGCGTCACGAGCGGGACCACCCCCGCGAGCGCGCGGCGGTCCCGAGTCGCCAGCAGCAGCGCGGCGAGCGCCAGGACGGCCGTGGGGTGGCTGTCCTTCCAGAAGATCCGCCGGTACGCCAGGGCGCGCAGCGCCGGATGCCGGCGGACCACCAGGGGCAGCCCCACCCAGCGGGGTAGTGACCGCAGCTGTTGGGAGAAGGTGACCGGCCGGATCGCGTGCCAGACCACCGCGCCCGCCGCCCACCCGTGCGAGGCGCCGCTCTCGCGCACCCGCCAGGCGAGGTCGGTGTCCTCCCCGCCGTGCAGCGTCTCGTCGAAGCCGCCGACGCGCTGGAGCGCCGACCGGCGGACCAGCAGGTTGCACCCCGGGTAGAAGCCGGGCTCGGCGGCCGTGACCGTGCGCGACCAGAGCCCGGTCGCGGTGTCCGCGGGGTGCGGGCGTACCGGCCCGGCGACGAGGTCGGAGCCGTCGGCGAGCAGGGCCGCGAGCCATCCCGGCGCCGGTACGCAGTCGTCGTCGGTGAACGCCACCCACTCGGTGGCCACATGGCGCCAGCCGGCGTTGCGCTTCGCGCTCACCCCGCGCTCGTCCACCTGCAGTGCCCGGACGTCGCGCTCGGCAAGCAGTCGGCACACGCCGGCGTCGCCGTCGTGGACGACCAGGACATCGACGCCGGCGAGGCCGTCCAGACACCGGGCGAGCAGGTCGACGCGGTCGACCGTGGGGACGACGACGGTGACGGTCACAGGACCGGGGTCCGCGCCGAGACCGACCCGTGCAGCAGGGCGACGCTGATCGCGAGGTCGTAGACCGCGCCCGAGGCGGCGTCGAGCACGGCCCCGCGCGACACCCCCCGCAGCCGGTGCCGCCACGCGAACGGCACGGCGCAGAGCAGCGGGGCCGGGGACCGCGCGACCAGCGCGAGCAGGAGCCCGGCGAGCGCGGCATCCGCCTCGGCCGACCGTCGGCGCAGAAAAAGCCTGTGCCACAGCATGTCCCGCTTCTCCGGGTACGCGGCGAGCAGGACCGGCCAGTGCGCGTAGCCGCGGGTACGGCGCAGGTGCCAACCGAAGCCGGGCGTCGTGACGACGTGCTCGACGACCGCGTCCGGCGCCCACGCGTCGCGCCATCCCGCTCGCTGCACGGCCCACCCGGCGGCGGTGTCCTCACCGAAGAAGCCGACCGACTCGTCGAAGCCGCCGGCACCAAGCAGTGCGTCGCGGCGGTAGACGACGTTGCACGCCTCGAACAGGCCCGTGGGCGCACCGATGTCCTGGGTGGCGCTCCACCGCACCGTGGGCGGCTGCGCCGGGACGGTCCGTCCCTGGACGACGCCGACCCCGTCGGTCATCGCGGCGGTCGCCGCGGCCAGCCAGCCGGGGCGCGGCCGGCAGTCGCTGTCGGTGAAGGCCACGAGGTCACAACGAGCGATCCGTACGGCGGTGTTGCGCGCCGCGCCGAGCGTGCCCGTGTCGCGCACGACGACCAGTCCCGGATCGGCGACGGCCCGCTCCTCGAGCGCCTCGAACGTCCCGTCGGTGCTGCCGTTGTCCACCACGACGACCTCGTCCGGCGCCGGCTGCTGCGCACGGATCGCGTCCAGGCATCTGAGCATGAGGGTGCGCCGGTCCTTGACGACGACGCAGACCGAGACCGTCACGTCCGTGACCCGTGCCTGCGCTGCCGGTCTGCGGCCCGGGCGTAGACGTCGAGCAGCGCCGGGACGACCGCCGTGTCCCAGTCGTACGCCCGCGCCTTCGTCCGGCAGGCGTCGGCCGTGCCGCGGCGGCCGGCGAGCTCGAAGGCCTCCGCGCAGGCACGGGCGAGGTCGGCGGGGTCTGCCGCGGCCCGCCGACCCACCGCGTCGTCGTCGACCAGCTCCGCCGGGCCGCCGCTGTCGGCCCGCACCACCGCCGGGGTACCGCACGCCCACGACTCGACCACGGTCATGCCGAACGACTCGGCCGTCGAGGGCAGCACGGTCGCCCAGGCCCGGCCGTACGCGTCGCGCAGCTGCTCGTCCGAGGCCGGGCCGCATCGCGTCACCGCGGCGCGGGCGTCGGCGGGCGCGGCGGCCAGCGCCGCCGCCGCATCGCCCTGACCCAGCAGCCACAGCTCGACGTCACCGTGGTCCGCGCGCAGCAGCGCCGTCGCGGCGAGCAGCAGGGGCAGGCCCTTGCGCGGCTCGGTCAGGCTCCCGGCGTACAGCAGGGCCGGGTGCGGGTGCCGCCGGTCGGCGGGCCGGTGCTCGGCGAAGCGCACGCCGGGCGGCACGACGTCCGCCGTGCGGTGGAAGTCCCGCTCGAGGTAGGCCGCCGCCGCGCGGGACACGCAGACGTACGCCCCGATGTGGCCGGCGACCTGCCGGTGCAGCCTCCGGTCGGGCCGCCCGTCCCGCGACGGCCGGGCCGGGAAACCGTGATCGGTGAACACGCTCGCCAGGCCGGGGCGCAGCACGCCGGCGAGCGCTGCCGCCGCCCCGTCGGCCGTCGACGTCGCGTGCCAGACGTCGACGCGGGCGGCCAGCGCCGCCGGCAGGAGTCGTGTCGCGGCCTGCCCGCCGAAGGCCGCCTCGACGGCGAGGTCCTCCCACGGCGGCGGGAAGAACCGGCCCGGTGCGCGGCGGACGGGCAGCCGGCGGACGTCCACGCCGGACTCGCGGCTGCGACCGGGCCGGGAGCCGGTGGACAGCAGGCAGACGTCATGACCGGCGCGGGCCAGCGCGGCGGCCAGCTCGTGGACGTACCTTTCGCCGCCGCGGCGGACATCCGGCCACGAGTGCACCGATGTCAGCGCGACGCGCATGCCGCCTCCGCCCGTCTCGGGCCGGGCGGACGACCGGTCCGCCTCTCCTCGGCGTGTGACACTCTCACACGTTCTCGGCTCCCGGAGGCGACGCGTGCGACGACCGGCGGTGCTGCACGTCGTCGAGCACTGGGGCCGCCCGAGCGAGGGGTTCGTGCCCGATCTGATCCGCTCGACGACCGCCACCCGTGCCGTCGTCGCCGCGCAGCGGCGAGTGCCGCCCGGCCCTGCGGCGCAGGGCATCCGGGTGCACGACCTGTCGGCGAGCCGGGGTTCGGTCGCGGCCGACCCGTCGGCGGGGGCGCTGCCCACGCCGGCGGCGTACCGCGTATTCGGTCGCTGCCCGCTGCATGCGGCCGTCGCGGCGGTGGCCGTCGCCGAGCGCGCGGCCGTCCTGCACGGGCACTTCGGCATGACCGCCCAGCCGACCTGGCGCGCCGCCCGGCGCCTTCGCCGGCCCTTCGCGGTGTCGCTGCACGGATGGGACCTGCTGGTGGCCGCGCGGCTCCCCGGCGCCGACCTCCTCCCGGCCGTGCGCGCCGCCGACCTGGTCGTCACCCCGTCGCGGTTCCTCGCCGACGCTGCCGAGGCCGCGGGCGTCGACCCGTCCGTCGTACGGGTGGTGCCGAGCGGGCTGGACCTGGCCGCGCTCCCGTTCCGGGAACGGACGGCGCCGGACGGCCCGCCGACCGTGACGTTCGCGGGCCGGTTCGCGGCCAAGAAGGGCGTGCTCGACGTCGCCCGCGCACTCGCCTCCGTGCACGCGCGCACACCGCTGCGGGCCCGCTTCGTCGGCCACGGCCCACTCGAGCCGCCGCTGAGATCGCTGCTGGCGGAGCTCGGCCTGCCGGCGGAGGTGGTGGACGGCCGCCCACCGGGGACCGTACGGGCCGCCCTCGACGCGACGGACCTGGCGGTCACCGCGAGCCGTACCGCACCCGACGGCGACGCCGAGTCGCTCGGCCTGGTGAACCTGGAGGCGCAGGCCTGCGGCGTGCCGCTGGTCACCGTCGCGCACGGGGGCGTGACCGAGGCCGTGTGCCCCGACGGCGCGATCCTCGTTCCCGAGGACGAACGCATCGTCCCGGCTCTCGCCGAGGCGCTGTCCGGCCTGCTGGCGACGCCGGGGCGCTGGCCGGCCATGGGCCGCGCCGGCCGGGCCCACGTCGCGGCGCGGTACGAGCTCGGGGCGCAGACCGCCGACCTCGAGCAACTGTGGATCGCCCTGGCCGCAGGGGCGCGGGGGCGCGACCTGCCGCGGGTGCCGGAGCCGTGCCGGGCGCGCCCGACGACCAGCGTGGTCCTGGTCACCCACAACCGCCGAGACCTGGTCGCGCGGACCCTCGACGCACTCGGCGCCCAGACCCTCCGGCCGGACGAGGTGCTCGTCGTCGACAACGGCAGCACGGACGGGACCGCCGCGCTTCTCGAGGACCGCGCGGTGCGGCAGGCGCCGCCGGGCCTTCGGGTGATCCGCCGTGACGCCAACCTGCCGGTGGCCGAGGGCAGGAACCTCGCGGTGGCCGCCAGCCGCGGCGAAGTGGTCGCCTTCACCGACGACGACTGCCGGCCCCGGCCCACCTGGCTGGAGGCGCTGCTCGCCGGAATGCGCGACGGTGTCGGGCTGGTGCAGGGACGCACCACCGCGGACCCGGCTCAGCCACTCGCGCCCCTGTCACGGACCCAGTGGACACCGGCCGAGTTCGGCCTGTACGAGACGTGCAACATCGCCTACCGCCGCGCCGCGCTGGACGCCGCCGGGGCGCCGGCCCCGCACGGGCCGTTCGACCTCGGGTTCGCCGGCGAGGTCGCTGCCGTACTCGGTCCGCGGTGGCAGCACCTGCCCTTCGGGGAGGACACCGAGCTGGGCTGGCGGGTGAAGCGGGCCGGTGCGGCGAGCCGCTTCGCGGTGCAGGCCGTGGTCGAGCACGAGGTCTTCCCCCCGGACCCGGCGCTGCTCGTCCGCCGCGCTGCGCTGGCCGCCGCGTTTCCGGTGCTGGTCCGCCGCGTACCCGAGCTGCGCGAGACGTTCCTGTGGCAGGGGGTCGTGCTGGGCCGGCAGCGCGTCGCGCTGTGGCTGGCGGTTGGTGGCGTCGCAGCCGCGGCGCTGGGGCGGGACGCGCGACCGGCGCTGCTCACGCTGCCCTACCTCGCGCGGGTCGCCGGCCTCGCCGACCTGACCCGGCCGGGTGGGCGCCGCCGGCGGCTGGCGGCCGCGCCGGTGCTGCTGCGCCGCGACCTGGTGGAGTCGCTGGCGCTCGTACGCGGGTCGGTACGGGCCCGGACGGTCGTGCTCTAGCGCGCGCGTCGCGGCCGGAAGTGCCCGTCGCGCACGGGCACCGCGAGCGCGCGGACGAAGCCGATCAGGTATCCGGACATGCGGGTCAGGGCCACCAGCGCCCGGCGGAGGTCACGCTCCCGCAGATGCTGGCCGAGCGCGACGAATCCCCAGTCCCACAGGCATTCCCGGGCTACGTGGCGGAAGCGCCCACGATCGGTCCGGATCAGCTTGGCGAGCCGGGCCCCTGCGCCGGTGCCGTACCGCAGGTGCAGCCGAACGATCTCGGTGCCGGCCCGCCACTGGTCGTGCCACGCCCGCGCCTCCGGACAGAACCGACCGGTGTGGCCGGCGGCCAGCATCCGGTCGAACAGGTCCACCTCGGGCGACGACTGGAACCGGGCGCCGGACCCGAGCGCCTCGTCCCAGCCGCCGACGGCGACCAGAACCTCCCGGCGCACCGCCAGGCTCGCGCCGTGGCCGAGGATCCCGCGCGTGCTGCGGTCGAGGACCGCAGGCATGTCGTCGTCCTTGATCGCCACTTCGTACCCGCGCTGCTGGCCGTCGGGAACGCCGATCCAGCCGGTGAGGAACGCGGCTTCGGGATGCTCGGCCGCGCACCGGGAGAACGCGTCCGCCCAGCCGGCGTCCACCACCACGTCGTCGTCGGTGAACAGGACCAGCGAGCGGCTTCCTGCGGGCCAGCCGGCGTTGCGGGCGAGGTCGACGCCGGGAACGTCGCAGCGGACGACCCGGGCTCCGTACCGCTCGGCGACACCGCGTACGGCGCCGGCGTCACGGGACGCGGAGTCCACGACGACGAGCTCGTCGCCGTCGCGCAGGCTGGCGCGCACCGAGGCCAGGCAGCGGGCCAGCATCTCCGGCCGGTCACGCGTGGGAACGACGACGCTGACCGGCTGCCCGGTGGTCGGCACCCGCACCTCCTCGGCATGGCCCGGCGACGTCGCTGCGCTGCTAGCCTCGCATACGCTCATGGGCCGAAACCTGGAGGCAAAGGGCGATGACGGGCGACCTGGGCGGTCCCGGCGGCGCGGTCCGGGTCGTGCCGTGACCGGACCCGTACCCCGTACGAGGTGGCGCCTGCTGTCACCGCTGACGGTGTTCATCGCGGGCCTGGTCCTCGGCGTCATCGCCGGAGCGATCGGCGGCGCCATCGTGGTGTCGCAAGCACCGATCTATCGCAGTACGGCCGTCCTGATGCTCGACCAGGAGCCCGCGCTCGCCAAGAGCGGTGACGACGCGCTGCTGACCAAGCTCGTCCGCCTGCGGCTCAAGTACGTCGGAATCGTGTCGACGGAGGTGTTCGCCGCTCCCGTCGCCCAGGCGGTGGGACGGCCGGTCGGCCAGGTGCACGCCGCTCTGTCCGCAGCCGCGCCGACCAACAGCCTCTTGATCGACGTCAACGCCCAGATCGGATCGTCGGACGGCGCGCGGGAGATCGCGCAGGCGGGCGCCGCCGGGCTGATCAGCTATCTGCAGCGCGAGGAGACCGCGGCCCGCATCCCGCCGGACAACCAGGTGCAGTTGTCGGTCGTGACGCCGGCGAGCCCCGGCGCCAAGGCGTCGCCCAGCCGCAAGCGGGCGCTGCTCGTCGGGCTGATCGCGTTCGTCATCGTCGCGGCCGCCGGTGCCGTCGGCGCGGATGCCCTGCGCCGCAGGAATACCTGACGCCGTTGCCGGCCATCGCCGTCGTACTGCTCACTGTGGCGGGCGCCGTCGCGGTCTATCGGCTCCGCCCGCTCGCGGCCCTCGCGGTGCTCGCGCTGGCCGCGGTCCTCGTCCCCGCGCCGCTGACGGTGCCGCACCTGCACACGAGCTACGTGACCGTGCAGCACGTCCTGGTCCTGGCAGGAGCCGTCCGCCTCGTCCTCGTCCGGGAGGAGCGGCAGTCCGCGCGCGCCGCGCTGCGCCCGGCTCCCGCCCTGGTCGCACTCGTGCTGCTCGTCGCGTACTCGGCGGTGGTCGGCATCGGCTGGTCGCCGGACTCCGGCGTGCTCGGCTACGCCGGCTACCGCCTCTTGGACCTCGTCGACCAGCTGGCGTTCTTCGTCGTCTGCGTGGCGCTGGCGCGGCGGGTGGCGGACGTCCGTCGGGTGCTCGCGGTGGCCGCCGCCGCGGTGCTCGTCAGCACCGTCATCGCCCTCCTGGAACACGCCACGGGCGGGTCGTACGGGCACTGGCTGTTCTCCCGCCTGCCCGGACAGGCGGGCACCGACGCCGCGTACCCGCTCACGCCCCGGCAGGGCGCGCCGCGTGTCCGTGCCGGCGCGGAGTTCGCCCTCCAGTTCGCGTGGATGAGCGCGATGCTGCTGCCCGCCCTCATCGTCGTTGCGCTGCGGGGCCGCCGGGCGCGGACCCTGCTGGCCGTCGCCGGGACCGCGCTCGTCGTCCTCGGTATCTACTGGTCGTTCACCCGCAGCGCCCTCGGCTCGGTCGTCGTCGTGGTCCTGGTCCTCGGCCTGCTGGCCCGCCACCGCCGCCTGGGGGCGCTCACCGCCGGAGTCGTGGCCGCCGCCCTGGCCGCGTACGTCCTCGTCCCGTCCGTGGCCGGGCACCTGAGCGCCTCTGCCGACTCCGGGTCGATCGACGTCCGCAGCCAGCGACTCGCGCCGATCATGCACGCGGTGGCGGTGCACCCGTTCCGCGGTCTCGGGCTCGGCGACCTGGTCACCGCGGGGTTCCAGACCACCGACAACGCCCTGCTTCTCGAGTACGCGGAGCTCGGCGCGATCGGCGCGACGCTCCTGTTCGTCCTGTTCGTCGCGGCACTCGTCCAGACCGGCCGCGGCCTCGCGCTGCCCGACCCGCACGACCGGCTCGTGGCCGCCGCGTGCACGACCGGCGTCCTGACCTTCGGCGCGGGCGCCATGACCTACGACGCCTTCACCCTCCTCCAGGACGTCCACCTGCTGTGGCTGCTGGTGGCCGTCGCCACGGTGCTCCTCGAGCAGCGACATCGCCCGGTCCGTCTGCCGCGACCGGGGCTCCGGCTGGTCGTGGCCAGTGGCGTGGTCGCGGCGGCCGTCGGTGGCGTGGTGGCCGGGGTCGCGCCGGTCCACGCAGCTCAGGACTACGAGTTCACGACGCTGACCGCGACCCACGAGACGCTGGGGTACGACGCCGTGACGCCCGCCGAGGCGCTGATCGGGACGGTCTGCGGCGAGGCGACGTCGACGCGCGCCCTGGGCCCGCACGTGTCGGTGGACTGCGTGAACGGGTTCGGCGCGGCCGGCGTCGGCGACATCCGCATCCAGGCGCCGTCCCGGGCGGCGCTGGCCCGGGCGCACGACGCCCTGGTCGGCGAGCTGAACGGACCGGGGCGGCTGCCCACCTTCCGGCTGCTGGCGGTGGACCCCGTCGCCACCGGTCGCCCGACCGCGGCCCGGACGGCACCGGTGTGGCTGCCGCTGCTCGTCCTCGGGCTGCTCATCCTCGTGCCGTGGCGTCCGCGGCGAGCCGCTGGGCCGCCGCCACCCGAGCCTGCGCCGCCACCGCCGGCGCGTGCCCGTCCACGAGCAGCCGACGGCCGGCCGCGCCCATCGCCGTACGCGACGGCGGGTCGCTGAGCAGGGCCACGAGCCGGTCGGTGAACCCCCGCTCGGGCTGGACGGCCAGCGCGCCGGTGGTGTCCCCGGCAATCCCCTCCGCGCCGGCGGGGGTGGTGAGCACGGGGATGCCGTGCGCCAGCGCGTCGAGCACCTTCATCTTCGGGCCGGAGGTCGGCGGGCACGGAAACGCGAAGACGGCGACCTGCGCGAGCAGGTCGGCGGTGGCCGGCACCTCGCCGAGCCACTCGACGCCGGCCGCGGCGCCCACCGGCGCGGCGCCGCGACCGGCCAGCAGCAGCCGCGCGCCCGGGACGGCCGCGCGGACCGCCGGCCAGCCGCGCACGAGCGCGCCGGCGGCGGCCCGGTTCGGCGCCCAGGACCAGTCGGCCAGCAGGCCCGCGACCGGCGCGTCGACAGGCGGGACGACCGACGCCGGTACGGGTACGCAGGCCGGGACGACCACGCCCCGTCCGACTGCGTCCCGGACCCGGGTGGACAGGGCCCAGACCGCGTCGGCCCGGCGGACCGCTCGCCGCTCGCCCCGCGCGTCCTGCACCACGGCCGGGCGGTGGTCGGCCAGCGCACGGCGGTCCAACGCCACCGAGTAGTGCACGGTGGCGACGGCCCGGGCCCCCTGGCCGGCGACCGCCGCCCAGGACACCGGATCGTCCGCGACCGCGACGGCGTCGGCGGGCGCTGTCCAGGCCCCCCGAGCCGCGTCCGTACGGGGCCGCAGCAGTGCGCGGGTCCGCGTCCGCCACGCCGCCTCCGCGGGCAGCGGCCGCCACGTGCACCAGGCGGGGACCTCGCCGCGGGGCGGCTCCGGTCGCCAGCACCAGGCCGTCACGTCGTGCCCGGCTGCCAGCAGCGCCTCGCCCACCGCCCACAGCTGACGGCCCGCGGCGCCGCCGTACTGCTCGGGCAGGTTCCGGGTGGCGAACGCGAACCTCACGGCGTGGCCTCGCCGGCCACGGCCTGCTCCCACAGCCGCTCCATGCGCTGCGCGCTGGCCGCCCAGCCGAACTCGCGGACGACCCGGTCGCGCCCGGCCCGCCCCACCTGCTCGGCCCGGGCGCGGTCGGCCAGCAGCGCGACGACCAGGTCCGCCGCGGCGGCGTCGTCCTCGGCGACCAGCAGGCCGTCCCCCGCGCCGATCCCGCTGGCACCGCGGGCGTTGGCGACCACCGGCCGGCCGGCGGCCATCGCCTCGAGCACCTTGTTCTTCTGACCCAGCCCGGACGGCATCCACGCCACGTGCACCGCCATGCGGTCGAGCTCGCCGCGCATGTCGGGGACGTCGGCCCGCAGCTCGACGCCCGGCTGCGCGGCCAGGTCGAGGACCTCGCGCGACGGGTCGCGACCGGCCAGCAGGACGGTGCATCCGGGCAGCCGTTCGCGGACCCGCGGCCAGACCCGCTCCACCAGGGCGCGCGCCCCGTCGACGTTCGCCTGCGTCTCGAACGCGCCGTGGAACCCCAGGACGTCGGTGGCGGGCAGCGGCGTCGGCTCGGGCCCGGGGACCACGCCGTTCGGGACGACGGCGAACCGGGCGGTCGGGATCCGTTGCCGCAAGAGGTCCGCGTCCGCCTCGGCCACGACCACGACGGCCGTCGCGTGCGGGTAGTGCCGGGCCTCGTGGCGGGCGACCTGGGATCGCTGGCCGGCATCGGCCAGCCGCCGCACCGGCCCGTACCGGCGGTTGTTCCAGCTCGGCTCCCACGGGTCGACGGCGACGTGCACCGACGGGACGTCGGCGTACCGCGTCGCGAGCTGGGCGGTGCCCCACCCCACGAGGTGCAGGACGTCATGGCGCGGCACCTCGTCCGCGAGGGCGGCGAGGAGCGCCGGTCGCTCCACGTAGAACACGTGGGCCGGTTCCCGGCGTAGCGCGCTGCGGCCGCGCCGCAGCAGGTAGTCCAGGGCCGGCGGGCGTTTCGTCCCGAACGCCCGGCAGCGCACGCCGTCCGGTAGCGTCCGCTCGGGCCCGGTGACCTGCAGCTCGCCCCGGACCCGCGAGCCGCTCGCCAGCACGGTCAGCTGGTGGCGTCCGGCCAGGGCGTGGAGGTGGTGGTGCAGGGGCAGGACGACCCCGTCCGCGAGCCGCCACGGCTCCCACGGGACGACCACCAGGACCCGCACGCGGCGGAGCATAGTGACGCGCTGTCGGTGATCTTGTGCTCGCGCGACCGGTCCGAGCTGCTCGCCGAGGCACTTCCCGCCGTGCTCGCCGCGGTGCGTCCGGTCGACGAGGTCGTGGTCGTCGACTCGGCGTCGCGCGACGACGGGGTTGCCCGCGCCGCCGAGGCCGCGGGGGTACGAGTGCTGCGCTGCGAGCAGCCGGGGCTCAGCCGCGCGCGCAACCTCGGCTGGCGCTCGACCAGCCGGCCCCTCCTGCTGTTCACCGACGACGACTGCCGGCCGCTCGCGGGCTGGGCCACGGCTGCCGCGGCGGCGCTCGCCGACCCCCGCGTCGGTGCGGTCTGGGGCCGGGTCTGTGCGGCTGAAGAGGGAGGCATCCCCCTGTCGGTGTCCGAGCGCGACGGGCCCAGCGAGTACGACGGGACCGGCGACCTGTCGGCCATCGGCCACGGCGCCTGCATGGCGTTCCGCCGTACCGCGCTCGAGGCGATCGGCGGGTTCGACGACCTCCTGGGCGTCGGCGCGCCGCTCGGCAGCGGCGAGGACAAGGACGCGTTCTGGCGGGTCGTCCGCGCCGGCTGGGTGACCCGGTCGGCCCCCGACGTCGCCGTGACCCACGTCGCCTGGCGCGACGACGCGGCGGCCCGTCGCGTGCTCTACCGGTACGGCGTCGGGGCGGGCGCGGTCGCGGTGAAACGCCGGCGCATCGCCCGCGAGCGGTCCCTGGTGCTCGCGGAGCTGTGGCGGCACGGCGCGGTGCCCGCCGCCCGCCGTGCCCGGCACGGCCGGTACGCCGGCAGCATCGGCGCGCTCGCGCGGTCGGTCGGCGTTCTCGACGGCGTCCGGCAGGCCCGGCGTCTGGACCTGCGCGACGGGCACTTCGAGGTACGGCGATGAGCCGGGTCCTCGTCGACGCCGACGTGCTCGGCCGCCGGCGCACCGGCGACGAGACGTACGTGACCCAGCTGCTGTCCGGTCTCGCCACCAGCCGGCTCGCCGGCCAGGTCGAGGCCGTGACCCGCCACCCGGAGCTGGTGCCGCCCGGCATCACGCCGGTCCGCCTGCCGGCCCGGTCCTCGGAGCTGCGGATGGTCTGGTCGCTGCCGCGGCTGCTGCGCCGCCGCCGCCCCGACCTCGCGCACTTCCAGTACGTCATCCCACCCGGCTGGCGGGGCCGGTCCGCCGTCACCGTGCACGACCTGTCGTTCGAGCGCCGCGGCGACCTGATGGGGCGCGCCGACCGGACACTGATGCGGACGCTGGTGCCGCGCGCGGTCCGCCGCGCGGATCTCGTGCTCACGGTCTCGGAGTTCAGCAAGGCGGACCTGGTCGAGTGCTACCGGGCCGACCCGGGCCGGATCGTGGTCACCCCCAATGGTGTCGACGAGATCTTCTCGCCCACCGGCGACCGGCCCTCGGGGGCGCCGTACCTCCTTTTCGTCGGGGCGCTCCAGCCGCGCAAGAACCCGGTGCTCGCCGTCGAGGCCCTGGCGGCTCTCGGCGGGCATCTGCGGATGCTTCTCGTCGGCCCGCACAAGGCGGGGCTGGAGGAGGTGCGCGCCGCGATCACCCGCCTGGGTCTCGACAGTCGCGTGGAGCTGCTCGGGCATGTCGACCGACCCCGGCTCGCCGCCCTCTACCGCGGGGCCGAGTGCCTCGTCTTTCCCTCCAGCTACGAGGGTTTCGGCCTGCCGGTCCTGGAGGCGATGGCCAGTGGCACACCGGTCGTCGCGAGCGACACGACGGCGTTGCCCGAGGTCGCCGGCGACGCCGCGGTGCTGGTCCCCCTCGGTGATCCCGAGGTCCTTGCCGGCGGGATCGCGCGGGCGCTCGCCGACCGCGACCGGCTGCGGGCCGCGGGTCTCGAACGGGCGGCGGGCTTCACCTGGGCGGCGCTGGCGGAGCGCACCGTCGCCGCGTACGAAGAGGTGTTGTCGTGACCGCGGCGGAGCCGACCGTCGCCGTCGTGGTGATCACGCACGGGCCGCACGAGGACCTGCCGGCCTGCCTCGCGGCGGCGGCCGAGCAGGCCGACGAGCTGGTCGTCGTCGCGAACCTGCCCGGCCCGATCGAGGGGCTGCCGCCGACCGCAACCGTCCTCACTCAGCCCCGGCCGCAGGGCTACGCGGCGAATGCGAACGACGGCGTGGCGGCGACCCGCGCCCCGTACGTCGTCATCGCGAATCCGGACGCGATCGCCCGGCCCGGCGCGGTCGCGACCCTGGTCGCCTTCGCCGACGCGCATCCGAGGAGCGGAGTCGTCGGGCCGGGGCTCGTCTATGCCGACGGGTCCTGGCAGCCGTCCCGGCGGTCGTTCCCGACCGTCGCCGGCACGCTCGTCCGGCGAACGCCGCTGCGGCTCCTGTTCGACCCGAAGAAGTGGCAGCGGAGGCACTACCACCTCGACGACCGGCCGGACGAGCCCGTGCAGGCGGACTGGCTCCTCGGCGGGTTTCTCCTGCTGCGCAGGGAGATGCTCGCGGACATCGGCGGGCTGGACGCCGGCTTCCGGCTGTACGGCGAGGACATCGACCTCGGTTACCGCGCGAACAAGGCGGGGTGGGAGCGCTGGCTCGTGCCGGCTGCGGTCGTCCAGCACCGGTACGGAGCGGTGATCGACGAGCGCTTCCTGTCGCGGCGTACCTGGTGGCACCTGCGCGGGATGGTGCGCTTCGTGCGCAAGCATCCAGCCAGCCTGTTCGGGCGCTAGTCGCCCAGCACCTCGAGGTAGACGCTCCGGACGGCGGCGGCAGACGCGTCGCTGTCGTAGGCCCGAGCCCGCTCGGCGCAGACCGCGCCGGCCGCGCTGGCGGCGTCCGGGTCACCCAGCCAGTGGTTCAGCCGGGCCGCGAGCGCGGCGACGTCACCGGCAGGAACGACGTCCCCGCCGACCGCCCGGGCCACCTCGGCCGCGGCCGGGTCGTCGCTGGTCACGACCGGCCGGCCGTGCCGCGCCGCCTCGGCGGCCGTGAGCGACGACCCCTCGCGGCGCAGGGCGGGCAACGAGGGGACGACCACGACGCGGGCCCGGCTCATCGCCCGCGAGACGCCGTCGGCGTCGAGCCGGCCGGGCAGCAGCACCCGCGGCCCCCAGCGTTCGGCCGCGCGGGCCAGCGCCGCCGCATCCGGTCCGGAGCCGGCGAGCACGAGGCGCGCCGACGGGTGCCGGTCCGCCACCAGGCCGAAGGCGTCGAGCAGGACCCGCGCGCCCTTGTCGGCCACGAGCGACGCGGCGAACAGCACGTCCGTGCACTCGCCCGCCGGGCGCGGGGCGACGAGGGGCGCCGGTACGGGAACGGGGACCACGTGGACCCGCGACACGCCGGCGGCCCGGAGCGTCTCGGCGACGACCTCCGAGACGGCCAGGACGGCGGCGAGCCGGCGGATCGCCCGCCGGGTGAGCGGGGCGAGGAACCACCGGTCGGCGGCCGCACGGGGGTCGGGCAGGTGGTGCTCCCCGCCGCCGAGCAGGCGCATGTCGTGCACGGTGAGCACGACGGGCCGGTCCCGGATGACGCCCAGCACGCTGGGCGACAGCTCGCGGACGACGTTGTGCAGGTGGACGATGTCGGGCTGCAGGTCGGTGACCCGCGCCGCGACCAGCCGGCGCGCGGCGGGGTCCCAGAGGTCGAGGAGTCGGCGGACTCCGTCGTGACGTACTTCCCCGGCGAGGACGTGCGGCTCGTCGCCGGCCGCACGTTGGGCGGTCACGAGCCGGCCCAGGTTGACCTCCGCCCCGCCGCCGCTGCCGATGCCGCGGTCGTTGACGTGCAGGACGCGGAGGGGGCGGTCGTGCCGCCGCGCGCTCAGCCCGCGCCGTGCCGGTGCAGCATGGCCGGGACGGTACGTACCAGCAGCCGCAGGTCCAGCCAGAGCGACCAGCTGCGGATGTACGCGAGGTCGAGGCGGATCATCTCCTGGTAGGTGAGCTCCGGCCCACCCGACAGCTGCCAGTAGCCGGTGATGCCCGGCAGCACGGTGTGGCGCTCGGCGTCACCGGGGGAGAACTCGGCGGCGTCGACCGGAAGGGGCCGGGGGCCGACGAGGCTCATGGTGCCGCGCAGGACGTTCCACACCTGGGGCAGCTCGTCGAGCGAGGTGCGGCGCAGGAACCGGCCGACGCGGGTGATGCGCGGGTCGTTGCGCATCTTGAACAGCAGGCCGTCGGTCATGTTGTCCTCGGCCAGGTCGGCCAGCATCGCGTCGGCGCCGACGACCATGCTGCGGAACTTCAGCATCCCGAATGACTCGCCCCCGCGGCCGACGCGCGTCTGCCGGTAGAACACCGGGCCGCCGTCGTCCAGCTTGATCGCGAGCGCGACAACGGCGATGACGGGGAGCAGGGCCAGCGCCAGCGCGCCGCCGGCGACGAGGTCCAGGACGCGCTTGCCCGGGAACGTGTGCCGTGCGCGCGTGACCCGGCCGAGGGGGACGAGCGGGATCCCGCCGACCTCCACCGACGACTGCGGGTCGAGGAACAGCTCGGCCAGCGACGGCACCGTCGAGAAGTACGGCGCGGCGACCGAGTGGCGGGGCAGCGCGGCGGTGAGCAGCGCCTCACCGGGTCCGGGGGCGACGAGCAGGACGTGGCGGATGCGGTCGGCGCTCATCTCCCGGTCCAGCGTGCCGGACTTCTTGGCCTCCGCGTACGACAGGATGCGCCGGGGGAGCAGGCCCGCCTCGGGGAACTCCAGGAGCCGGTCGCGCAGGACCGTGGCGGTCTCGCCGTCGCCGATGATGAGCGCGTGGCGCAGGCCGTGGCCATGGCGGCGGGCGACCGTCAGCACCGACCACGTGCCGGCGCGCAGAAGGGTCAGCAGCGCCATCACCGTGAGGCAGAGCGCGGTCGCCGTCCCGAGCGTGACCGCTCCGGTGGCGCGTGCGCCGAGGCCGAAGACGGTCAGCGGAACGACGATGCGCAGCGGGTACCACAGGAAGCCGCGGGTCTGGACGGTGTCGCGCGGCGCATAGACCTGGCAGAGGTACGCGACCGCGACGAACGCGAGCGGGGCCGCGAGCCGTACCCAGATCGGCACCACGCGCAGCATCTCGGCGGCGAGCAGGACGACGGCGCCGTCGGCGATGCCGGCGACGCGGACGTGGGAGGAGCCGTGCACGGCCGTGAGTACGTCGGTCCAGCGGGTCCGTGGGCGCGTGCGACCTGCGAGCTCGGCGGCGCGGCGACCGGTGGTGAGCGTGCGCGGACCGAGCCCGGCGGGGACGGTCGCCTCGGCTGCCCATCCTGCGAGCGGCGCGTCGACAACCTCGGTCATGCTGGCGTCACTTCCCTTGCGCTCGGCGGGTGTCTGGGCCGATCCGGCCGGAAGTTCGGTCGGGTCTTCTGGGTGCTGCGACGGCTAACGCGCCCGCCAGGCAAAAGTTGCGGCCTGCGACACAGACTTTTGCCCGGTCCGGACGCGGACGGCACGGGAGCCGCTACCGTCGGCCGACACCGAGCCGGAAGGACGCCGATGAGCGCCGCTGCGACCTGGCGGGCACCGCGGTGAGCGGGCAGCTGCCGGACCTCGTCGTCATCGGCGCGCCCAAGGCGGGTACCACCTCGCTGGCGCAGTGGCTGTCCGCCCACCCGCAGGTGCGCATGTCGGCGACGAAGGAGCTGGAGTTCTTCGACCGGTACGCCGACCGAGGGCTGGACTGGTACCGCGAGCAGCTGCCGCCGGGCGGCCCGGGCCTCGTCGTCGGCGAGGCGACGCCGACGTACCTCGGCCATCCCCTTGCGCCCGGCCGGGCAGCGGCTGCGCTGCCGACCGCTCGGTTCGTCGCGGTCCTGCGCGAGCCGGTCAGCCGGGCCTGGTCGAACTACTGGTTCTTCAGCCAGCTCGGCCTGGAGCGCCGCTCGTGGCCGAAGGCGTTGCGCGCCGAGCGGCGTGGGACGGGCGTCGACTACCTCGGCCGCGGCCGGTACGCCGGACAGCTCGCGCGCTGGGATGCCGCCGTCGGGGCGGAGCGGCTGCTCGTACTGCTCTTCGACGACCTCGTGGCCGACCCGGCGGGGACCTTCGCGGCGGTGTGCCGGTTCGCCGGCGTGCGCGACGACGTCACGCCCGCGTCGACGAGGTCCGTGAACCCCACCGCCCGACCCCGCTCCCGGTTCGTGCAGCGCGCTCTTTACCTCTCGGGGGCGTCCCGGCGTACCGGATGGGGACGGCGGGCCTACACCTGGAACGCGCAGGGGGGCCGGCCGCCGGCGCTGGAACCTGCTGCGGCGGCGGCGTTACGCCGGTCGTTCGCGGCGGACAACACGGCCCTCGCCGAACGCCTCGGTCGCCCGCTGCCACCGGCCTGGTCGCCCTGATCCGGTGCCCGGTCGCCGTACCTGCCGCCGCCGCGCGGGCCCGTTGTCGAGGTTGCGGCCAGCCGCCGCCCCTGCTCCTGCCCGGAACCTCGACATCCCGCGGCGAGTCGAAACCGGCCGATCCCGTAGCCTCGCGAACCGGAGGGCTCGCCTAGCGGCCGATGGCGGCGGTCTTGAAAACCGCTATGGCGCG
>DASVGV010000120.1:0-4649 GCA_036379355.1 Mycobacteriales bacterium | reverse complement strand
CCGTCGGGTGATGGTCGTCGAGGCGACCTTTCCCGGTAGCGTCGCGGCCTCCGTACCGTCCTCGTCGGAGTAGCCGAAGATCCCGACCGCGTCGAGGCGGGCCCCCTCGAGGAAGCGCACCAGCTCGGCGACGTCGGCCTTGGTCTCGCCCGGAAAGCCGGCGATGACGTTCGTCCGCGCGCCGAGCAGCGGGTCGTGGGCGCGCGCGGACGCGAGCAGGTCCAGGAAGCGATCTGCGTCGCCGAAGCGGCGCATCCGCCGCAGCACGGCCGCGCTCGCATGCTGGAACGACAGGTCGAGGTACGGGGCCACGCCCGGCGTCGTCAGCAGGACCTCCAGCAGCGTCGGGCGGGTCTCGGCGGGCTGGAGGTACGCGACCCGCACGCGCGCGATGCCCTCCACCGCGGCGAGCTGCGGCAGCAGCTTCTCCAGCAGCCGTACGTCGCCGAGGTCCTTGCCGTAGGACGTGGAGTTCTCGCTGACCAGCACCAGCTCGCGCACGCCGTCCGACGCGAGCCAGGCGGCCTCGGCCAGCAGGTCCTGCGGGTCCCGGGAGACGAACGACCCGCGGAACGACGGGATCGCGCAGAACGCGCACCGCCGGTCGCACCCGGACGCGAGCTTGAGCGGCGCCACCGGACCGCCGGTCAGCCGGCGCCGCAGCACCCGCGGCCCGCTGGCCGGCGCCATGCCGGGCACCAGGTCGGCGAGCACGACGCCGCCGGAGCGGCGCTGGACCGGCGCGATCGGCAGCAGCCGACGCCGGTCGGCCGGCCGGTGCGCGGGCAGGCTCTCGCCGCGCAGGACCGCGGCGACCTTCGCACCGATCTGCGGGTAGTCGTCGAACCCGAGCACGGTCGCCTCCGGCAGCGCCTCGGCCAGACCGTTGCCATAACGCTCGGCCAGGCAGCCGACGGCGATGGTCGGGGCGTGGTCGGCGGCGGCCAGCAGCGTGTCGACGCTGTCGGTCTTGGCCGCCTCGATGAAGCCGCAGGTGTTGACGAGGATGGCGTCCGCGTCGTCCGCGTCGTCGACGACCGTGTAGCCGTCGGCGACCAGGCGCGCGGCGAGCTCCTCCGAGTCTGTCTCGTTGCGGGCGCAGCCCAGCGTCACCAGCGCCACCCGGGCGCCACGCTCTGCGGACTCGGACACCCCGGCAGTCTACGGTGCGGGCGCCGTGCTCAGCTCGCGGTCGGCGCGGCCGTGAAGGTCACGTGGGCGACGTCACCGCCGCTGCTGTCGGGGGGTGAGCCGACGTGCTGGCCGTTGTAGGTCAGGTCGATCGCGGGGGCGTACCCGAACACGAACGACAGCGTCTGCGCGTCGTGGAAGGACTTGGTCGACCCCGGTCCCAGCGTTCCCTGGAACACCAGCACGCCACCGCTGCCGGTGACGTGCACCCACGAGGCCTGGTTGGTGACCGCCACGGTGACGTTCACCCCGGCCATCGCCAGGGTTGCCGACGTGCTCGGGGAGACCGGGGCGGTCGCGTGCGTCGGCGGCGGGCCGGAGGACGGGGTGGCCGGCGGACCGACCGCCACCGTGGACGGGCCGTGGTGCTTCGGGATCGCCAGCGCGATGCCGGCGATGATCACGACGAGCGCAGCGACGCCGATGCCGAGCAGCAGCAGCGGCGATCCGCGCCGGCCCTCGAGGTTCCGCGAACCGGGCAGCACGAGCGCGGGACCTCGGGACCGCTCGTGCGCGGGGAGCGGCGCGGAGGGATCCTGGTCGCCGGTGACCTGGAGCGGTGTGGGAAGCGGCCGGTCCGACAGCTCGGCGAACGGCACGTGCGCCGCCGGCTCGTGGGGAGCCTCCGCGATCCGCGCGACCGACGGCGGCTCCTCACCCGCCATCCGGTCGTACGCGTCGACGAGGTCCTGCGCGTCGGCACCGACGACCCGGGCGATCGAGCGCAGATGGCCGCGCGCGTAGACCGCTCCTCCGCAGGGGGCGAAGTCGCCGCGTTCCATCGACTCGAGCAGGCTGGCACGGATGCGCGTCCGGGAGGCCACCTGGTCGACCGACAGGCCCGCCGCCTCGCGCAGGGCGGCGATGTGGGCACCGAGAACGGCCGGGGTCGGACGCGCCGGACGAGCGTCGTCGGACGGCGGGACCGTCATGCGGCCTCCAGGGAAGGAAGATCGGGTCAGGGGGACCAACGATGTCCCGTTGCCGGTATCAGCATAGGCCGCGGCGACAGGTCGACAAAGGGCCCGGATCGGCCGCTCACTCCCCGCGCAGAGTGAACAGAACCGCCTCGAGCTCCTCCGGCCGGACGAGCACGTCGCGGGCCTTCGAGCCCTCGCTCGGACCCACGATGCCGCGGCTTTCCATGAGGTCCATGAGCCGGCCGGCCTTGGCGAACCCGACCCGCAGCTTGCGCTGCAGCATGGACGTCGAGCCGAACTGGGTGGTGACCACCTGCTCGACGGCCTGGCAGAGCAGGTCGAGGTCGTCGCCGATGTCCGCGTCGACCTCCTTGCGCGCACCCTCGGCCGGGATCACGTCTTCCCGGTAGACGGCCTCCTGCTGGGACCGGCAGTGGGAGACGACGTCGGCGATCTCCTTCTCGCTGACCAGCGCCCCCTGCACGCGGAGCGGCTTGGACGCGCCCATCGGAAGGAACAGCCCGTCTCCGAGGCCGATCAGCTTCTCCGCGCCGGGCTGGTCGAGGATCACCCGGCTGTCGGCGAGGCTTGAGGTGGCGAACGCCAGCCGGCTCGGCACGTTGGCCTTGATCAGCCCGGTCACGACGTCGACCGAGGGACGCTGGGTGGCCAGGACCAGGTGGATGCCCGCGGCGCGCGCGAGCTGGGTGATCCGGACGATCGACTCCTCGACGTCCCGCGGCGCCACCATCATCAGGTCCGCCAGCTCGTCGACGATGACCAAGAGGTACGGGTAGGGGCGGTAGACCCGTTCGCTGCCGGGCGGCGCCGTGATCTCGCCGGAGCGGACCTTGTTGTTGAAGTCGTCGAGATGCCGCACGCCGGACGCGGCCAGGTCCTCGTAGCGCAGGTCCATCTCGCGGACCACCCACTGCAGTGCCTCGGCGGCCTTCTTCGGGTTGGTGATGATCGGCGTGACGAGGTGCGGCACGCCCTGGTACGCCGCCAGCTCGACCCGCTTGGGGTCGATCAGCACCATCCGGACCTCGTCCGGCGTGGTGCGGGTCAGCACGGAGGTGATCAGCGCGTTCATGCACGTCGACTTGCCGGACCCGGTGGCGCCGGCGACCAGGATGTGCGGCATCCGCGCGAGGTCCGCGACGACGTACCCCCCCTCGATGTCCTTGCCGAGGGCCACCACCAGCGGTCGCTGGTTGGAGGTGGCAGCGCTGCTGCGCAGCACGTCACCGAGGCTCACGATCTCCCGGTCGGTGTTCGGGATCTCGATACCGATCGCGGACTTGCCGGGGATCGGCGAGAGGATCCGGACGTCGGCGGAGGCCACGGCGTACGCGATGTTGCGGCTCAGCTGCGTGATCCGCTCGACCTTGACCCCGCTGCCGACCTCGACCTCGTACCGGGTCACGGTCGGCCCCCGGGTGAACCCGGTGACGGTCGCGTCGACACCGAACTCGGCGAACACCTGG
Source organism: Mycobacteriales bacterium (assembly GCA_036379355.1). GTDB lineage: Bacteria > Actinomycetota > Actinomycetes > Mycobacteriales > CAJCIY01 > CAJCIY01. The sequence goes on along the minus strand of DASVGV010000120.1, from coordinate 1,051 downwards.
GTGAGCGCCGCGATGACGTCGTCGTTGACCTTGGTACGGGCCTTCGGCGGCGAGCCGCGGCCGAGGAGCGCCGGGTCGGGCAGGCGGTAGCCCTTGCCGTCGGCACCCAGCTCGAGCTGCGTACCGGAACCGACCGGTCGCCCGCGGGCCGGCGAGTCGGGGAGCGTGATGCTCGGCTCGTCGTCGCCGTCCGGGAGCGTGATCGTCGCGACCTGCGCGGTCGGGACGTCGGACTCGTCCAGGGCGGCGTCCTCGACCAGGGCTCGCTGGACCAGGTCGACGTGCTCGCCCGGGCTCGTCTCGTAGACGGGCGGCGGCGGTTCGGTGAGTCCGGGAACGAGCCGGCCGCGACGCCGGCGCGGCCGGCTCGTGACCTCACCGGTCTCCTCGTCGACGACCTCCTCCTGGCCGCGATGCGCCAGCGCGCGGAGTCGGTCGGGGATTCGCCGCACGGGTGTACCGGTCAGGACCAGCAGCCCGAACAGCCCCAGGAGGGCGAGCAGCGGGGCGGCCAGCCAGGCGGTGAGCGCCGACTCGAGCGGGCTGCTGGCCAGGAAGCCGACGATGCCGCCGGAGGTGCGGATGGCGTGCGCGCCGGCGGACGGGGCAGGCGTGCCGTGGGCCAGATGAATGAGCCCGAGCACCGACAGCGCCGTGCAGACCCCGCCGACCGTCATCCGACCCCGGTGCTGCGGGTCGGCAGCGTGCCGCAACAGGCGCCAGCCGACCACGACCAACAGCAACGGAACGACCGCTGCGGTGGAACCCACCGCGCCGCGGACGAACGCGGACACGCCCGTACCGACCGGTCCCCCGCCGTGCCACCACACGGAGACGGCGACGACGGCAGCGGCTCCGATCGCGGCAAGGCCGGCGCCGTCCCGACGGTGCGCAGGATCCAGGTCGCGGGCGCTGTGGCCGACGCCGCGCGCCAGCGCGCCGACGAGTGCCGCCACCCGGAGCCAGCCGAAACGCAGCAGGCGGAAGACCGCCCGGCCGAGCCGCCCCGGCAACCCCGGGCCGGACCGGCCGCGCGCCGGGGCCGCTCGTC